>NZ_OY776488.1:2854513-3186770 GCF_963675635.1 uncultured Pseudodesulfovibrio sp. | reverse complement strand
TGGTATTTTTCGAGCGCAAATCCAGACTCACGGGCACCCTCTCCATTGCCTTTGACATACTTGGCGATCGCGAATTCTGCGTGGCCCGGGAGCTGACCAAGGACTATGAAGAGTTTATCCGGGGGAATCTGGGGTCCATCATTGACATGGACCTTGACCTGCGCGGAGAACTGACCGTCATCATCGCTCCGCCCACGGAGACAGGCCGAACCAGTGAAACAAAGATTGCCGATATGGTCGAGGAAGAAACCGAAATCGGCGGCAAACCCAAGGAAATAGCCAGACGAGTGGCGGACCGCGCCACAGGATGGACCGCCAAGGAAGTATACGCTGCCATGCGCGATTAAAAAGAAGAGACTGAAGCGAACAGAAGGCCGGAAGCCAGGATATCCCCTGCTTCCGGCCTTCTGTTTGCCCAGAAAGAGTCAACGCATTGATTATTTGCGACGAAAAATATCTTTCCTGAAAAAACAGTAGAAAACATCACCCTCATCGCACAGCAAAGGATGCCGTTTGCAGAAACGGGCACTCAGAAGACGCAGAAAAGAGTCACGCTGCCAAAAGTGTTTGGAAAACGATTGTTCTACGCTCATGAAAAGTGCCACGAGCATGACCGCCAAAAAGACACCAAAAAACAAGAATTCAAGAGTCATAACCAAAACCTCCTAGACTATTCACCTATGAGCGTATGCCTTTTTTGAACGGGGTCAACACCCCAATCCAAATTCTATTATTCACAAAATCATAAGTGCAGCTTTTTACCCGACTTGACTTCTCCCTGAGCCTGTCACACAAATAGTGAGTTGACCGCAAAAACACAGTATGCGTTTAACGATTCCATCCAAAGGCACCCCATGAGTTTGAACGCCATATGCCGCAAGGTCCTTGACGGACGCCCGCTTGCGGAACCCGATATTCGGTACATCGTCTCTCTGCCCGCTGACAGGCTGGACGAACTGCTGGTCTGCTCCCACACAATCAGAACCGCCATGTTCGGCTCCAAGGTCAGTTTATGTGCCATCATCAATGCAAAGTCCGGTACATGCTCAGAAAACTGTTCTTTTTGCGCCCAATCCGGTCATCACGGAGGCAAAAGCCCGGAATATCCGCTGCTTCCTGCCAGTGATATTGCCACAGCTGCGGCCACTGCCAAAGGGAATGGCATCACCCGGTTCGGCATCGTGGCCAGCGGCAAATTGGTCGGAGATCGCGACATGGTCAGATTCACCGAAGCTGTCAAAAGAGTCGCTGCACTCGGCATGGCTCCGGACCTATCTCCGGGCATCCTGAAACCGGCCCAATTAAAAGCATTGAAAAAGGCAGGTTTGAAGGGTTATCATCACAACCTGGAAACATCGGCCTCGTTCTTTCCGCAGATGTGCACGACGCACGAGTATGCAGAAGATGTGGCCGCTGTCCGCGCTGGAGTCGAAGCCGGACTCTATGTTTGCTCCGGCGGCATCTTCGGCATCGGGGAGTCGTGGGATGACCGAGTGGAACTTGCCTTGCTGCTGAAAGAACTGGGCGTGCAGTCCGTACCGATCAATTTCCTGCACCCCATTCAAGGCACGCCACTTGAGGACAGAGAGCCTTTGGCCCCGGAAGAAGCACTCAAGCTGGTGGCCCTGTATCGGTTTCTGCTGCCGGACCGCGCTCTGCGCATCTGCGGTGGGCGACTCACCGTATTCGGGGAACGCCGCAAGGCCGAACTGCTCGGCTCCGGTGCGAATGGATTGATGGTGGGAGACTACCTGACCATCAAGGGAGGCAGTGTGACAAATGACCTTGAAGAGATTGACCATGCCGGTTTACAACCGGAAACAGAGTGATCTGCAATGACGAATGATTCTCTCATGGACCTTCACCAGCTTGTCTGGACCGCACTCATGGCTGCGCTTATCGGTGCCGGAGCATATCTTGTCGTGCCCATCGGGCCTGTCCCTGTTTCCATGCAGCCCTTTTTCATATTTCTGGCCGGGTACATACTCGGACCCAAGCGCGGCGTACTGGCAGTCGGCCTCTATCTGCTGGCCGGGACCATCGGCCTGCCCGTTTTTTCAGGCGGCAAATCAGGCCTCGGCCATCTGCTCGGCCCGACCGGCGGCTACCTGTTCGGTTTCGTGATCTCGGCATGGATGTGCGGCATGGCCCGCAAGACCAACCCGAATCTGGGGTGGATCATAGGCCTGCTCTGGGGACTCGGAGCACTTGTGGTTGCCTACGGCACAGGCGCGACGTGGCTCAAATTCGCTCTTTCCTTGAGCTGGTACAAGGCGTTCATGGCCGGTGTTGTCCCCTTCATCCCGTGGGACGCGATAAAAATCGTGGCAGCCGTGGCTTGTTGCAGATACCTCATCCGACTGAATCTTCTGCCGGGACAACGGTAACCAACAAATACTCATGCACGTCAAAGATCTCCCCACTCTCCAAAAGGACTCGAAGTCCATGGCCTTCGTACGCAGCTTCATACGCTGCTACCTGGCCGGTGCGGGATTCAATACACGAGGCATGCAGAACATCGGTCTGATGTATGCGATGCAGCCGGGCCTCGCGGCCATCCATTCCGACCCCAAAGAGCTTCGGGCTGCCTTGAAACGATACGTGCGCCATTACCAGTCCCATCCTTTCTGGACACCATGTCTTGTCGGCATTCTACTCAACGTGGAACAGGCCATTGCCACGAATCGCTTCCCGCCCAAGATGCTGGCCAAAGTCAAGGACACCACTGCCTACTCCCTGTCCGCCATCGGTGATTCAGTCTTTGCCGGGAGTCTGCTCATATTCTGGGCACTGTTCTCCATCTGTCTGCTCCTGAGTGGCAACCCGCATCTCGCCTTTGCTACCGGGCTGATATTTCTGACAGCTTTACAGGCCTTCCGCATATACACTTTCACCTGCGGCGTGCGACAGGGCTTCAAATTTCTTGAACGACTCAAACGGTGGGATCTCATCAACTGGGGGCGCCGGGTCAAATACGCCAACGCAGCCCTGCTGCTATGGCTCTGGGCACTCATCTGGCCTCGCCCCTATCAATGGTGGGAGTTGATAATAGGTGTCAGCGCACTCCTCATTTTCGGACGATTTGTCCGTACAGGGCTGTTGTCCCGTGTTCTCGCCGTTGCCGTATTCGTTGCTCTCATCGACCTTTTCACCTGGATCAACGAAACTGGTTGGACTGGATTTGGCTTGTGATTTTTCTTTCAATCAGACATAAAAACAGTTTGAATAGGTAGGTACATATATGACGGACGAAAGCACCTCAACCGATTCTGCCCCTGGGGATTATATATCCCGGCAAGTGATTGTTGCCAGTGATAACGGGCTGCATGCCCGCCCCGCAGGCAGGCTCGCTCAGGCCGCACAGTCCTTTGAATCCGCGATCACCTTGATCCACAAAGATCAGGAAGCGGACGCCAAGTCTATTCTCGATATCCTCACCCTGGCGGCCGAACCGGGCCATGTGCTCGAACTGCGAGCCTCGGGAGCGGATGCCGAAGAAGCGCTTACACGGCTTGAACAACTGTTCAAAAACAAATTCGAGGGATAAATGGCTGACGCGATTATCACAGGCATCCCGGTTGCCACAGGCATAGCCATCGGCAAAGCCTACTTCGTCAACCGGAACCACATGGCACATCTGCCCAGGCAGACCGTGGCTGCTGCGCTAGTGCCTGATGAAATCGACCGTCTCAAAGATGCGTTCGCCACTGTCGAGCACGAGTTGACAGTCATTCGCGAACAGGTACCCGAGGAGTTGAAAAGCCACGGTTCGCTCATTGATACACACCTGATGATGCTCAAAGACCCCAAGCTGTCGAGCACAGCTGAAGGGTACATCACCTCACTCGGCCTGAACGCGGCATGGGCACTTGAAAAGGCCGTTGCCGATCAGGAAGCAGCGTTCGGGGCCATCCAGGACCAGTATATCCGAGAACGCATGCAGGATGTACGCGTGGTGGCTGACAGGGTTCAGACCAAACTCATGGGGGTTGAAAACGACCTGACAGCCATCTCAGGCCGCGCCATCATCATGGCCCACGACCTGACCCCGGCGGACACCGTCGAGTTGCAGGTGGACAAGATCATGGCCTTTGCCACCGTACGCGGCGGCAAGACATCCCATACCGGCATCATGGCCCGATCCCTGGCGATCCCCGCTCTTGTGGGAGTCGACAAGCTTGAAGATTCAGTGCGTGACGGAGATCTGGTCATCATTGATGGCCTGGCCGGGAAAATAATCGTCAATCCCACCGAAGCGGAACTCGAAGACTACAATGAACGGGCTGCCAAGTTCGAAGTTTACACTCGCAAAATCAAACGCCAGTGCCATCTTCCGGCAGAAACCTTTGACGGTTCACGGGTTCAGGTGCTGTCCAACATTGAACTGGTGGAAGAAGTGGCCGCAGTTTTGGATAACGGCGGAGAAGGCGTTGGTCTTTATCGAACGGAATACGCCTATCTCAACCGGAGCGAGCTGCCCTCAGAAGACGAACTGACTGAAAAATATATCGACCTCGCCTCCATCATGTATCCGCGCAAGGTGGTTTTCCGCACACTGGATCTCGGAGCCGACAAATTCATTACTTCCTTCGGTGAACTCAACGAAGCCAATCCAGCCATGGGATTGCGTGCAATCCGTTTCTGTCTCAAAAACCCGCAGTTATTCAAGACCCAGCTTCGGGCTATTCTGCGCGCTTCGGCTTACGGCAACGTCTCCATGATGTTTCCCATGATTTCAGGGGTCAAGGAAGTACGGCAGGCCAAAGCATGGCTGGCACAGGCAAAGGCGGAACTGCGCCGCGAAGGCATCGACTACGACCATGACATGCCCGTGGGCACCATGATCGAACTGCCGGCAGCCGTGATGATCGCCGATTTCCTGGCGCACGAAGTAGACTTCTTTTCCATCGGCACCAATGACCTTATCCAGTATTCCATCGGCGTGGACAGGACCAACCGGCACGTATCCTATCTGTACCAACCGCTTCACCCCGCCACCCTGCGCGCTATCAAATTGGTGGTTGACGCAGCCCACCAGGCCGGCATAGAAGTGTCGCTCTGCGGTGAGGTGGCATCCGACCCGTTCTGTGTACCCATCCTGCTCGGCATGGGCATTGATTCCATCTCCATGACTCCACAGGCCATTCCAGGTATCAAGCGGATTATCCGGCAGATCAATATGCACGATTGCCGTATTCTCTTGAAAGATGTCTTGGAATGCCGCACGGTCAGTCGTATCAACAATCTGGTTATGGATAATATTTTCAAACACTTCCCAGAGGAAGTATCCTTTTTCTCGTCCCTGTTGGAAAACGACGAGCTGCCTTCCTAGGCGAACACCATGGCAAAAAAGAAAAAAAGCAAAGTTTCACCGAATACCATCGGTACCAATAAGCAGGCCCGCCGGCTGTATGAAATCCTTGAGACCTTCGAGGCCGGTATCTCTCTGCTCGGCAGCGAAGTCAAATCCCTTCGTGCCGGACAGGTGTCATTCAAGGACGGCTATGTCCAGTTCCGCAACGATTCCGCTTTCCTGATCGGAGTGCATATCGCGCCCTATGAGAAAACCGGCGTCTATGATCAACATGACCCGGAGCGCCCCCGGCAACTGCTGCTGCACAAGCAGGAAATCACCATGCTCAAGACCAAAAGTGAGCAAAAGGGCCTTTCTGTCATCCCCATGAAGATGTACTTCAGCCGAGGCAAGGTCAAAGTACAGATTGGGCTTGGTCGAGGCAAAAACGTCCACTCAAAGAAGCAGGATCTCAAAGATCGCGACATCTCCCGCGACACCGCACGGCAGTTGGCAGCATACAAGTAAGATTGTGAAGTCCCCTTCGGCTGAATAGTCAGATAAAAGATGCCTCCGGCGGTTTATGGCCGAGGGCCGTAAGAATACCGTGTCGCTTTTGGCAAAGGTGTATATACAATCAAAAAAACCCCGATAGCATGAAGCTACCGGGGTTTTATTATTAACAAATTATTAAATACTTTCGTCGGAGGCATCGTAAACGTCATCAGTTTAAAACAGACTGGCTTGTACCTGCATTTTTTCTTCAGGCTTGACGCCGCGAAAAGTCAGGCGATGCTGGCGACATGGACCAAGTTCCTGAATGGCGGTCATATGTGCCTTGGTGCCGTAGCCCATGTGCTTGGATATGCCGTAGCCGGGATACCGCTTGGCGAGCTTGACCATAAGCCGATCACGAAAGGTCTTTGCCATGACGGACGCCGCTGAAATAGCCGGAATCTTACCGTCACCCTTGATGATGAATTCCTGCGGGATATCTCGGTGCAAGGCGTGGTACGGAATAGTTTTATTGCCATCAATCTGAAGAAACTTTGGTTCGACTTTCATACCTTGCACGGCACGGCCCATGGCCTGAAACGTCGCCTGCAAGATGTTGATGTCGTCAATTTCAGGCGCCCAAGCCACACCCACGGCCCAGGCCACGGCCTGTTCACGGATGAGGTCATACAAAACTTCACGTTTGGCAGCTGTAAGCTGTTTGGAATCATTCAATCCCGGCAGGTCATATTCCGCAGGGAGGATACACGCCCCAGCCACGACCGGACCCGCCAGGCAACCGCGCCCGGCCTCGTCTACGCCTGCGATCTCGATGGGGGTCAATCCCTGCCTACCGTACAATATACTTTGGGTCATCTTTCCTCCGGATCCTGTCTGCCTCAAAACCGGACAAAAAGCCACTTGTCCCACCGTAAAGTTTCTCCCTTACGTGAACGCTATTGTGCCGAGTCAGTTGAACAACGAGCAAATAATAGTATATGGAGATACTAACTCTGGCCTAACCCATCCAAGGAGAACACCCATGAGATATATCGTCTCTCTTCTCATCATCGCAACGCTCTGCCCGGTCCAAGCGTGGGCCAGCGGTCTTGAACTATTCAAACCAAAGACCAAAAAATTCACCATGGTGCAATCCTCCCCGAAGGTGGATCTGTCCGAGTTCCGCGTGACCACAGGTAATGGCCGATACGACTGGTTCATTACTCTGACGAACACGTCTGATAAAAATCTGGCACGCAACACGTACTCAGTGAGAGCCATGCAAATCGACCATGGGGGTTCAACGACACCCGCGGGAAGCCCGTTCACACTCAATCAGGATATCCGACCAGGGAAGTCAATCACCTTGCAACAACAGTTTCAACACGTCACCGGCATCGCCCGAATGCAGATTGATGTTGTCGACTCCCAGAACAACAAACTCATAGGAACAGGGACATTCTCCGCTTCGACCGCAAATCCTGGTAATATACCAACCCCAGCCGCCTCAAATGCTGCTGCGACGGCAGGAAGTGCGACCGGAAACAGCGTAGGTGTCACTATCCGCCCGGAAGTCCTTGAGAGTGCCGACTTGAAACTCGTACTTACCGAAGTCTTGAATAATAAAAGAGAGCGAGAACTCACCCTGACCATAACCAATAAGGGCACCACCACGGTCAATATGACACGGTATGACGTTGTCGTGCAGGGACACCTCATGCTGCGTCCGATCGAAAGCAAAACGATCAGGTTCAAGGAAACACTCAAACCAGGAGCGGCTGAGACACAGGCCATCGGATCCTTTGATTCTTGGGATTGCGCCAGCTTCACACAGTACACAGTCACGGCCCGCGACAAGGGATCAGCACTTGTTTTCGAAGAACGTGTGGACATTGCTCCGCCTCTGGCAACCGTCAAGGCGGTCTCACTCTTGGTACAGTACTCTGATAAACACAATGGATTTCAGGGAAACATAGGTGACAACGTCATCCTTAAGATGGACGTTACAAACCACTCCAACCGCTTCCTATACAAGGCCAGTCTTCTTGGCACCTTGGCTTTGTCTGGCTGTAACTATCCGTATCCATTCGATATCCCTGTGGACATTCGACTAGCAGCCGGACAGAAAAAAAGAGTTGAGTTCTCTTTTCCGCTGGACCAGCTGTCTTCCTTTGGAACAGGTTTTTACAGAGATGGTTATGAACTATGGGGATTGAAACCGAGCTCCGCCAGAGTGTCGTTTCGTCTTGGCAGCGCTTCCGGGTGTGGTATCCAGGCTGTTTTCAGCAACATGGATGAAATCGAGTGGAAGAAGTAACCGCTCCTGTCCGCCGAGAAACAGCGAATAGAGAACATAAGCCGTTGCGCTCATTTTTCAAAAAGTGGGATGCAGGTATTCTCATCAAACCCACTTTACAAACCACGAAAGCCCGGAGTGTCAAAAGACACTCCGGGCATATATATCGCAATTAAATCAAAGATATTTTTTGGAGAAGTGGAAGGGATTGTCGATGCGAACGAAATTTAGGGCCGCTGCGCATTGTATACGCAAGGATCCGAGTTTCGAAAGCAGCGGCGCAACCACCCGCTTATCCGAAAAATTATTCCCAGATCTGCTTGGACTTGATGCGTGCAGCCTTACCGCGCAGGTTACGCAGGTAGTAAATGCGGCTACGACGAACTTTACCCTCGGAGACCACTTCAACGCGATCAATGAAGGGGGAGTTCATGGGGAACACACGCTCGACACCGATACCATCGGAAATCTTACGCACGGTGAAAGTAGCATTGGTGGTACCACGACGACGACGAAGGACTGCACCCTGGAAAACCTGGATACGCTCTTTCTCACCCTCGATGATACGGTAGTGAACCTTGACGGTGTCACCGGCCTTGAACTGAGGCATATCCAAGCGGATGTGTTCAGCTTCGATTTTCTTGATAATGTCCATGATAATCTCCTAATTCTTAGTACTCATCTGCGATAAGCCGGTCGACAATAATAGCAACCGCACTTCGAACCGACAGATGGTTGTAGTCATCCAAATACCTGACAGGCCGTAATATGCCTTCTGTTTTGGAGAGGACTTCTTCCGCCAAACCGTGACCAGTTCCAAAAATCAATAAAACCGGAGAGTTGGCAAGCCAGCCTTGCAGTTCTTTATAGGTCATTGCAGGCTCGGCTTTCTTGCGACGATCCAGCCTTGCTGAAGTAGCCGCGAGGCGGGGACATTGCCCTGTTTGCGCCTCGATGTCAAGAACAGCAGCGTCGATATCGTCAAAAACCTTCACCTTGGAAAACGCCTCTGCGCGGTCCGGGTTCGCCAGACTTCCGGCCCCGTCCTTCCAGTGATCGAGAAGCCGATCTGCCAATGCTTTCTGATCGTCAATTGGCGTTGTCGCGTAGAAACCACCCAACCCGTAACTACGAGTCACCCGTGCCATGTCGTGGAGGTCGAGGTTCGTCACGGAAACCGCCACCTTTTCACCAAATTTGTTGACCACGGGATAATGACACAACGCGATATACAGGTTGCGCCCCAGACGAGTGCGCGGCTGCTTTCGCAGAAAATCAATATCTTCCACTGTCAACTGAGCTTCAGGCAACAGGTCGGGACGATCGCTCAGCGTGGTGGACAGGCTGCATTCACGCCGCCAATCAGCAATCTTGCCATGGTCACCACTGCGCAAAACCTCCGGCACTTTCAACCCATCGTGATCCTCGGGACGAGTGTAGTGCGGATATTCCAGCAAGCCTGAAGAGAATGATTCTTCTTCGCCAGAATCCTCATGTCCCATGAAACCGGGTAACAGGCGCGACACGGCCTCTAAAAGACAGACAGCACCGGCTTCGCCACCATTCAGCACAAAGTCACCCACTGAGACTAGCTCAATTGGATACAGATCGAGCAGACGCTCGTCTATGCCTTCATACCGACCACTAATGAGGGTGATGTTTTCCTCTTGCGACAGCTCGCGTGCCATGGCCTGATTCAGCGGTTTGCCTCGCGGCGACAACATCATGATGCGTCCCTTGGACTCAATGGAATCCAAGGCCTTGATCATAGGGTCGAGCTTGAGCAGCATACCCGGGCCACCGCCAAAAGGACGGTCATCCACAGACATGTGAACTCCTCCGGCGAACTGACGCACGTCAACATAGTCAAGATTGACCAGCCCGGTCTCTACAGCCTTGTTCATAAGGCCACTTGAAAGCGGGGAGTCGAAATAGTGCGGAAATATGGAAACCAGATGGTAGTTCATGACTGCTTTGGCTTTTTCCTGCGGGGTGGGCGACGGGGTTTTTTCTTTTTTGGCGGGTCAGGATGCAGATACAGATCCAACAGTCCTTCGGGCGGGTCAATGCTGATGACCTCATCGTCAAGGTCTATATCGAGCACGAACTCGGGCACGGCGGGCAGCAGGATTTCTGTTCCGGCCTCGTTGACAATGACCCAGGTGTCCTGCTCGCTGGTTTCATAGAATCCTTCGAGTACACCCACCTCGCTGCCATCTGTCAGCACCACGCGACAGCCGACCATCTGATATAGATAATGTTCATCATCACCCAGTTCAGGCAGGTCTTCCTCGCGCACGAGAACAGTCCGGCCGCGAAGGGCATCTGCCTGATCGCGGTCGGTCACACCTTTGGCCGTAAGCAGGACAAGTCCTTTATGCTCACGCCAGGAATCAACGGTAATGGGCTTCGGGGGCGTATCTCCATTCTGAAGATACAGGGCATCCACCACACCGAAAATGGTCGGGGAGTCTGCATAACTTTTTATGCAGAACTCCCCTCGAATTCCGTGCGGCTTGACCACCCCGCCCACGGGGATAAACCCCTTGGCGGACTGCTTAATGGTCATCGATCTACCGAAACTACTCGAGAATCTCCAAGACGGAGCGCTTCCGGGCCTTGGTGGATGCGGCACCCAGCAGTGTCCGCATGGCGCGAGCCGTGCGGCCCTGCTTGCCGATAACCTTACCAAGATCTTCCTTGGCCACCTTGAGCTCGATTACCGAGGTCTGTTCGCCTTCGACTTCCGAAACATGCACTTCGTCCGGGTTGTCCACCAGGGACTTGGCAATGTACTCAATCATCTCTTTCAACATGACGTCACCTCCGGGGCTGGCACGTCGCCGCGTGCCATGAACTTGAGCTGCCAAATGTGAACCGGACCATGCAGGAGGGACTACTGCCCACCTGCGTGTTGAAGCACGAAGCTACTTGCCGGCTTTTTTCAGCAGAGAACGAACGGTGTTGCTGGGCTCTGCGCCCTTTTCCAACCACTTCTCGATTTTTTCCATGTCGAGCTTGATATCGTTGGGCTCGACCATCGGATTGTAATGCCCGAGGAATTCAACGGGGCGTCCATCACGACGGGCAGCGGAGTCGAGAGCCACCACGCGGTAGAAAGGACGCTTCTTGGAACCCATCCGGGTCAGTCTGATTTTCATAGCCATGAGCTTATTCTCCCAATAATTGATTAATACGTTTTTGCCGACTTTATGGCAAGTTAATATAGTTCAAAGACGAATCGCCTTTATTTCCTATTTCTTCTTCTTCTTTTTCTTGGTTTTCTTGTTCAGTTTTTTCTTGTTGCGCGCCTTCAGGGTTTTTTTGGAAAGCGAACGTTTGCCGCTCTCTTCATCCATTCCCATACCGGGCATTCCGGGCATCCCCGGCATACCGGGCATTCCACCCATTCCGCCCAGAGCGTCCATGTCAGGCATCTGACCGCCGCCCAATCCGGGCAGCTTGGGCAGACCGAACCGCCCCTTCTTCTTTTTGCCGCCGCCCATCATGGACTGCATAACCTTGCTCATCTGCTTGAAGTTCTTGATGAGCGCGTTGACGTCGGCAACCTTGACACCGGAACCCTTGGCAATACGTTCCTTGCGGCTCGCATTGATGAGCTTCGGCTGACGGCGTTCTTTCATGGTCATGGAGGAGATGATCGCCTCAGTGCGCTTCATCTCTTCCTCGGGCATGACGTTATCGCCCATCTGCTTCATGATGTTCCCCATACCGGGAATCATCTTGAGCAGGCCCTCCATGGAACCAAGCTTCTTGAGCTTGCGCATGTGACCGAGAAAATCTTCAAAATCGAACTCGGCTTTGGCCATCTTGTCTGCCATGGCCTTGGCTTCGTCCTCGTTGATCTCGCTTTGCGCCTTCTCGATGAGCGTCATCATGTCGCCCATGCCGAGAATACGAGAGGCTATGCGATCAGGGTGGAAGAGTTCCAGCTCGGAGAGCTTTTCACCCACACCCACGAACTTGACCGACTTGCCGGTCACGGTCTTGATGGACAGGGCGGCACCGCCGCGGGCGTCACCATCCATCTTCGTCAGGATCACACCGGAAATTTCGAGCTTTTCATTAAAGCTTTCGGCAACGGTAACCGCATCCTGACCTGTCATGGCGTCCGCCACGAACAAAATTTCCTGGGGCTGACATTCCTTCTTGATATTGACCAACTCGTTCATGAGCTCTTCGTCAACATGCAGGCGGCCTGCGGTATCAAAAAGGATGAGATCGCAACCCAATTCTTCGGCCTTGACCAGAGCATCCTTGCAGATGTCCACCGGATTCATATCCGTGGTAGACGGATACACCGGCACATCAAGCTGTCTGGCCAGCGTATTCAACTGGTCGATAGCAGCCGGACGATATACGTCCGCAGGCACAAGGTATGGTTTCTTGCCGTGCTGCTTGCGCAGGAACATGGCGAGCTTACCGGAGCTGGTGGTCTTACCCGAGCCCTGCAAACCAACCATCATCAGCTTGAGCGGTCTGGCCTTGAGGTCCAACCCCTGCTGTTCGCCACCCAGAAGCTCAATCAGCTCCTCGTTGACGATCTTGATTATCTGCTGCCCGGGATCGAGGCCCTTCATGACTTCGTCGCCGAGGGCTCGCTCCTTGACATGGTCAACGAACTGTTTGACCACCTTGAAGTTAACGTCAGCTTCAAGAAGTGCAAGACGCACCTCACGCAGACCATCCTTGATGTTATTTTCATCAAGGGTCTTCTGACCACTAAACTTCGAAAAAGTGTTGCCAAGTCTTTCTTGCAGGCTCTCGAACAACTGTTCTATCTCCCGGAATTATCTCGTTTTCCAAATATCTACCACGCGCAAAACTCCCGTCCAGCGCGGGCAAAGAGGTGGTTTGTTAAGCCAGATCGTGAATATAGTCAAGTATAGCGAAGCACAGGGGGGCCGCTCAAAGGTCCGCGAATCAGACACTTCGACCATTCACTACGTCGTGTCAATCATCCCCATTGACTTACCTCCCTCCTTAGAGAATATTGCTCACAGGAGTGCCCCATGCAACTTTTCCACATATTCATAACGCTGTTCACCCTGATCGTGACCATAATTCCCGCCGGTGTCGCCCGTGCCGATTTTGTCACCATCAGGGTTCCGGCATATTCCGACGGTACGCACAGCTACTTTGTGGACCTTCTGACAACGGCACTGTCAAAAGAAGGACACCTGGCAACGATTGAACAGGTTTCCGATATTCCTCATCTGCGGGAATGGACCATGCTGGAAGCCGGAGAGCTGAGTGTTCTCTGGCTCTCCCGAACCAGGCAAAGAGACAAACGGTATTTCCCTATCCCCGTAAACCTGACCAATGGCTTGGTTGGCAAACGTATCCTTCTGGTTCCCAGTGATCAGAGGGAGGCTTACAAGGACGTCAAGACCCTTCGTGATTTCAAGGGGCTGGGCAAGACCGGCGGTTTTGGTACCCAGTGGTTCGATGTCGACATATGGAAAGCCAACGACCTTCCGTACCTTGAAGTCCCACAATGGCGCCTGCTCTATAACATGGTTGCAGAAAAATCACGCGGAGTGGACTACTTTTCCAGGGGACTCAACGAAATTGCCGATGACACCACCCTCCATTCGGGGCTCGTCATAGAACCGCACATCATGCTCGTTTATGATCGCGACTATATTTTTTATGTCAGCCCGACACGTCCCAAACTGGCGGCCCTTCTTCTCACGGTCCTTGAAAAAGCCCGGGACTCCGGCCTGATGGACCAACTCATCAAAAAACACTGGGCCAAAAGCCTTGCGCTCCTCCAACCGGAGACTCGCACGGTCATCCCCTTACACACTCCGCAATAAAGTGATGCCATTGCATCGCCTGTTGTTTTATGCAAACTATCCCTTGTAGTATGGAACAAAGAATCAACACATCCTTTTGGCAGGTAGCCTTCACACACTTTGTGCCCTGTTTTTTCGTCGGGGTCTTTCTGCTGTACGCACTGAATGGCGTCCTCCCTGAAAACATCGTAACCACCCTGGCCAATGGCACACTTGCTCTGGAAGACGTGACCATTGCCTGCCTGAACGGTACACTGACAGCCGGCATTGTCTGGCTCTTTCACCGGAACAGAAACCGACGCCTCAAACGGGGCGGCGCTCGCTCTCAACACCCTGTAGAAAAGAAAATGCTGCGGTATGCAATCCTTGTGGGGTTCATGAGCGGCGCACTCGATGTCCTGCTCCTGTTGCACGCCAAGGGCGTCATTTCCATAACCATACTGGTCGTCTTCATTCTTGTCTGCCACTTAAAGGCATTCAATCGGCACATCGTCAACATGCTCAAACCCGGGAATATTGCCACCTGGGGCGAAGTGTCCGAACTCATGCGTATCTATATGACAATGCTCGCCGGATTCACCCTGCTCAATGCCACGATGGAGGGTATTCACCTTCTTCTTGGAGGCACTCCGGTATTCGGATTCATGGTAAACGGCGGCGACATATTTCTCAATGCATTCTACTATACGGTTGTCTCCATGACCACACTGGGGTTCGGGGATATCGTTCCACACACATGGGACGGCAAGTTGATGCTCATCTTTCAATGTCTTGTCAGCTACATCATGTTTGCGCTCATGGTCGGCATCATCACCCGCGGCGTCGTGAGTGCCCGAGACAACGAAGAGAGCTAGGACCTACCCATGCACCTTGATCCACTCGTCATTATATTTGCCTTCGGTTTCGGATATTTGGCAAGCCGCTTCGGACTGCCGCCGTTAGTAGGATATCTCGTCGCAGGGTTCGCGCTGTCAACGCAGGGCTACACATCGGGACCGGCTATCCAAGGGATAGCCGACATAGGCGTCACCATTCTGCTCTTTACCATCGGTCTCAAACTCAAAGTCAAGAACCTCCTTAAGCCTGAGGTTTGGGCCGGCGCATCCTTACACATGCTCATCACTGTGGCTCTGTTCTCAGCAGGATTAATGGGATTAGCTGCATATGGCGTGGTTTTATTTGCTGACCTAGACCTGAAAACAGCTCTACTGATCGCCTTTGCGCTCAGTTTCTCATCCACCGTCTTCGCCGTAAAGATTCTTGAAGAAAGTGGCAGATCGTCTTCGCTCAATGGCAGGACAGCCATCGGAGTCCTGGTTATTCAGGACATCTTTGCCGTGCTATTTCTCACTTTTTCCACAGGCAAGATCCCGTCCGCATGGGCAATCGTCGTTATAGCCTCACTGCCCATAGCTCGTTGGGTGTTCATGCGTATACTCAACCGCATCGGTCACAGTGAATTACAGGTCCTGTTCGGCTTTTTCCTGGCATTCGTGGCCGGGGCGTGGGCCTTTAACTTCGTGGGGCTCAAAGCGGACCTCGGCGCACTTATCATGGGAATGCTGCTTGCCCCGCATGCCAGAGCCAGCGACCTCGCTTCCGCTCTTTATTCCATCAAGGACTTCCTGTTGATCGGTTTCTTCCTTGAAATTGGATTGGCCGGACTCCCTTCACTCGACACCCTGAATGCGGCGCTTCTGCTTGTCCTGGCAGCTCCCATCAAGGTGGCACTGTTCTTCTTCCTGTTCACCCGATTCCGTCTGAAAGCGCGGACAAGCTTTATCACATCATTGAATCTGGCCAACTACAGCGAGTTCGGCCTGATTGTAGGCGGACTGGCCGTGAACAACGGCTGGATCGACCGAAACTGGCTTCTTGCAATTGCAGTGGCTCTGGCTATCTCGTTTGTCATTGCCTCGCCTTTCAACAAGATGGCAGACCTCATTTTCGAAAAGGCACACCGTTTCTTGAACCTATTTGAAACCGTCGAACGTCACCAAGACGAAGAACAATACGAAGTTGGGACATGGCAAATCCTTGTGATAGGTATGGGACGAGTTGGTGTCGGTGCATATGACTATTTCACCGACAAGTATGGCCCCGTAGTCCTGGGCATTGATTTCAACGCCGACACTGTGGACGTGCTACTGGAAAAGGGGAAACAGGTTAGCCTTGCCGACGTCACAGACCCTGACTTATGGTACAAAATTCCCACTTCTGGAGGCATGGTCAGGCTCGTCATTCTGACTTTGCCCAACCTCACTTCGCAACTTTATGTCATTAAGAAACTCAAAGAACGAAATTTTCCTGGCGAGATCGCTGCGATGGCCACATATGATGATGAAATCGAAGTTCTCCGCGAGGCCGGAGTCAATACATCCTACAACGTTTTTGCCGAGGCCGGTCTTGGTTTAGCCTCCCACATATGCAAAGAGATGGATATTTCAGGTATCGAATCAAAAAAGACAAAAGAAGCGTAAAAGTCCCGTAAATAGTGTCTATGTGCAACACATGCACACGGTTGCCCTTGCGGCTGACATTGGATAGAGGTGCCTGAAACCAGACAGGCACTTCATGAAATACATCTCTCCGCTTCGCTTCCGTCTCATTGTTCAGACCATATTTACGCTGTTTTGCATCTATGTGGGATTCCGCTTCACAGCCTTTCTCGCGTGGGCGAACGGCTCGTCCGATATATTCGTCCCCAAACCCGGCGCCGTGGAAGGATTCCTGCCCATCAGCGCCCTGCTCGGCTTTCGCAGATTCGTCATGACCGGACAGTGGGACTCTGTTCACCCGGCAGGGTTGTCTATCTTCATCGCGGCCCTGCTCATGGCCTTTCTTTTCCGTAAGGGATTCTGCGGTTATGTCTGCCCCATCGGATTTATCTCAAGCATACTTGAGCGCGTCGGTCGCAAAATGAAGCTGGCTCAGACCCCGCCTAAATGGATCGATATCCCGTTGACTGCCATAAAATACATCTTGCTCGGCGGATTCTGTTTCGCGATTTTTTCCATGGACGCCCGCTCTCTGGATGCGTTCATCTCCGGGCCGTACAACATGGTATCCGATGCAAAAATGCTCGCTTTTTTCACCAACCCGTCAATGCTGTCTCTGATTATCATCGGGGTACTCGCCATCCTGAGCGTGGTTGTCCGCAACTTCTGGTGTCGATATCTCTGCCCATACGGCGCGCTTCTGGGTCTCTTCGCATGG
Organism: uncultured Pseudodesulfovibrio sp.; assembly: GCF_963675635.1. NCBI lineage: Bacteria > Pseudomonadati > Thermodesulfobacteriota > Desulfovibrionia > Desulfovibrionales > Desulfovibrionaceae > Pseudodesulfovibrio > uncultured Pseudodesulfovibrio sp. Next base: position 3,169,651 of record NZ_OY776488.1, on the reverse strand, counting down.
GTCGGTCCGATCCACGTCAAACGCAACACCACGACATGCATTGATTGCGGCAAGTGTACGGCACGCTGTCCAGCCGGCATCACCGTGCACGAAAAAAGGATTGTCCGATCGCCTGAATGCATCGGCTGCGCAAAATGTATTGGAGAATGCCCAGTGGACGACTGCCTGTCATTTTCCGTGCTCGGGAAAAATATTCCATGGCTGACCGTAGGCATCGGCACAGTGGTCGTTCTGTTACTCGTATGGGCATGGGCCAAGACCACTGGGCACTGGGACAGCCAAATGCCTTCCTTCATGCTCAAGCGCATCTACACCATGGCATTTGGAGCTTAAGAAAGGCTCGCTACTCCGCGCAGTCCACGCAGAGCTCGGTCTCGGGCATGGCTTTAAGCCGCGCCATAGGGATAGGCTCGTCGCATTCGATACACAGGCCGAAGTCCTCGTCCTCATCAACCCGTTTCAGAGATTCCTTCAAACGAACCAGCCGAACCTTGCTTTTTGAAAGCTGCGCCTCGGCCACGGACTGATTGACGATGTTGTCCATACGCGAGATGCGACCAATGGCATTGTCCGGGGCCACAGGTTTGAGCAGTTCCTTGAGCCGGGGAATTTCCGTTTTCAGGGACTCGATCTCTGCCTGAGCATATTCCTTGAATTCCTGTCTCTGGGCATCGTTCATTATCGCAACCCCCTTAAGCGGCTCATGGCATCCTCAAGGGCGTCCATCTCCTTGGCAAAGCAGAAACGGGCCAGGGTCTCGCCGACAGGACCGGAATAAAAGGCCGAACCGGGTACGCAGGCCACACCAGTCTTTTCCAGCAGATACAGGGCGCGTTCCTTGGCTGTCCTTCCCGGCACAGAGGTCACATCGGCCAGCGTATAATAAGCACCATCCGGTACATGAGGCGTCAGACCTATCTCCTGCAATGCAGCACAAAACAGATCCCGCTTCATCTGGTGATCGTCGGACACGCTCTGGTAGTAATCAGGTCCCAACTCTTCCAACCCTTTTGCCGCACCGATCTGCAATGGCGCAGGAGCACAGACATACACAAGGTCACTGAAATGACCAATTGGCAGTGCCCACTCAGGGTCACAGATGGCATACCCGAGCCGCCAGCCGGTAATGGCAAAAACCTTGGAAAGACCTGAAATGGTGATCGTCCGGCGCCCCATACCCGGCAGTGTTGCCGGACTGATATGTTCATGACCATCGAACACGAAATGTTCATAGATTTCATCAGTAAAGACAAAAATATCATGCGACTCTGCAAAGTCGGCAATACGTTCCAACTCCTCGCGCGAGAACACCTTGCCCGCAGGGTTGGACGGCGTATTCAGAATCATGGCCCGGGTTTTTGAAGTAACAGCCCTTTCCAGATCTTCAGCGGAAAAATCCCAATTCGGCGGGTTCAGGACAATGGGAACCGGGGTTATCCCAAGCGAGGCCATGGTTACGATATGATAGCCATAATACGGCTCGAAAACGATGACCTCGTCCCCTTCATTCAACAGAGCAAGACAGGCAGCGTAGAAAGCTCCAGTGGCACCGGCGGAAGCGACAACCTGACTCTCGGGGTCGACATCCATGCCGGTGTATCGTTTCTGCTTGGCGGCAATGGCCTCACGGAACCGCGGCAGCCCGTCGAAACGGGTGTAGGTATTAGTTCCCGCTCTCATGGCCTCTTCAGCCCCCTTGATGACCATATCCGGCACGGGCAGATCGCATACGCCCTGCGCCAGATTCACACCGGACACGCGTGCGCACTCCAGGGTCATATTTCGTATCTCGGACTGGGCCACCAAAGGTCTTCGCCTGCTCACTTTCAACGTCATGGTGTATTCTCTTCCTCATCGTCTGTTTTTTGCGTGAAGACAGACTGTATCTGAGTTCACTCCAGAATAAAACCCTCGCCCTGACAGGAGCATCCACAAGCATCACCACAGGCACCAACGCATCAGAATCGCCACACTCGGCGGCGAAAAACCAGTCTTATTCTTAGCACACCGCCCCACACACAAATCACGGCAACGTCGCGTATATCCGAAACATCTGAGGTTTTGTTGACGAAAACCCCATGACCCAATATATGCTAGTAGAAGAATCCATTCCATTATCCATATAAGGAGACACCATGAAAAAATGTGTATACGCCTTCTGTCTGCTTTTGATCTTCGGTCTGTTGCCCGGTTGCAGTGACGACATTGCCGACGACCCGAACCTTTCTTCAGAAGGCAAGACCATAGTCGAAGAAGTGGGCGGTCCCTTCTCCGAGTCGGAGTTCAAGCAGTTCCTTGAAGACATCCCGAAGATCTCGACCCTGACCGCATGGTCACAACACGACATGACCGAGGCCGACGGCGCAGCCCTGTCCTCCAAGATTCTGGCTGAAGTGAAAAGCAAGGGATGGGATGAAGAGCGTTTCATGTATATTTACAGCCACTCCATGGCCATGGTGAACATGGAGCAGCTTAACATCATGAACAAGCAGGTCGCGACACAGATGGAAGGCATGCCTGAAGACCAGAAAAAAATGATGGAACAGATGTTCGCCCAGCAGATGGGCGGTCAGATGGAAGTCTTCAAAGCCGAAGTCGACAAGCAGGTTCCTCTCTCAGAGCAGGATATCATCCGCAACAACATGAATGAATTGTGCACCGCTTTCGGCCTGCCCCGAGAATAAGCAACGTGATTAAAAAACTCACCTTGTGGGGACTGGTTCCAGGCCGTCCCCGCCCTGACATGGCATTGCCCGGCAGTCCCCAGCGATGTCTGGACCGTGCCTTGATGGAAGACGACACAGGCCGGGTGTGGATGCTGGAACAGCTCCGCCCCGGCCAGTTTGAACGCCGGGAACGCATCGGCCATGCCTTGTCGTCTCTCGAAAACACGGGGTTTCCAGTCCCTGCCTATATTCCTGATCTCAATGGACGGTTCGTTGCTGAACACGACAATTCCCACTTTCAGCTTTCCCCTTTTATTCCCGGTACACCGCTCCTACAACCGGAATTCATCGAGGACAGCGAAAGGGGGCGCAACCTCGGAGACATCCTCGTTACGTTGCATAATGCAGATCCCGCCATTCAGGAGTTCGACATAGATCCTCCCTTTATTCTGGAAAGCTACGTCAACAACCTCATGGCAACATTGGCCCCGCGCAATCCAAATATTCACGAAGCCCTGCTACCGGTTCTTAACTCACTTACCCCTCTTTTCGAAGCATGGAACGAACTGCCCATGGTCTTATCTCACGGGGATTTTCACCCCCTCAACATCATTTGGCGCGAACAATCCGTTGCCGCGGTCATTGATTGGGAGTTCATCGGTGTGCGCCCCGCCCTGTTTGATGTAGCCAACTGTCTCGGCTGTATCGGCATTGAAGACCCGTTGGCCCTTGTGCGTGGTCTGACCCCGGCCCTGCTCACAACACTCAACGAAGTCGGCTGTCTTGAAAAAACGAATTTCGTACTCCTGCCGGAACTCATTCTTGGTATGCGCTTCGCATGGATGTCGGAATGGCTCAGGCGCCATGACACTGAAATGATCGATCTTGAAATCAGATACATGCGACTGCTCGCCAATTCCATAGACACCCTGCTTCCCGCCTGGCAGCAATTCTTGGAGCAGCCATGATATTTGACAACAGTTACACGCAACTGCCGAACCATTTCTTTCAACGAATTTCACCTGTTGCCGTAGAAAAGCCCAGCCTCATTCGTCTGAATACCCCTTTGGCAGATGAACTAGGACTCCAACTCCCTGACAATAACCAGCAACTCGCCGAACTCTTTTCCGGCAATGTGCTCATGGAAGGCATGGACCCTATTGCCCAGGCTTACGCTGGTCATCAGTTCGGTCACTTCGTGCACCAGCTCGGCGATGGTCGTGCAGTCCTCTTGGGCGAGATTGTCACGGATCAAGGGAAACGATGTGACATCCAGCTCAAAGGGTCCGGACAAACCGCATTCTCCAGAAATGGCGATGGACGCTCGCCACTTGGACCAGTGATCCGGGAATATATTGTTTCCGAAGCCATGCACGCTCTCGGCATCCCGACAGCCCGAGCACTGGCCATGGTCTCCACTGGGGAAACGGTTTACAGGGAAGCCCCTGTGCCTGGAGCCATTCTGACACGGATGGCAGCCAGTTTCATCCGGGTCGGTACCTTTGAATATTTTGCCGCCAGAAACGACCTGAAGGCACTCAGAACACTGGTAGACTACACCATCAAAAGACATTATCCCGAAGTCGCAAAAGAAGCCTCCCCCGTTGCTCATTTCTTCAGGGCCGTCTGTAACGCACAAGCACAGCTGCTGGCTCAATGGATGTGTGTCGGATTCATTCACGGTGTCATGAACACAGACAATACTGCTATTTCAGGCGAGACTATTGACTATGGGCCATGCGCCTTCATGGACAATTACAACCCAGCGCAGGTATTCAGTTCCATAGATCACACGGGGCGGTATGCCTATAATCAACAGCCGCTCATCGCTCAATGGAATATGGGGTGTCTGGGTGGTTGTCTCATTCCGTTCCTGCACAAAGACGAACAAAGCGCCAAAGCTATAGGCGAAGATATTCTCGCAACCTTCACTCCAACCTTTGCTCACCACTACCGCACCGGCATGTGCGCCAAGATAGGACTGGCCTCGGAAAGCGACCACGGATTCGCCCACGTCAAGCGACTGCTTGAAATCATGCATCAGGACCATGTGGACTTTACAGAATCCTTTCGCCTGTTGAGTAACGCAACCACAGACACACCCCCGTTTGCATCACTGTTCTCTTCCAGAAAGCTCATCGATCAATGGATCGCGGATTGGCAGGCATTACTGGATCAGGAAGCAAGAACCAGGGCAGAAGTCAGCCAATCCATGCGCACGACGAATCCAGCCTATATTCCACGGAATCATCGTATCGAAGAAGCAATCCGTGCAGCGGAAGATCATGGGAATTTCACCTTCACTCACAGGCTCATCGAAGTGCTAAGCACGCCGTACGCCGACCAACCCAACCACCACGAATATCGCAAGCCGCCGGAGCCAACCGAACGTGTTCTGCAAACCTTCTGCGGAACCTGATTGCACAAAAAAAGCCGACCTTCTGGTCGGCTTTTCATTTGTTCGATAAAGAACCGGATCAATCGTCCAATTCACTCGCCAATGCGACAATCTCTTCGCGGATTATTCGCGCGGCTTCTGCCGGCACCATCTGAGCTATTTCATCGCGAAGTCGCATTTCAAGATCTTCCACACGCGATTCGAGCATGGCGATCTTGTCCTGAAGATCAGCAACAGTGGCTTCACCTGCTTCAGACCGGACATCCACCAAAAGCTGGTCAACATCCACGTCGTTCGAGACATCATGTCCCGCATCAGGCGGCATGATCTCGGCAGCCAGGACATCATCAAGATTGGCGTCCATATCCAAATCGGACATGTCCATATCGTCGTCAGTTTCAACGTCAACGACATCGGAGACATCCACTTCAACGTTGTCGAGCAGACTATCCACATCTTCAATGGCATCATCTTCCAACGCATCAAGACCAGTCAGCTCACTATCCATTTCTTCAGCAGACTGTTCGGCTTTGCGAATATCTTGAAACACATTTCCGACCACGGCCGGATTGATGACATCCTGTTCAGGCTCCGGCTCGGGAGCATCCATGATGGACTCTATGTCTTCTTCAGGAACAGCGTGCTCAACCGGCACTTCCGGCACAGTATCCTCTGCCAGCGCCACGTCCACCATATCTTCGGATTCAAAAGAAATTTCTTCGATTTCTGGTTCAGAAGCCGCCTCGACTGCAGGCTCTTCCAGTTCTTCAAGGAGGCTGTCTTCAGCCATGTTTTCAGACGACTCTTCCGTCAATTCGAGGGGGTTATCCCAAGAGTCCGCCTCGGAACTTACGTCTTCTTCAACTTCAGTTTCGGAAGCCTCTTCCAACAGATCATCAAGTTCCAAAAGTTCATCGTCTGAATCGTCAACTTCAGCTACAAGGTCATCCAATTCAATGGCGTCCTCATCGGCTTCGAAGACAGGTTCCGGCTCAGGTGCGTTGATCTCGGCGATATCGTCCACCAAGGCTTCGACCTCGGCGGCACTTTCATCCGTCACTTCCTCCACAACATCATCAAGTACCAGCGGTTCATCTTCATCATCCTCAATGATATCATCAAGCACGATCAAATCGTCATCGTCGGCTTCGGCAACAGAGTCTGCCACAGCGTCAGAATCACTAAATTCATCCGCTTTTTCGGCAATGTCGTCCAGCAGCACAGGCCCGTCGTGGCTTTCAGCGGACACATCATCATCCAGATCGTCGGCAAAGAGATCTTCAAGCTCCTGCTCGAAATCAGCATCCACGGAATCTGGATCAAACCCTTCGTTCTCGGGCGTGTTGTCATTCAGAACGTCACTTACATCAACGTTCTTGTCGTTGGGGGAAGGCGGGGGAGCCGGGGTCATATGTACCTCCTGAGAGAAGGTTGAAAAAAAGGGGGAGCTGTCTTCAACAACCCCCCCCTAGAATTACCCTAGCGTTTTACTTCTTGGGGTGGCAGTCCTTACAACCAACAGGCACTGCCTTGCCAGCGGCCTTCTCAGCCTTGTGGCAGCCGAGGCAGGAAGCCTTGGAAGCCTTGCTGTGGAAAGCCTGGTAGAAGCCCTTGGGGTCCTTCTTGGCGGCCTTGCTGGCGTCAACGTGACAGCCTTCAACAGCACAGCTCTGGATAGCGTCCTTGGACTCGGACTTGTGGTGACAGACCATACAGTCCAGGCCACCATCAACGTGTTTTTTGTGAGGGAAGTCGACAGCTGTTTTAGTTGCCTTTACGCCCTCGGGAGCCGTCATGGTGATCTGGTCAGGTGCAGCATTGCCAGCGATAACGGCAGGCAGCGCAAATACACACACCAGAGCGACAACCATGAGGCTGATGATCAGAGATTTCTTCATTTACCTAGTTCCTCCTGTTGCATAAAAAAAATAAACAGTCACACTCTCTACTTAGCGGGATAAATAAGTATCCACCCCCTGTCAAGCGAGGGAATGCTAGCGTAGACCCCCGCTTTTACCTGAAAAAGCACCTTCAAGGCAAGAGGCTTTTCATACTTTTCTCGATAGAATCAGATGTTGTATTTTTGATGATAGCCGCGTGGAGTGAGCAATCGTCCTCCCGCTATCCGCGTTGCGGAGTTCCCGACGATAAGGACTGTCTGCATGTCTACGGCTTCCACGTCCACACTGCCCAAAGTCACGACCTTGACGGACTGCCCCTGTCTATATGCCTTGCCAACAACCCCCACAGGAGTATCCTGACTGCGGAATTCAGCTATGATTTCAAGAGCTTTTTGCAAATGGTCATGCCGTTTTCGAGAACGGGGGTTATAAATCGCGATAACAAAATCCGCATCGGCCGCAGCAGCCAGCCGTTTCTCGATACGCTCCCATGGAGTGAGCAGGTCACTCAGACTGATGGAGGCAAAGTCATGCATGAGCGGTGCGCCGAGCAAAGCCGAAGCCGCATTGAAAGCGGCAACTCCGGGTATGACCTCGAAAGGAATTGTATTGAGCAGCCCCTCGGCTTCAAGGACTTCCATGATCAACCCGGCCATGGCGTAGATACCGGCATCACCACTGCACACCATGACGGTCTTTTTGCCGGAACGGGCGCACTCGACGGCTGCCTTGACGCGTTCCACCTCACCCATCATGCCTGTGGACACGACTTCCTTGCCTTCAAGCAGTTCAGGCGGTGTCAATTCGATATATCCCTTGTACCCTGCCACAACATCCGCTTCTTCAATTGCCCTTCGGGCCGCAGGCGTCAGCAGACTTGCATCGCCTGGTCCAAGGCTGACAGCCTTAATCACAACGAGCCCTCGCGACAGCCAGCGTAACTGTACTGGTCTTTTCCTTGGTAACAAGGAGCTTGCCACCATGAGCAGCCAAAAGAGCAGAAGCTTCGGCCACTGACGGCACATTCATGTGAGCCAGAACCATATCGGACGGTGTCGGCACATCAATGGATGCAAGCTGTTTTGTGGAATAAAAAACGGGATCAACGCCAAAAGTGTATGCCGCTTCCAGCAGCCCGGCCTCATGCCGCTTGGCTTCGACCGACCCAAGAGAAGCGATGCTCTTCAGGGCGAGACCCTTTGCCTTGAAAACCGCATGAACATGATCGAGTATTTCCTCTTTGGAAACACCAAGACGACAGCCGACCCCGAGATGCAACATTCGGGGATGCAGGCACAGGGCTCCCTGTGGACAATCGTCATGCCACGTCACCCATATACCCGGATGAGATGCATTCCAGTCCTCAACACGCCCCACTCCTTCAAAACTCATATCCCAGGCCAGCCCCAGCCAATCCTCAGGATCGTACAGCTGCACCCGCAGTCCTTCCAGGAGTGCCATGTTGACATATTTGACACGGTCAATGTCGGCAATGACCAACCCCCGCGATTGGGCGAGCATATCAATGGACAAGACTCCGGCAGAATCTGTGGCCGTGGTAATGACTGGCTGACCGCCCAGAACACGTGCACACTGGGTTGCCAATTCGTTGGCTCCCCCGAGATGTCCGGCCAGCAGGCTGATGGCGTACTGTCCTTCCTGGTCAAGACAGACCACGGCGGGATCGGTTTCCTTGCTTTGCAGGTGTGGCGCGATGCAGCGAACCGCAATACCTGCGGCTGCAACAAACACATGGGCATCAAATGTATTGAAGGTGGCCGATATCAATTCAGACAGTGAATCGAACGGAGCGGCACCCTCGGCCTCAAGACGCCGGGACGCGTAAACGGTCCCGCCCAGCTTGGCAGCCAGACGGCTGACAATAGCATGCCCCTTGCTGGTCAGGGCGTAGTAAGCGATTTTCTTTGCAGACATGTTGTATCCTTACCAACATCATACTTGATCCGAAAGGGAAAAATGCAGCGGCAGTCACACGACAGCCGTACACATTGAAACCTCTTTGACAATAAAAACGGGTCGATGCACACAACAGCGCATCGACCCGTCACGAATGACATCTAATACGTATTTAGAATTCGACCTTTCTGGCCGCCTCAAGCGTCTTCTCGAAATCCTCGGCAGTATGCGCAAAAGAGGTAAAGGCACACTCAAAACCAGCCGGGGCCAGATACACGCCCTGCGCAAGCATCTGCTGCCAGTAGGTCGCATAGGCTTCGGAATCACACTGGCTGGATTCGATCATGTTGGTCACAGGCTTGTCCGAAAAATACATGGTGAAGGCAGAGCCGACCTGAACCAGATGCACGGGTTTGCCCTTTCCCGCCACGATGGATGTAAGTTCTTCGGCGAAGGCAACACTCCGGGCTTCCAGAGCAGCGTAATCGCACTCGGCAAGACGGTGCAGGGTTGCCAGACCAGCGGCCATGGCGACCGGATTACCGGACAGGGTGCCAGCCTGGAACACGCCGCCCACCGGGGCCATATGCTCCATGATCTCGCGCTTGCCGCCGAAACAGCCCACCGGGAAACCGCCGCCGATGATCTTCCCGAGCGTTGTCAGGTCCGGGGTGATGCCGAAGCGTTCCTGCGCCCCGCCACGAGCCACTCTGAAACCTGTGATGACTTCATCAAAAATGAGTACAGCACCATACTGCGTGCAGATGTCGCGCAAGCCCTGAAGGAAACCGTCCTTGGGTTTGACCAGTCCCATGTTGCCTGCGACGGGTTCAACGATAATACAGGCAATTTCGTCGCCGGACTCTGCAAAAATGGCTTTCACCGCATCCAGATCATTGTACTGGGCGAGCAGGGTATGTTGCGTCACTTCTTCAGGCACGCCGGGGGTACCGGGAACCACGGCTGCGGCAGAACCGGCTGCGGCAAGAAATGCGTCGGCATGACCGTGGTAGTTGCCGATGAATTTCAAAAATTTCTTACGGCCTGTGTACCCTCGCGCCAAGCGCAGAGCAGACATTGTGGCCTCGGTGCCGGAAGAAACCATGCGCATCATCTCCATGGAGGGGACGAGCGTGTTAATGGCCTCCGCCAGAGCGACCTCGCCAAAGCAGGGTGCGCCGTAGCTGGAACCATGATCAATGGCTTTGTGCGCCGCTTCGGAAACGGCTGGATCCTGATGACCGAGTATCTGCGGCCCCCAGGAAAAAACGTAATCAATGTATTTACGACCATCCACATCATAGAGATATGCGCCCTTGGCGTTCTCGATGAAGACAGGTTCAGCATTGACATACCTGCACGCGCGCAGGGGCGAATTGACACCGCCGGGCATAAGAGTCTGGGCCTTGGCGTAGAGTTCTTTTGAGTTCATGACAGCCTCGAATATCGTGTCGAATATGTTATTTGAAATAGACCATTGAGGTCTTTTTGAGCTCTTTGAGTGACCGCAGGACGCAGTTGTCGTCGATGCCGAGAACCTGCTCCAACTCAGCCACAACTTCGTTGGCGTGACCGGGCCGTTCACCATGGATCATGGTGTATAAATTATACGTCCACTCGGGGTAGGTGCGCCTGATGTAACAATGGGATATTTCCGGGCGGGCCGCACATATCTCGCCGACCTCGTCGCTCCGTTCTTCCGGCACGCGCCAGGCCACCATGGCGTTATGGCCGTAGCCCGCCTTCTGGTGCCTGAGCGTGGCCCCGAAGCGGCGAATGATCTTGCGCGCCTTGAGGTCAGCCAAAAGATTGATGACATCCTGCTCGTCCACACCCACTGCCTCGGCAATGGTCTTGAACGGCTGCTCGGTGTCCGGCAGATCCTTGCCTGCCAGAGCGAGTATCCTTTCCTCGATTTCAGTGAATTGTATAGCCATGGGAGGGTCTATACATCTGCCTGAAACAGGATGCAACCTTATGCACGCCCATTCCCTGTTTTCCAGCTGGATTGAGGACTTGCCACAGGCTGCCGCCGCACGTATGCTAAAAAACTGTATAAAGCACGAAAGGAGTCCATCCATGAAAATAGCAGTTCTGGGCGCAGGCGCCTGGGGAACAACCCTGGCCGATATGCTCGCAAAGAACGATGTGAACACCACCTTATGGGCACGAGAGCCAGAAGTGGTCGCCAATATTCGAGAAAAAAAAGAAAATTCCACTTTCCTGCCGGGCGTTACCCTGTCCGAAAAACTGCATGTCGAGTCTGACCCTGAAACCGCCTTTGCCGGGGCCGATTACTTTCTGGTGACCATTCCCAGTCAGTTCATCCGGCCGGCACTCCAAGGTTTTCGGGACATCCTACCGATGAACCCGGTCATCGTCTGTGCCTCGAAGGGCATTGAACTGGGATCACTGGCTCCCATGTCCCGTGTGGTCGCCGAAGCACTGGAAGGCAAACGTCCCCGCTACGCATCGCTGTCCGGCCCGTCCTTTGCCGCAGAAGTCTCCGCCGATATGCCCACCTCTGTATCCCTCGGCTGCGAGGACCACGAACTCGGCCGAGAATTGCAGGAAGCGTTTTCCACCCCGTTTTTCCGGGTCTATTTCACGCCTGACTATCGCGGCGTGGAACTGGGAGGCGCGGTCAAGAACGTCATCGCCATCGCCGCAGGTATGGCCGATGGCCTTAACTTCGGACACGATGCCCGAGCCGCACTCATCACCCGAGGGTTGGCAGAACTGAGCCGTCTGGGTGAAGCCATGGGCGGACAGGAACGGACCTTTATGGGTCTGTCCGGCATGGGTGATCTGGTGTTGACATGCACCGGCGACCTCTCCCGCAACCGGCAGGTAGGCCTGCAACTGGGTCAAGGCCGCAAGCTCGACGACATCATCAACGACATGAGAGCAGTGGCCGAAGGTGTCAAGACCACCAAGTCCCTGTACGACCTTTCCAAGAAACTCGGCGTGGAATTGCCCATTACGGAGCAAGTGTATAAGATCTTGTATGAAGACAAAGATCCGGCACAGGCCACTCGTGACCTGATGAATCGGGATTTGAAAGACGAATAACCAGGGAGTCGCCATGCGTCAGCTCTTTTTCACCGTGAGTCTCATCACCCTGACACTCGCACTGCTCATGTTCTCGGGATGCTCCAGAGCATGGTATCATTCGGACCTCAAAGGCGAAGCGGCTGACGAGCAGTTCAAGCAGGACACTGCTGACTGCAAGCTCAACGCCCTGGATGAGTATCCCATGGACAAACACATGCAGTCTCAGCGTTATGAAAAATGCATGCAGGAAAAGGGCTGGATAAACCAGCGCGATTACGACGGATACCGTTTCGAAACAAAGCCCAGATAGTCAGGGGGGACACCATGACTCACGGCCCGATTCTGGTTCTCGGTTCCACAGGCTATGTCGGCGGTCGCCTTGTTCCGCTCCTTCTGGAAAAAGGATTCACCGTACGCGCTGCTGGTCGCAGCGTCGAAAAAATCCGTGCGCGTCCATGGGGAGACAATCCCAACGTCGAGACTGTTCAAGCGGACATGCACGATGCAGACAGCCTGAAACGGGCTGCCGAAGGATGCTCTGCCGCCTTCTATCTGGTCCATTCCATGAGTCATCCCAGCCGCGACTTTGCGGCTCAGGAACGCGACGCGGCCTACAACATGATCACAGCCGCACAACATGCAGGTCTTGCGCGAATTATCTATCTGGGCGGGTTGGGTGAAGACCATGAGGACCATCCTCTATCAAAACACCTTCGCTCGCGCGCCGAGGTCAGTCGCATTCTCGCCCTTGGGCCTGCCAAAGTGACCACCCTGCGTGCCGCACAAATCGTCGGATCGGGTTCTTCATCGTTCGAGCTGGTCCGGTATCTCGCAGACCGGCTGCCGTTCATGATAACCCCTAAATGGGTACGGACAAAAACCCAGCCAATTTCCATCCGCAACGTGCTCGGCTATCTGGTCGGGTGCCTTGAAAACGACGAGACCGCCGGCCTGACACTGGACATTGGCGGACCGGATATTCTGTCATATCAAGAGCTTTTCCAGCTATACGCCGAAGTAGCCGGTATCCCTAAACGACGTATTTACTCCTCCCCCTTTCTCTCGCCCCGGCTCTCCTCTTTCTGGGTATCCATGATCACTCCGGTCCCCATGACCCTGTCCAGGTCATTGATCGAAGGGCTACGCAATGAAGTGATCTGCCGTAATGACAAAATCCGCACACTGGTGCCGCAGGAACTCGTGCCCTGTCGTGAGGCCATCCGCCTCGCGCTGGACAAGACCGAACACCAGAAGGTGGAGACCTGCCTGTTCGACGTGGGCAGTGCGTGCATGCCAGAATGGGCTTCAGAGGATGACCCGAAATATGCTGGCGGCACCCGGTTCGAAATGGGATACAAGGCCCGACTCCAGGGTGACCCCACCAAGGTCTGGGACGTGGTGACACGTATCGGTGGTGAACAGGGATGGTATTACGGAGACCCGCTCTGGCGGCTTCGTGGATTTATTGATCGCATACTGGCCGGACCGGGCTTGCGACGTGGCAGGCCGCACGGCAACGGCACCCCGCGTGTAGGCGACGCCCTCGACTTCTGGAGGGTGCTGACCAGTGACGAAGGTCATAGGCTCCTGCTTCTGGCTGAGATGCGCTTGCCCGGAGAGGCGCTGCTGGAATTCAAGTTCGACTCCAGATGGGGCAATGCCGTGGACCTGTCCATGACCGCCAAGTTCCTGCCCAAGGGGTTGACCGGCATTCTCTACTGGTATGCCATGTATCCCTTCCACGGCATCCTGTTCAAAAATATCCTCAAGAACATTTCTGACTTGGCGGGAACGCACCTTTACGAACCGCCACGCCGTGTAATCTAGGACTACCATGCCCGAAAAACTTCGCACAGGCCGAACCACCGGGTCCTGCGCCTCGGCAGCGGCCATGGCCGGAGTCATTTTTCTCCTGACCGGCGAACAGGCGGACATCGTCCATGTCCCTCTACCTCCCGGCGGAGAACTTGCCGTACCCATTGAGCGGTACGACATTGAAGGTAAAAACGTCCGCGTCACAGTCATCAAGGACGGCGGTGACGACCCGGACGCCACCCACGGATGTGAGATTCAGGCTGTTGTCTCCATGAATATTCAAAACGACGAAGACCTCTCCGTGAACATCGACGGAGGCAAAGGGGTGGGACGCGTCACCCTGCCCGGCCTTCCCGTGGATGTGGGCAAGGCTGCCATCAACCCCGAACCGCTCCGGCAAATCGAAAAAGCGGTTCGCACAGGTGCACCCCCTTTGATAACAGGCCGCATCTCGGTCGTCATTGAAGTACCCGAAGGCGTGGATATAGCCCTCAAAACCATGAACGCTCGGCTGGGGATTGTGGGCGGCATATCCATCCTCGGCACGCAGGGCATTGTTAAACCGTTTTCCCATGATTCATGGAGAGCCACGGTCGAGGAAGGGCTGGACGTAGCCAAAGCACAAGGACTGGATTACGCGATATTCACCACAGGGAGGCGATCCGAGCGACTCTATCTTGAGAACAGACCGGCTACCCCGGAGCTTGCACTGATTCAAGCAGCGGATTTCTTCGAATTTTCCATGCAGGCGGCAGCGAAACGCAGATTTTCACGTATCACCTGGAGCATGTTTTTTGGCAAACTGGTCAAACAGGCACAAGGACTGCCCTATACTCATGCCAAGACACACCCGGTCGACTTCGAACGCCTGGCCGACTGGTGCCGGGAAGCAGGGGTTGCCACCCTCCACCTGCCCGCCATCCGGGAAGCCAACACCGCCCTCCAGGTCCTCGGCATGTTGACCCACGACCCGGCACGCCCCGCACTCATCAACCTTCTTGTTAACGAGGCGACTCGTCATGCGGAAGCCTTTGCGGACAACATGATATCCGTCAGCTATCAAATCTATGATTTCGACGGCTCCAGCCTCCAGCTACCCATCGTCTTAAATAAAAAATAGTCCTTTTAATCTGCGACTTGCAGGTATAGGAAGCCTCTTCATCTGCCAACATATCTGCGGGGGAAAGCGTGTACGGCTACGGACACGGTGTTCGTCTTTGGCCGAACGTCTCCAGTGAGACGCACACCCCTGTTCTCGCGCGCTGGCAGTGTTGAAACGAACAAAAAAGGGACACATATGCCTACGGTATCCATTGTCATACCAAACTATAACTATGCCCGATTTTCAGACAGACTCTTCGGCTCCATAGCCGCACAATCCATGCCTCTTGAAAACGTGGAAATCATTTTCGTTGACGACGGCAGCAGCGACAACTCCCTTGATAAGGCAGCCCACTGGGGAGCTCGGATTCCATGCGCACGCTTTGAAATCATCGCGCTATCCCGGTTCGGCCGCCCCGGCCCGGTAAGAAATCACGGACTGGCACTCGCAAAGGGCAAATACCTGTTCTGCATGGACCCGGATGATTCTCTGCATCCCGAATACCTTGCGCGTTGCGTCAACACGCTTGAGGCCGCACCACACATGGACCTGGTTTATACCGACTACAGGGAGAACTCTCTTGATGGTTCCCGAGAGGTCAGACTGCCAAAGTTCAATCAGGGACTCATGCGCCAACAAAATATACTGCTCAGCTCGGCTCTCTATAAACGTGAACTCTGGGACTCAGGCGTCCGCTATCGCGACAACACGGAATACGAGGATTGGGATTACTGGATACAATGCCTGATTGCTGGCAGCCGTTTTGTACACATCCCTGAATTGCTGTACTTTTATGAAATCCACAATGCGAATTTTTCCCACCATGCAAGAAAGAACGATGGTCGTGCCAAAGCACAGATCGTTTTCAACAACCCATCTTTTTTTCACCCACTGGTTCAGGAATGGGCCACCGGGTTTATGCGAGGCCGACTGCATTCCCAAGCTTTTCAGCGGGGATACATCCCCAGCCCCAATGATGTACGGACCTTGCTAAAAACAGTGGAGCAAAGGGTTTTCGAGGTGTCCGGATTCTAGACCAAAGACAAAGAAGGCTGCGTGGCATCACACAGCCTTCTTCTTGATATAAAGAAAATCGGTTACAGACTGTTCTGGAACGCGTCCCAATCAGCCAGAAAAGCCGCCAGCCCCTTATCTGTCAAAGGATGCTGCATCAACTGCATGATGGTGGCATATGGCAGGGTGATCACGTCCGCGCCGATGAGACCGGATTCGATGACGTGCATGGGGTGACGCACTGACGCCACCAGAATTTTGGTTGCAAAGCTGTAATTATCGAACATGGTCCGCATCTGATCAACGCTCTCCATGCCGGATTGTCCCAACCCATCGAGTCTGCCTACAAAGGGTGAAACGTATGTTGCTCCGAGTTTGGCAGCCAATAATGCCTGCGAGGGAGAAAAAACCAGAGTAACGTTAGTCTTGATTTCACGATCGCGTAATTCCTTGAGTGCTTTCAGACCTTCGGGGATCATGGGAATTTTCACCACGACATTAGGTCCAAATGACACGAGATCCTTGGCTTCCTTGATCATTTGTTCGTGAGTAGTGCCTATAACTTCAAGCGAGACAGGGCCGTCCACAGCGTCACAGATAAGCGAAGCCTGTTCACGCCAGTCACCGCCTTCACGGGCCATGAGCGTTGGATTCGTGGTCACGCCGTCAAGCAGACCGAGTTCATTCACTTCGCGTATCTGGTCCAGGTTGGCCGTATCCAGAAAGAATTCCATGTGTCCTCCTTATGAGACCGCTACAGGATAATCCATGTATTCAGCACTCCCGTGCATAACATACTCAAAATAGAGTGAAAACCCTCCGCAAACGTTTTCGATTCCATAACCATTGTCCTTTCACCTTTTTTCAGTTTCGTTTACATTACCCGCATGTCGATCATGGAAACCATTCATATTATCGGACTTTCGCCCGGTTCGCTCGAAATGTCGCGCCGCGCCCGAAAGACCCTGTCCACAGCCAATCTGGTCGTGGGCGGCAAGCGACTGCTTGCGGCCTGCCAAGATGCCATACCGGCAAACGGATGCGCTTCCCTGCCTATTGCCGGGCCGCTGTCTCCAATTATTGAGAATATCCGCAAAACGGCGAAAGCCGGAGACTCCGTAGTGGTACTCGCTGACGGAGATCCGCTTTTTTTCGGCATCGGCAAACGGCTTGGTGAAGAACTGGGACAGGAAAACATTACGGTGGAACCAAATATTTCCACCATGCAACTGGCTGCAGCGCGGCTGAAACTTCCATGGCAGAAAATGGACTTTGTCTCCCTGCATGGGCGCACCGACTATGCGCCGCTCTATGCGGCACTGGTTCGAGCCGACCTCATAGCCGTCTATACAGACAGCGAAAACACCCCGGCGGAAGTTGCGCGCGCTCTGCTCGAACGCGGCGCCGAATGCTTTGCCATGACTGTTCTTGAGGACCTCGGCACACCTGAGGAGCAAATCCGCCCGTTGGCCCTGCCCGATACTTGGGGCATGGATTTCTCTCCCCTCAACATAGTCATACTGGAACGCCTGTACCCACCAGAGATAGGGTTGACACTCGGCATTCCAGATCATTTCTACCTGCATCAGAAAAACCTGATCACCAAGCTGCCCGTACGCGCCGCAGGTCTCGCCCATCTCAATATCGAGCCAGACTCAACGGTCTGGGATCTCGGTGCTGGCTGCGGGTCCGTATCCATTGAAGCGTCCCATCTGGCTCGACGAGGCCGGGTCTTCGCCGTTGAACGGAACAAAACCCGTATAGCCATGATCCGCGAGAACATCCGCCGCACAGGCGCATGGCTTGTTGACACAGTACTGGGTCCGATGCCCGAGTCACTCAGAGGACTGCCTGAACCGGACCGCATCTTCATTGGTGGAGGACTGGGTGGTGAGACGAATCATGACTCTTCCCTGCTCACCGTTGCCTGTGATCGGCTCAAACCGCGAGGCCGCATGGTTATCCACTGCATCCTGCTGGACTCCCTGCATGAGGCCAAAGATCATTTCCAAAAGCTCGGCTGGCATTTTGGCGTCACTCAGCTTCAGGCTTCGGCAACAGACTCTCTGGCCGGAGACCTTCGCTTCAAGGCACAAAATCCTGTATTCATCTTGTGGGCGGAAAAGCCGTAACCTCTTTCAAAAGAAAGACCTCTTGGCGCGTCACGCCATGTGACGCGCCGCTCTCAATCACTCTTTTTTGTAACGACTGAGAATGCCTGCATACACCCCGTTTATGCGAATGTTTTCCAGACCGTGATTGAATCGCTTCATCAAGGCTTCGGATTCGGGGTATTTCTTGGAAATCATGACGTGTTGCGAATTCATGTTCCAGGGCGTGGGAGTCGAACCGAACATGGACTTCCGACCTGGAAACAATTGTGAGATCAGATTCCACCCAACCAGTTCGTCTTCAGCAAAAAGGTCGCTTCGCATCTCCCATATCTTTCTGATACCCGAAGCTTCTCCCGGCGCATAATCGACCTTGAGACGTGCCTCTTTAAATATGTCTTCGTAATAATTACCGGATGTTCCAGCGATTCTCATATTGCGAAGATCCTCAAGTCTCGTATAATCAAAATCAGCCATACGTCCCTTCAGGTAAAAGAAAACATTTCGACAAATCCATATCTGATCCGAAAACCATGCATACTCCTCCCGCCTCTCAGTAACGGCATACGGAAATGCGCCCAGCACTTCTCCTGTTTCCACAAGCATGGCACACCGCCGCCATGGCCTGAACTCGACACGAGCTTCCACTCCGACCTCTGCAAAGGCAGCAATCACGACCTCCGAAAGGAACCCCTGTGTTCTGGCTGAAGTGTTGACGTAAGGGACATACTCATTGGATACGAGCACGACTGTTTCTCCTGCAACAGCGGGTTGTGCCATCAACAGGGACACAAAGATGAGTAGGGCAAAACATCTTTTTTCCATACTCAACGCTGTAGCATACTTCTACGGTATTTGCCCCACTGATATTGCGGGACATATGCCGTTGGCATCATCGCCCGCTTGTATTACCCTTCGTCCATGTCCTCCTCAACATCACACAGAAGCCTCCGGGCACTCCGTTCGTGGGCTCTATACGACTGGGCCAACTCGGGATTCGCAGCACTGGTGCAGACATTTGTTTTCGCGGCCTATTTTACCAAAGCAGTCGCGGAAAACGAAACCCTCGGCACGGCCCAGTGGGGCAACATGATGGGCGTAGCAGGTCTGATCATCGGTCTCGGCGGCCCATTACTCGGAGCCGTGGCCGACCGATCAGGCAGACGCAAGCCATGGCTCGGCCTGTTTACCGGGGTGTGCATCTCGGCCACCTTTCTTCTCTGGTTCGTCAAACCCGACGTCTCATATATATGGCTCGGCCTGCTTCTGGCCGGAATCGGAACCATCGGCAGCGAATACGCCATGGTTTTCTACAACGCGATGCTCCCGGATCTGGCAGCACCCAAGAATATAGGCCGATGGTCCGGCTGGGGATGGGGACTGGGCTATGCTGGCGGACTGGTTCTTCTCATTATCGCACTCTACGGATTCGTGCAGCCCCCGGGCTGGTTCGGAGTCCCTCGAGAGGAAGCCATGCACATCAGGGCGGTCATGCCACTGACGGCCCTGTGGTATTTATTTTTCAGCCTGCCGATCTTTTTCTATTCCCCGGACACACCATCCACAGGCATTCCTCTCAGACAGGCGGTAACCGAAGCCTTCACTCAAGTTCGTGATTCCATCAAACATGTTCGGGACTACCGTGATATAGTGATTTTCCTGCTGGCCCGCATGTTCTATAATGATGGCCTGACTACCATGTTCGCCTTTGGCGGCATCTATGCGGCAGCCACTTTCGGCATGTCCCCATCCGAAGTCATACTTTTCGGCATCGGGTTGAACGTCACCGCCGGTCTAGGGGCAGCATCCTTTGCATGGCTTGATGACTGGCTCGGTCCACGAAAGACCATTCTTTTTGCATTAATCGGCCTGATCGCTCCGGGAACGGCGATTCTGCTCGTCACAGACAAAACCCTGTTCTGGATTTTCGGGCTGGCCATTGGTATATTTGTGGGACCAGTCCAGGCATCAAGCCGGTCGTATCTGGCCCATGCAGCTCCCGCCAACCTGCGTACGGAGATGTTCGGACTACTGGCACTGTCGGGCAAGCTGACGTCTTTTATCGGTCCATTTCTGGTAGGCGGGCTGACCCTCGCCTCCGGTAGCCAGCGTGTTGGGATGTCCGCAGTCATTGGTCTGTTCGTCCTCGGTCTGGCCGGCATGCTGTTCGTGCCTGCCGTAAAAAACGCCAAATAAGGGAGGCGTCATGTCCACTTTCCGTTTTTCGCTCAGCAATGAAGAAAAAACATATCTCAAGGAACTGGTAGTTCAATCCATTTCCTTCGGCCTCAAACGGAATGACAGCCCGTCCAGCCCGCCTGCCCCCCCGACTGAGACCCTCAGGAAGCATTTGGGCGCTTTTGTCACCCTCAAAATCGACGGACACCTCCGGGGATGTATCGGCAACGTCCAAGGCGGCGGAGAACTCTACCAAACCATCTGGGACATGGCCCAGAGTGCGGCTTTCGAAGACCCACGTTTCCCGCCCGTGACCGCACAGGACTTTGACGCACTCGATTATGAGATATCCATCCTCAGCCCCATCGAGATCTGTCCGAACCCTGAACTGGTGGAAATAGGTCGCCACGGACTGATCATGGCCAAAGGCGGACGCTCCGGGTTACTCCTGCCTCAGGTTCCGGTTGAGTGGAAATGGGATCGTGAAACGTTCCTGGCCCAGACCTGCACCAAGGCAGGATTGCCACGCAACGCATGGAGAGACAAAGACACTACCATCTTCTGGTTTGAAGCCGTAGTCTTCTGATTTATTGAATTTTATTAGAATAATTTTGCATAACGACATAATCCCCAAGCAGGACATTCTCCTATCGACATGATACGATCCAATACGATACGTTTTTTATTGTATTTGAAGAGTATTCATAAAAAAGATATAGCTTAAGCGGCACTCTGAAAAGAGGGTGAAACACATCATGACCCCAAAAAACACCATACCTGAAAATACCACCCTTGCTCCTGCTACCAAGGTCGTGGTCATTCCTGGTGTCAAAATGAATATCACTCTGGGCAAAGAGGTTGTGATCCGTATTCCGGGAACGGAACAGTCATACCGCGGTAAAATAGTGGGTTACGACCCATACAAATACCTCATCGCCAACGTCCGTCTCCCCTCCCGCATCCGACAGGAGCTCGCACTCGACGGACAGATCATTCTAAAATATTTCCACCAAGGCACGGTGTATGGATTCAAGGCGACTGTGCAAAATGCCATCACCTCGCCCTCGTCTCTCATTTTTTTTGATTACCCCAGCGTCATTGAAAAAATCGAGTTAAGGCGCAAGGAACGCACCAAATGCCACATTGACGGAGCATTGCACTCTTCTGACGGAGCACATGACTGCCTGATCGTCAACGTCAGCGAAACTGGATGTAAGATTTCCACCCATGCAGGCAGCCGGGACACTTTAGCCGCAACCCAAGTGGACGACACCCTGTTTGTAGTCATGAATCTCGGGGCTGACGGAACCCTCAAGCTGCCCATAGTGGTCCGTAATGCAAAACGAGAACAAGGCATCCTCACCATTGGCGCCATGTTTCTGGACATCATGAAAGAAGAAGAGAGCCGCATTAGAAAGTACCTAACCAAGATCCAGAAACACACCCACCAACCGCGCACAAAATCATGATAAAGAAAATCTCAATAGATGAACTCGAGCAGGGCATGGAAGTGGTAGAGCTTTCCTCGGAAATGTGGAAGCACCTGCCCTACCTGTATACTGACCCCGGCATTATCGAATCTTCGGAACAAATCGCCACTATCAAAAAAGACGGGTATCAGCAGGTCTTCGTCAAGGTGGACAATGCCGATGGGCAATCAGATGAAAAACGACTCGACACTCTCCTCCAGCGGGAAGATACGCCTTTGGGCACTGTCAGGACGCCATTTTCTGAGGCCATTCAAACTGCCAGCGTAACCTATGAAAGTGCCATGTCCTATGCCATGCGGATCGTCAACGACGCCAAGCTGGGTCGAAAAATCGACTACGAGTCAGCCGTGGAAACCGCCAGTGCCATAGTGGACTCCGCGGTCAGCAATCCTGACACTCTGATCTGCCTGTCAAAGCTCTCTTCCTTTGACAACTACACTTACACCCACTGCATCAATGTGGCCGCCATCGCAGTGGTTTTCGGCGAATTCATCGGCATGTCCCGTGACGATCTCATTCTGCTCGGCATGGCCGGCATGATGCACGATTTGGGCAAGACCACGGTACCGGGCCCGATCGTCAACAAAGCGGGCAGGCTCACCAAATATGAATACGAAGAGATGAAGCGACATCCTGCATACGGGTGCTCCATCCTGAGTAAAAGCACTTCCATACCGACAAAGGTGCTCAAAGCAATCCGCCTCCATCATGAAAAATTCAACGGAACCGGATACCCTGACGGATTGAAGCGCAAAGATATCCCGGCCTTTGCGCGCATCCTTTGTCTGGCGGACATCTATGACGCTCTGACCAGCGACCGCTGTTACAAAAACGCCATCCTGCCCAACAAGGCACTGGGAATCATGTATGGAATGCGCGACCAGGATTTCGACTCCACGGAAGTCCAATTGTTCATCAAATGCCTGGGAATTTTCCCCTCGGGAAGCTTTGTCCGGCTGAACACCGGCAATTACGCATTGGTTTTCGAATCCAACCCCAAACAACCGCTTTACCCAAAAATCAGGGTCGTCATGGACAAGCAGATGCACCCTATAAAAGCCATGGATATTGATCTCGCGAATCAGATCCCTGATGAATTCGGTTCTGTGGAAATCATGGAATGCGCCGATCCCTCGGGCTATCGCCAGAATCTCATGGAATTCATGACACTCCAATAACCCAATCCGCAGCAACAATAACGGACACTCCATGCACACACACTCAGATCACCAGCCCTCCAGGATACTATCATGACAGACACTGAAATGTGGGTAGGCATACTTGTCCTGACCTTTCTGCTGTATGCCCTCAAATGGTTCGTCAACCGCAAGCGAACAATCAAGGTGTATCGCATCAGCCCCAAGTCGTTACAGCGATCCAAGGAAGTCCTTATGACCGTTCTTCCATTGGTAGAAGATGAAAATGATTTCCCCCTTGATCGATCAAAGGTTCCCTATTCCAAGGAAGACATAAAAAGTGCAGCCAAGATTCTGGCCTATTATTTCTGGAGGAATAAACGTCACGACGAACTGCAACGCATCAAGAACTGCTTCATCTCCATTTCTCGACTCCAGGATGCAAGCCAGGATCTTGAGACCCAGGAGCACTCGGCTGCCAGAGAGAGAAAACAATTGAAACGCGAGTTGGATTACTACATGACCCACTCGCCTTTCAACGCAAGGAAGCCTCGAAAGTAACCCTCGGTTATTCTTTAGGCAATTTCTCGAACCGGATTTCGGCAAACCGTTCTTTCAGTTTGCCAACGATGTGGTCATACCCTTCATAGGTGTGCGGAATCATGCAGGTGGTGCAATCCTTCACACCGGAGTCCAGCATGCGATAATTCCCACCGCATTCTTCAAAGAAATACAGCGGACAGTAACAGAAAAGGCAGTTGAATTTTTCAGGTCTGCCCGTCTTGTGACAGGGAAAATATTTACATTCGGTATTGCTGAAGAATCTGTAGCTGTTTTTCACGGGTCACATCCGGTAAGGTTCTTGCCAAGTGCGGTGATCTTCAACGTACGCTCAAGGGACAATTGCCGCAAGAAGGAAGCGGGAAGCACCTCGTTACCGCCCTTCTTCACAAAGTTCCATACTCTTTACAAAGACGTCACCCAACAAGGCGCCCCCTCTCTTTCATTCCATAATATAGTGCGCTCAAACATTCCAATAGAGGGAACCATGAGCATACTCCAGATACGGCACTGCGCCAAATGCCGTGAAAACACCTACCACCGCTACCTGAGCTGGCTCAGTTGCCAGTTCACCGTAAACGATCAATGGGGGTGTGTTTCCTGCGATGGGAAAAGACGCAAGGCTCTTCATAAAATTACGAAATCATCAAGACATTCTCCGACCTTGGTTGACTCTGTCGAGCAATTGAACGTCATCTACAACAAGTGAAAGCATAACAGCCACTCAGTCCTCTATCCTCACAAACGACAAGACAAACACATCCCTTTGAGGTCGGTATGAGGTGAGAATCCTTTGACCTACTTTTCCATGGCACAAATTATAATCCTCATTTTGCTTAGTTTTGTTATGGAATAATAATGGGGATTATCCCTGGTGAAGCCAACAGAGGAGAAAGTGATGAGGAGAACAAGTGTCTTATTCATCGGCATGACATTCTTTGCCATGATACTGGTCGGGTGCACTGCCGGGGAACCGGTCTTCGATGTAAAAAAAATTACATCACAGCCCAAGGAATTCGTCGGATCGGAAACGTGTAAAACCTGCCACCTTGAACACTACGATTCCTGGAAAGTTACCAACCATAGCCGCATGGCTCAGGATGTCACAGTGAATACAGATGCCTTCATTGCAGACATCAACATTGACAGTATCAAAGCAGACTTCAAACAGCTTGAAGACAAGGGCAAACTCAAACTCCCATTGAGTGACATCTATTTCCCGACAATAGAAGAAATCAAGTACACCATCGGTAATGAATGGAAACAACGCTATATCATAGAAAAAGACGGCATTCTTTATATCTCACCTATTCAGTTCAACACTGAGACCGGACGATGGGTCAATTATCATGAAAATGACTGGGATAAACGACCCTGGCTGCTCAAATGCGGCGGATGCCACACCACCGGCACCAAGCTTGATCTTGAGTATCCTGCCAACAGTTCTTTCACGGAACCGGGCGTAGGCTGTGAGGCCTGTCATGGAGCCGGCTCCTGGCACATCGCTCTTCCCAAAACAGCTGTCTTCGAAAAGCGTGAAACCATCCTCAATCCGGCCAAAATGCCACGCGGCACTTCCGTGCAGGTCTGCGGCAGCTGTCACAATCGCGGCAAGTCTACTATGGCAAAGGGTGCAAGCTGGCCAGTGGGATATACCCCCGGCAAAGCCCTGGAGCCGTATTATGAATCCACATCATACGCTGCGGGCGACAAAAACCACATGTACCCCAACGAATTTTCCAAGGGGCACCATCAGCAGTATATCGACTGGGTGAAATCGGAACATCGCAGGGAAGGCGTGACCTGTACGTCCTGCCATTCCGTGCACCAATTGGGCATGCCTGCCACCCGCTTCCAGACCAAGGCTGCGGGGTCAGCTTCATGTCTGGGCTGTCACAAGCAGCAGAACAGCAACATGGCGCATTCCATTCACTCGTTCGCCAACTGCGTGGGCTGTCATATGCCGCGTATCGCCAAAAGCGCCGAATCCAGCGATATTCACAGCCATGTCTTCAAGACGCTGCTGCCATCAGGGACTCTGGAGAATCCGGAGATTCCCAACTCCTGTCAGAATTGCCATCGCCACAAGGATGCCAACCTGGCCGAACTGCAAAAGCAGTTTGAGTTGCTGGCTTCAATGCCCAAGCCCAAGGGCAAGGTCGTGGAGCCTTTGAATCCCTATAAGTAGGGGGCAAACATGCACAGAATATTCATAACAAGCCTGCTTCTGACCGGGCTGTTCCTTGCGTTGCCTTGTGCAGCGCAGGAAGAGCTGGCCGGTACCCAACGGTATACGCTCCGGGAAGCAAGCACAGGCTTTTACGAAGAACACGAGGTCATACCGGGCCGGGGAAGCCCGTTCAGGCAATGGAACGCCCCTTCGGGAGTCATAAGCAGAGGGGGCAGCGGCAAAGTCGCGACGTATCAGGCAGACGCCCACGCCGGACTGGCAAACTATCGGCATCAACGATGTGAAAGCTGCCACAAGGAAGCCGCGCACAACAATCGCCACGCAACACGGCGAAATATCGACTGTAGCCAGTGCCACGGCACAGGGGCTATTGCCGGAGTAAACTATTACTTCTCTCCTCTTAACCCCATCCGCAGGCATGCCTATGTCTGTGCAAAATGTCATCAGGGTGCGAGCGGTTCATTCGCCATGTATGTGGTGCATGAGCCCTCGCCCCTGCTGGCAGGAACAGCGGAGAGTTTCCCTGCCCTCTACTGGGCAACCTGGATAATGCTGGCAATAGCCTTCTTCTCATTTGCACTCTTCCTGCCGCATACCGGCCTATGGATGCTACGAGAACTCTTCACCAGGAAAAAAAAGGGGGACGAATGAGATTAAAACGATTCACCCCTGCTCAAAAAGCGTTTCACGCCCTGTTGATGCTCTCATTTCTGGTGCAGTCCGTCACCGGCACAGCCAGAATGTATATTGAAACCAACTGGGGCATGACCCTGGCACAGCCCTTTGGTGGCTATGAAGGATGCCTGACTGTCCACAAATACGTCGGACTGTTCATGATATTCCTCTTCATCTACCACCTGGCGTATGTCGTGTTCGTTGTCATGTCCCAAAAAATCCACAGCGACGACGGGCTGTGGCTGCAAAAAAGAGACGTGCGTCAATTCTTCACCCATCTACGCTGGATGTTCGGCGGCAGGGCTCCTCGCTTCGAGCGATGGGGGTATTGGGAGAAATTCGATTACTGGGCTGTCTTCTGGGGCATGATCATTCTCGGCACCACAGGACTCATGCTCTTCGCGCCACTGGAAACCTCCCGCTACTTCAAGGGCTGGTCCCTCAACGTGGCTCTGTGGGTACACCGCATAGAGGCGTGTCTGGCCATGTTGCACATCTTCGTCGTTCATTTTGCCATCGCCCATTTGCGACGGCACAGCTTCCCCATGGACCGGGCCATGTTCTGCGGCGACACGGATCTTGAATCCGCAAGTAAAGAACGACCGGCGTGGCTGGCACGACTCAGAACCAACGATGAACTGGGAGAAAAGACGATCGAAGATGTCTCCACCATTCGATTGGCCGTGACATACACAGTCGGCCTCTGCGCCGTGGCTCTGGGCATATCTCTCGTCATAGGAGGGCTTATGAACGCCGGACTTGTCAGTTGGTAGATACAATAAAATACAAGGCCCGAAGCGTTTGCTCCGGGCCTTTATTCTTTTAGTCAATCATCATGCAGCCAACCACTTCACCCACAGTTTGCGTGTCCTCGGCCCGTCGAACTCGCAGAAATAAATCTTCTGCCATGTGCCAAGCTGGATGTTACCGCCTTCCACGATGACGAGCTGATCACAGCCGAACATGGAGGACTTGATGTGTGCGTCGGAATTGCCTTCGGCGTGATGGTAGTCGCCTCGGTGCGGCACGAGTTTGCGCATGTTCACGAGGATATCACGCACCACATCGGGATCTGCGCCTTCATTGATGGTGATGGCCCCGGTGGTGTGCGGACAATAGAGCATGAGTACGCCGTCAGACCATCCGTTTTCATGGATAAGCTTGCGAACGACAGTGGTGATATCCACCATTGCTTCCCGGTCATGTGTTTGTATTTGCAGCGTCTCCATTCCTTCACCTATTTTCGATACATGTGTTTGAAGGTCTCGTCATAGAGAAGAGATTTTGCCGTTCCTGCATCCTCTACCCCCTGCCCGGGCAGGATCAGAAAAACTGTCTGACGAATGAAATCATTGGTGCGCGCGGTCTGCGCCAAACGGCCGAGCTCGGTTTCAACAATCTTCTCTTCAGGCCAGCCAACGCGATAGGCCATGACGACCAGTGTGGATTCTGCCAGACCACCGGCCAGAAGTTCAGTCTGGATACCTTCAGGATTCCCGGCAGACAGATAAATGCACATGGCTGAACCATGAGCCGCCAGTTTCCGCAAATCCTCGTCTTCCGGCACCGGCGTTTTCCCGGCCAGTCGCGTGAAAATCAAGGTCTGGGTCACTTCCGGCACTGTATATGACTTCATTGCTGCAGCCGCAGCCGCGAACCCAGCGGTCACACCCGGCACCACGGCATACGTTACTCCGTCGCGATCAAGCAATTCAATCTGCTCACGAATGGCACCATACAAAGACGGATCACCTGTGTGCACCCGTGCGACCATGCCGCCCGCGCGAACTGTTTCCATCATCAAATCGTGTGTTTCTTCCAAATTCAAAGGGGCGGAATCCTCAACCTTTGCCCCGGCCTTGGCTCCGGCCACAATTTCAACAGGCACCAGTGACCCGGCATACAGGACGAGATCGGCCTTGTTGATGAGACGCTGTCCCTTGACCGTCAACAATTCAGGATCGCCCGGGCCAGCCCCTATGAAATAGACTTGAGTTTCAACCATATATCCTGCCGTCGAATGTATTTTGAGGTGTGTATAGCTGTAACAAGATACACACTGGGCACATGAAAGCCAAGTGCGAGAAAGGTCGCACCTTTATAACACAAACAGTATTGTTTCCTGACTCCATAGTATGCTATTGTTGGAATCCTTTTCACCCGGGTGACACCCCGGAAAAACAAGGAGCGCAGTATGCTTCCAGCGCCATACGATCAAGTTTACAGAGAGATCCTCAACCATATTCCAAAAGATCGGATATATACCGATGCGTTGCGGACCTTGGCATATGGCACAGACGCAAGCTTTTACAGACTGATCCCCAAGATTGTCGTCGATACCCAAAACGAAGATGAAGTGGTGCACATTCTCAAATCAGCCAAACAGCACAAAGTCTCCGTGACATTCCGTGCAGCCGGCACCTCACTTTCAGGACAGGCTATCAGTGACTCGATCCTTATTCGGCTGGGCGAAGGCTGGCGCGATTACGAAATTCTGGACAACGCCAAAAAAATTGCCCTGGAACCAGGGATCATCGGCAGTCATGCCAACAAGATTCTTGCCCCGCACGGAAAGAAAATCGGACCTGACCCGGCTAGCATCGACACTTGCAAGATCGGCGGCATCGTGGCGAACAACGCCTCAGGCATGTGTTGCGGCGTGGCCGAGAACTCATACAAGACATTGGATTCAATGCGTATAGTCCTGGCAGACGGCACTATTCTCGACACGGGAGACGAAACAAGCAGAAAGGCCTTCCAAAAAAGTCACGGCAAGATTCTCAAAGACATTTCCCGCCTTCGCAAAAAGGTGTTGGACAACACGAAACTGGCAGCCCGGATCAAACACAAATTCAAGATCAAGAACACCACAGGCTACAGCCTGAACGCCATTGTGGATTTCGAAGACCCGTTCGAAATCCTCCAGCACCTGCTTGTCGGCTCCGAAGGGACGCTCGCATTCATTTCCAAGGTAGTTTACCGGACTGTTGTGGAGCACCCACACAAGGCCTCAGCACTCATGCGATTCCCGGATATACGTTCGGCCTGTGAAGCAGCCACCATCTGCCGCGCCCAGAAAGTCTCTGCCGCCGAGCTCATGGACCGGGCAGCCCTGGCCTCGGTACAGGATAAGCCGGGTATGCCCGAAGGCTTGAAGGAACTCGGCCCAGAGGCAAGTGCCCTGTTGGTGGAAGTTCGCGGTCGCACGGATAAAATCCTTCAGGACAAGATCAGTAAGGTACTTGACGCGATCAAAGAACTGCCCAGTGTCACGCCCCATGAATTCACTTCGATCCCTGCGGAATTCAACTCCCTGTGGAATGTCAGGCGAGGTCTTTTCCCCGCAGTAGGTGCAGTGCGCGACGCAGGAACCACCGTCATCATCGAGGATGTGGCCTTCCCCATCAAGGACCTGGCGCAAGCCACGCTTGATCTGCAAAAACTCTTCAAGAAAAACGGCTACGACAAGGCGATCATCTTCGGCCATGCTCTGGAAGGCAACCTGCACTTCGTGTTCACCCAGGACTTCAACGTACAAACCGAAATTGATCGATACGCGCAATTCATGGATGACGTCACCCACATGGTTGCCGACGTTTACAAGGGTTCTCTCAAGGCCGAACACGGTACCGGCAGAAACATGGCGCATTTCGTGGAGCTGGAATGGGGGCGCGAAGCCTATGAACTGATGCAGGAAATCAAACAGATTTTCGATCCAGACGGCCTGCTCAATCCCGGTGTCATTCTCAACGAAGACCCCGAGGCACACCTCAAGAACCTCAAACCGCTGCCTGTGGCAAACGACATCATCGACACATGCATCGAGTGTGGTTTCTGCGAGCCGACCTGTCCATCACGCGAACTGACGCTGACGCCGCGTCAACGAATTGTGGCCTATCGCGAAATGTCGCGCGGGAAGCTCGAAGGCGATTCCAGGGAAGCCATGGCTGCTTTCAAAAAGAGTTTCGACTACGACGGCGAAGCCACGTGTGCCGCTGACGGCCTCTGCGCTCTCCGCTGCCCTGTTGCCATCAATACCGGCAAATTCATTAAGGTCTATCGGTCCTGGGCTCGCGGCACATGGGAAAAAAAGATGGCCTCGATGATAGCGAACTCCTTTTCACTCACCACGAAATTCATCAGCGCAGACCTTGCCGTGGCTGGTGCCACCCATGATCTCTTGGGCGACAAGGCCATGACCGCTGCCGCCAAAGGACTGCACAAATATTCCGGCAAGCGCATCCCGCAATGGAACACCTCCATGCCACGGCCCGCCACCAGACCAACCATGACCGAAACGCCACCCAGTCCGGACAAGGTCGTGTACTTCCCCAGTTGTGTGGCCCGCCACATGGGACCGGAAAAGAAAGACCCGGACAAGTCCGCCCTGCGGGATCACACCTTGAGTGTACTCGCAAAGGCCGGGTTTGAAGTCATCCATCCCGATAGAATGAACGACCTTTGCTGTGGACAGCCGTGGGAGTCCAAAGGATTCATGGATGAGGCCGACGCAAAACTTGCCGAGCTTGAAACAGCCCTTCGGGACGCATCACAGAACGGGAAATATCCCATTCTTTGTGACACCAGTCCATGTCTCTATCGGATGCAAGAACACATCAAGGGATTGAAGCTCTTTGAGCCAGTGGAATTCGCGCTCACCCACCTCATGGACAGACTTGATCTGACGCCCGTGAACAAGCGCGTGGCACTGCACGTCACCTGCTCCACCCGCAAGATGGGACTGGCCGAAAAGATGGAGGCGCTGACCAGACGCTGTGCCCGTGAAGTCGTGGTACCTGAAGGCGTGTTCTGCTGCGGCTTTGCCGGAGACCGGGGGTTCAACTACCCCGAACTGAACGAAGTGGCCCTCAAGGAGCTTCCCGGCCAGTTGGAAGGCTGCACTATCGGCTATTCAACCTCGCGCACCTGCGAGATCGGATTGTCTGAAAAGGGCGGCATCCCGTACAAGAACTTCATGTTCCTGCTCGATGAAGCGAGTTGGCCGAAACAGGCCGGATAAATACTGATCTGTCGCCTTCAGCGAATGTGTCTGCAAGAATACGAGCCTTTCAAACCGACACCATCGCGAAGCGACACAAATGGTTTTGAAGAGTCCGGAGAACCTTTTCCGAAAGGTTCTCCGGTCCTGCTGAAAACGACTTCCGCCAGAGGCACCGGCGGCTTTCCCGTTCCTCTCAGCTCAAGAGTATCAGAGAACTTTATCCATAAAGTCAGGATTTTCGCGCAGGCCGTTAACCGCGATGAGGGCGCAGGCTTCGGCATCGGACGCCGCATTGTGGTGATTGAGCGTAATGCCGAGATATTCGCACACGCTGGGAAGCTTGTTGGATGCGAGTTCCCATGTTTTGCGCGACAATTGCACGGTACAAAGGAACGGTTGTTCCGGTGCGGCCCAGCCCGACTCCTTGCAGCAGGTGTGCAGGACTGATTTATCAAATGGAGCATTGTGTGCCACGATGAAATCCGCGTTCTCAAACAATGGTTCCAGTTCCGGCCACAGGTCGCCAAAACTCGGCTCATCGCACACATCTTCCCAGTGCAGCCCATGCACCTTCACACAGAATGGATTGAATCGCTTTCTCGGCGGACGAATAAGACGATAATCCCGCTCGATAATCTCGCCCCCCTCCACCACGACGATACCCACGGCGCAGGCAGAGTCTCGTTTGGGGTCGGCTGTTTCGAAATCTATGGCAACAAATCGGACGTCTTCAATAGCGTGCGGCATAAGCGATTAAAACCCCTCTTCCAAAGGCGGCCAGATCAAGGCGTACGTCTCAGGTTCAATATCCGCCAAAGGCTGTTGGGACACGGCTTTGTCTGCGGGTTTCAATCGTACGAATCGGCCGTCTATCTCAAGCCGTCCATCAACCAGCCATTGCAAAGCCTGGGGCAACACGCGGTGCTCCATCTTCAAAATACGTGGACTGAGACCGCCACCGCCCTCGCCGGGCAAACAGGGCACGGCAGCCTGGATAATCACCGGACCGTGGTCCATCTGTTCATCCACGAAATGCACTGTGCATCCAGAAATCTTTACACCGTAATCAGCGGCGTCGCCCTGTCCATACACGCCGGGAAAGGAAGGCAGCAGCGCGGGATGAATGTTGATGACACGATTCTCGAACACACCAAGAAAAACATGTGTCACAATCCGCATGAAACCTGCCATGACAACCACGCCGCTTTCGTCGACGCCGCTGTCCCTGATGGCGCGGACCATATCGGTATCAAAAGCCTCACGAGAATCGTACTCGGTATGCAGTAGCACTCTGGTAGGGATGCCATGACTCCTGGCACGCTCCAGACCGTACGCATCGGCTTTGTTGGATATGACGAGCTTGATCTCGACATCCAGCGCTCCGGCTTCGATACGATCTATGATGGATTGCAGATTTGACCCGTTCCCTGACACGAGAACGGCTATGGGCAATGGCATGAACTCTCCCTTGAAATGTGTACTGGTGACAACTTTTTCCCACGCCCGAACTTGGCTTAATCCAGGGCTTTTTTCAAGAAGGATTTATCACGCCAGGATCTGAGGAGAAAAACTCTACACATTTTTTGTAAGAACATTGATTTAATGCTATTTTTTTGCCACAAATGTATAGGTGGTATGTAGAGTGTCACCTAGGGACATATATGAAAAAAACGATCTGGCTGTTTGCCATCCTCTTTTGCCTTGCCTTCGGCAACTCCTCTGCACGGGCCGAGGATCTGATTTTCCTTACAGAAGAGAATCCTCCTTTCAACCACATGAAAGCCGGTTCCGTATCGGGTGTGGCAACGGATGTTCTCCTACGAATGACGGAAATCGCGAACATCCCTCTCAATCGCGAAGAAGTCATACTGTTGCCCTGGGCTCGAGGATATCAAAGACTGCTGAATTCTCCCAACGTCATCCTCTACAGCATGGCAAAGACATCCAGTCGTAAAGGACTCTTTCAATGGATCGGGCCTATCGTGAACGTCAAAAGCGTTCTCATCGCCCGCAAGGACTCTGGAATCAGGATCAACAACCTTATCAGCGATTCGAACGGTCGAGTCATCGGGACCATACGCGGCAGTGCCTCGGAACATGTGATCCTTTCCAAGGGGGTTTCCCCAAACGCGATACAGCGTCTACACAACCTCAAATTAAACGTGCAAAAACTCAAGAACGGTCGAGTCGACATGGTAGCCATGCCCGAAGCGGCCTTCTTGTACCACGTCAAGGAGTTGGGGTATGACCCGGACCTGTTCGAAAATGTTCACACCCTCCTTGAGACTTCATTATACTACGGAGTAAGCCGTGGGATGGACCCTGCTCTTGTGAACAGGCTGCAAAAAGCCCTGGACCAACTCACGGCATCAGGCGAAATTAATCGCATCAAACTTCAGTATCGATAAAATGCGGACAGGAATAACGAAAAAGGCTTCGACCGTATGGTCGAAACCTTTTTCATTTGCTTTATATGGAATCTACTGGTTGTCCTTGACCAGTTCCGCCACCAGGCCGGGAATCGTGTAATCCTCGGGTTCCAGGTGCGGGGTGAAACCGAACCGTTTCACGGTGTCAGTGGTGATCGGCCCGATAGAGGCGATCTTCACATCCGGATACTTCTTGAAGGTGTCTGGAGAAACCAACTCGAAGAAATTTTCCACCGTGCTGGACGAAGTGAAGGTCACATACTGAATATCGCCGTTGTCGAGGGAAGCCACGATTTCATCACCGGAAGCCTGAACCAGCTTGGTCTCGTAGACCGGCAGAACAGTAACGTTGCACCCGGCTTTCTTCAGTTCCTCGGGCAGGACTTCACGAGCGACCTTGGCGCGGGGAATAAGCACATCCGATCCCTGAATGTCGAGTTCAAGCAGCCCCTTGACTACATGTTCAGCCACATATTTCTCAGGCACAAAATCCGGCTCAATACCACGTTCGCGAATGGCGTCCGCCGTGGCAGGACCGATGGCCGCAACCTGCATGCCGCAGAAAATGCGGGAATCAAGGCCAACAAGTTTGAGTTGTTCCCAGAAGAATTTGACACCGTTGACCGAGGTAAAAATCACCCACTGATACCGAGCCAGTTGAAGAATGGCTGTCTCGACATCAACATAGTCATCAAGTGCTTCCACGGAGATCGTCGGGAACTCATGCACACATGCGCCATACCCGCGCATGATGTCCACCAGACCGGAAGCCTGTTCTCGGGCACGGGTCACAACCACGCCCTGACCGAGCATGGGCTTCTTTTCAAACCATGCCAGCTTATCATGCAGGGAGCAGACACCGCCGACGATGATAATGGACGGAGCCTTCCAGTCGCGCTTTTTGGCCTCTTCAGCCACATTTTCCAGCGTGGACACAAAGGAAGTCTGATTGCAACGCGTTCCCCAGCGAACCAGAGCCACCGGTGTATCGGCAGCACGGCCGTTATCCATGAGATTCTGTGCGATCATGGGCAGGTTGCCCACACCCATATAAAAAACCAGCGTGGAAGTAGACTGACCGTACACGGCCCAGTTATTCCCGGATTCACTCTTGGTCGGATCTTCGTGGCCGGTGATGAAACAGACCGATGTGGTGTGATCGCGATGCGTGACCGGGATACCGGCATAGGCAGCGGCAGCCACACCGGCTGTAATGCCGGGAACAACTTCGAAATCGATACCGGCCTCGACCAGTTCTTCGCCTTCTTCGCCGCCACGACCGAAAACATACGGGTCGCCACCTTTGAGTCGGCAGATAACCTTGCCGGACCGGGCTTTTTCCACGATCAGGTCGTTGATCTTGTCCTGCGGCAGAGTATGATCCCCACCCTTCTTGCCCACATACAGGATCTCACAATCCGGCTTGCACCACTTCAAAAAGTCGGCGTTGGCCAGATAGTCATAGATCATGATGTCACAGGTCTCGATGATCTCTTTCGCACGCAGTGTGAGCATACCCGGATCACCCGGACCCGCTCCAACCAAAAAAACGTTTGCCATGTTTATCTCCAGTATCGGGGCTAGCCCATCACGCTTTCAAGGCGTGCTTTGAGTTCGGACAGCTTGGTCTTTTCTTCTTCCATCTCGGCCAGTTTCCTTTTCTCGCCTTCGACAACTTCCTCGGGGGCGTTGTTCACGAAACCGGGGTTGGACAACTTGCCGGAAACGCCCTTCATGGTCTTTTCGAGTTTGACCATGTTCTTGTCCAATCGGGCAAGTTCGGATTCGAAATCCACCACGCCTTCCAGCGGAACGGACAATTCGTTGCCCTGAACCACTGCTGCGCCGGAAGCCTTGGGCGCTTTCACGTCAGGACCAATGGTCACGGCATCGACACGAGCAAGTGACTGGATCAGGGTGACGTTTGCCTCAAGCACGGCCTTGTCCTCATCGGACACGGTCTTGATGAGCAGATCAAGCTTCTTGGCAGGTTCGATCAGGAGCTCGGTACGGATGTTACGAGTACCGGACACCACACCCATGAAGAGTTCCATTTCCTTGACCACAGCATCGTTCAGGCACTCGTCGCGAGTATCCGGGAACGGCAGGGTTGCGATGTCCTCGGAGCGATCATCGCCAGCCGGACGGGGCAGCACGGACCAGATTTCCTGGGTGATGAACGGCGTTACCGGATGGAGCAGGACCATGGTCTCGGACAGGACTGTCCACAGTACCTTCTGGGTGACAGCCTTGGCCTGTTCGTCCTCGCCATACAGCGCGGGCTTGACCATCTCCAGGTACCAATCGCAGAATTCACTCCAGATGAACTTGTAGAGAATCTGGGCGATCTCGTTGAATCTGTATTCCTCGGTGGCCTTGGCGATGGATTTCTTGACTTCTTCGAGACGATGCAGAATCCACTGGTTGGCAAGGCCGTCCGCTTCAGAGAGTTCCACTGCCGGAATTTCGTCGGGCAGGTTCATCATGGCGAAACGGGTGGCGTTCCAGATCTTGTTCATGAAATGCTTATAGCCTTCAATGCGCTGCTCCGAGAGCTTGATATCGCGGCCCATGGCAGCGAAACTCGTCAGGGTGAAACGCAGAGCATCAGCGCCGTATTTCCCGATCATGTCCAGCGGGTCAATGACGTTACCCGTGGACTTGCTCATCTTCTTGCCGTTTTCGTCGCGAACAAGAGCATGGATATACACATGATGGAACGGAATCTGATCCATGAACTGGAGGCCCATCATCATCATGCGTGCCACCCAGAAGAACAGGATGTCGAAGCCGGTCACCAGGCAGGCGGTCGGGTAGTATTTGGCAAGCTCCTTGGTGTCATCAGGCCAGCCCATGGTCGAGAACGGCCACAGCGCGGATGAGAACCAGGTGTCGAGCACGTCTTCGTCGCGGACGATGTTGGCGGAACCGCACTTGGTGCAGGAAGTCGGATCGTCAATGGCGACAATCAGTTCACCACAATCCTCACAGGTCCAGGCAGGAATACGGTGTCCCCACCAGATCTGACGGGAAATACACCAGTCACGGATTTCATCCAGCCAGTTGTAGTACGTCTTGGTCCAGTGTTCCGGAAAAATCTGCGTCTTGGACGGCACGGCTGCACGGGCCTTTTCAGCCAACGGTTTCATGGACACGAACCATTGCGTGGAGACATGCGGCTCAATGACGGACTTGCAACGGTAACAAACACCGACCTTGTGGTCGTGTTCCTCAATGGACTTGAGCTGGCCCAAAGCGTCGAGTTCTTCAAGAATCAGCTTGCGAGCGGCCACCGTGTCGAGACCCTGATATTTCTCAGGAGCGTTCTCGTTGACTATGCCGTCCTCGTTCAGCACGGAAATGATTTCAAGGTTGTGTTTGCGGCCCAATTCCCAGTCGTTCATATCGTGGGCCGGCGTCACCTTGAGGCAACCCGTACCGAACTCAATGTCAACGTACTTGTCGCCGATGATCGGCAGTTCGCGACCGACAATAGGCAGAATGGCAGTCTTGCCTATCAGATGATTGAAACGATCATCCTCGGGATTCACGGCAATAGCCGTATCTCCCAGCATGGTTTCCGGGCGAGTGGTGGCAATGGTCAGAGTCCCGGAACCGTCACCCAATTTGTACTCGACGTGATGGAGTTTGCCCGGTTTTGGCTCATGCTCGACCTCGTCGTCAGCCAGGGCAGTATGACAACGGTTGCACCAGTTGATGATGTAATCGCCCTTGTATATCAGTCCCTGCTCGAACAGCTCAACAAACACTTTGCGAACGGCCTTGGCGCGCTGATCGTCAAAAGTGAAACACTCTCGGCTCCAGTCAACGGAGGCTCCCATGCGACGAATCTGGCCCAGGATGTGGTCGCCTTTTTCCTGCTTCCAATCCCAGACGCGTTCGATAAATTTCTCGCGCCCCAGGTCGTGGCGGGTGAGGCCTTCTTCCTTGAGCTGACGTTCAACCACGTTCTGCGTAGCGATACCGGCATGGTCCATACCCGGAACCCACAACACATTCTTGCCCTGCTGACGGTTGAACCGACAGAGAATATCCATGATGGTCAAGTTGAGAGCATGCCCCATGTGCAGCACGCCGGTGACGTTCGGCGGCGGAATAACGATGGAATACGGGTCGCCTTCAGCCTCGGTGTCAGGCGTAAAAGTCTTGTTTTCTTCCCAATGGTTTTCCCATTTTTCCTCAACATCCCACGGTTCGTAGGCTTTGGCCAACTCTTTGCGTGCCATGAAAATCCTTCCTTTATGAGGGCAAAAACGCCGACACGGAGTGCCGACGGCCTGAAATATCGTATGGTTGCGCTTGCCTCCCGGGGCAGGCCTTGATAGCGTGCGCACTACCCTTGTCGAGGGA
Source organism: uncultured Pseudodesulfovibrio sp. (assembly GCF_963675635.1). Lineage (NCBI taxonomy): Bacteria > Pseudomonadati > Thermodesulfobacteriota > Desulfovibrionia > Desulfovibrionales > Desulfovibrionaceae > Pseudodesulfovibrio > uncultured Pseudodesulfovibrio sp. The sequence goes on along the minus strand of NZ_OY776488.1, from coordinate 3,131,640 downwards.
GCCGCATATGTCAAGTATACATATATATTGGGACGAATCCCATTTCTGGGGACTTTTGGTCACGCGAGCATTGTCCGCGTGGGGTATCCAGCATCGCCTTGTGCGCGGCCATGAAATAGCTGATGGAGCGCTCTCTGGCAAGCTCGGAGACGCCCCCAAGGTGCTCATCGTGCCCGGTGGACGCGCCAAGGGCAAAGCGGACTGCCTGACCGTTCGCGGCATGGACGCCATCTGTGATTTCGTCCACAGTGGCGGCACGTATATCGGATTCTGCGGCGGCACAGGACTGGCCTTGAGCGGCCTTTACGGTCTGGGGCTATCCCCCTGGACTCGCAAAGGCTATAAAAACCGCCTGCACCATTTCCTTTCCGGGCATGTTCAAGCCACTCTCTCTACTAAAGAGTCACTGGTCCCCGACGGTATGGACAAGGCGCTTCTGCCTGTCTGGTGGCCCGGCAGATTCGACCCCATTGACGACTCCGTAACCGTGCTGGCCCGATACGGCAAACCCGGCCCTGATTTCTGGGTGGCTGACATCAATCTTTCCACCCTGCCCAAGGGGACCATGGCCGACTGGGAAAACCTCTACGGCATCAATCTGAACCCGGACTTCATGGAAGGCCTGCCCTGCGTCACAGCCAATGATTTTGGACAGGGCAAAGTGATTCTGAGCTACGCCCACCTTGAGACACCGGCATCACCACATGCCAATCGCTGGCTTCAGCATCTTCTGGGAGAAGCTCTGGGCGAACGGTTCGACAATGGCCCTGTCCCGGCATGGGACGTGGCTGCGCGCCCGACAGCGTGGGATGACGACATTCTGCGGAATGCCCGCAAAGACATGGAACAGATCATCACCACCGGCACCGAACATTTTCTGCTGTTCTGGCGCAACCCATGGCTGCTCGGCTGGCGGCGAGGCATTCCGGGTGCCGGCATCAACTCACTATATTCACTCATCTGCGAATCACTGGCAACCAGACCGGATGACGAAACTCTCGCCTTCTGGACAGCAAACCGTGATCGATTCAAGGTGCTCATGGATCTGTTGGTCAACGGCCTGACTGGATACCTGCTGGCCGAACGGCTTTCCATGACCGTATTCCACTCCGACCCGCAAGCCGTTTCCAAAGAAGGGCTTCGCGAACAACGCCGTGCCCTGTTCGGTATGCCACCAGAGCCCGGCGGCATCCACGCCGACATTGTGACGCTCCTTGAAGAGCTTTATTGGCGCCTTTCTCGACAGCAAAAATCGTAACGACTCCTACAAACCGTGCTTTATTCAAATAATTGCTTTACTCACGAGTCCTATGGTAGGCAGTGACAGGTGGTAGCTTCAGATCTTCACCGACTGGAACACACACCCTGAATTGTGCAACCTTCCTCTAATTCGCGGTGGGATTAATGGCAGACAACAAAGCACCTCAAGAAAACCCGGATGCGCGGTTTCGCTTTGCCATGTCAGAAGACGGCATGAAACTCGGCGTCAACCGCTATTTCCCGCCCAACGGCGGGAAAAAACCCAGTGTGGACATTCTCCGAAAACAGGTGCTCGACGCCGGAGTCCAACTCCCTCTCGACGAGAGTGCGGCCCAACGCATTATTGACGCCATAGAAACAGGAAACGACTTCAAAGGCATCGCGCTTGTACGAGGTATCCCCGCGACAGAGCCCAAGGATGCCTCTCTCATGGCCCTTGGGAACCTTGAATTTCCCGTTTTTCCCGGCGATCGGTTCATTCGATTCCGTGAAGCACAAAAAGCTGAAAACGGCCAGACCATAGACGGCCGGATTCTCACACCCAAGGGTAATTTCGCACCTCAAGACATCTCTGTGGAGCCCGGCGAGAACGTAAAATGGGACCCCGTCACTGAATCCTATGTCGCTGAGGTGTGGGGCATGGCTCGAGTCAAGGACAACGTTGTATCCGTGTCCCCTATCCCTTCAATTTCAAACGACGAAGTTTTCGTTACCGGCAACATTCACCATCAGGATTTCAAGGGGAACCCCATCACCCCCGCGCGCATCGACAAGGAACTGCGCGACCTTGGCGTTGTCATTGATGTGGACATGGACATGCTGGACGCAAAGCTCGCTCAGGCCAAAGATCTTGGCATCCCCCTGCAGAATCAGGTGCTCGTCAAGGGAGTTCACCCGGTGCCGGGACGAGATGGCTGGCTGGAGTATCTTGTAACCACCCGTGAAATTACTGGCACGGAAGACGAATCCGGCAGACTGGATTTTCGCAACCGGGGAACCTATCCCATGGTCAACCCGGGACAGATCATCGGCAGAGTCCACCAGCCCACCCCAGGTGAAGGCGGCATCGACATTTACGGCAAAACCATCCCCGCGCACGAAGGGAAGGAACTACGAATTCACCTTGGCGAAAACGTCATTCTCCAAGACGACAAGGTGACGTTCCAATCCAAGGCCAAAGGTGTCGTCGTCATGGAAAAGAACACACTTTCTGTGACCGAATGCCTGATTATCTCCGGCAATGTGGACCTGAACTCCGGCAACGTAAAAGTGGAACATGGGTCGATCAAGGTCCTTGGTTCAATCCAGGCCGGTTTTTCCGTCTCGGCACCCAAGCATGTCATAGTGGAAGGCTCCATTGAAAGCGCCACAGTATATGCAGGCGGACAGGTGGAAGTGAAAGGAGGCATCCTCATGCCGGACGGCGGCAGCATTGTCTGTGAAGGGGACGTCATCGCCAACTTTATAACAAATGCCAATATCAAGGCCGGCGGCGATATCCATGTTGCCAACGAGATCCTGAATTCAAAGATCCAGGCAGCCGGAAGACTCTACGCCACTTCAGGCAAAGGCGTTGTCAACGGCGGCACCATCCTGACCCACAAGGGTATGGAGATCAACGAAACCGGCTCGGAGCTCGGAGTGAGCACTGTGATCGGCGTGCATCTTGAACAGCAGGAAGACGACGAACTGCGCTCGGAGAGAGACAAGATCATCCTGGCTATCAAAAAAATTGATGAAGCTTTGGGGTCCGAACCGCCACAGATCATCCTCTCTCGCACTCCCAAGGAAAAACGCCCTGCCGTGGCCGAAGTTCTCAAACATCGGGCTACCCTTGCCAAACGACGCAAGACCATCAACGAACGGATTACGGAACTGGCACTGGCCCAGCAGCAGGAACTGAACGGCATCGACATCCAGATCAGACGACTGGCTCACCCCGGAACCACCATCCGATTCGGGAAAAAGGCCAAACAGATAGCCAAGCGCATGGAGGCATGCACTTTCTATTTCAGTTTGAAAGACCGCGACATCGCCATCAAGTAATCAATACGGGTACTCGACTCGCACAAGCGTCAATCCCTGAGGCGGAACCGTGGCTGGAGCGAGTGTGCGATCACCGGATTCAAGAATGGCTGCAACATCCTGCGGCGTTAATTTCCCTCGTCCGCAGGCCACAAGACAACCCACCATATTGCGCACCATCTGCTTCAAAAAGCCCTTGGCGGTGAACCGCCAGACCGACTCATGCTCGGTGATGCCGGGATGTCGGGAAATCTCACTCACAAAACGGATGGTCGTACCGACCACTGTCCCCTTGTTCTGAAAAGCGGCAAAATCATGCTCGCCAACCAAAACCCGTGAGGCCGCATCCATGGCGGCAAAATCCACTTTTCCGCAATTCCACACAAATCGGCTGCGCTGCGGCAGACAGAAATCCCGCTCATGCCACAGGGAATATTCGTATGTCTTGGACCCGGCAGAGTACCGTGCATGAAAATCTGACGGAACCACTCCGTGCTCGACAACCCGTATGTCCTTGGGCAACAGCCCATTGAGACTTCGGCGCCACGGACGCGTTGCATATTTCTCATCACAATCAAAGTGGACGACTTGCCCCAACGCATGGACACCGGAGTCCGTGCGCCCGGAGCCATGAACACGGACAGGAGCTCCCAGAACGACGGCAAGCGCCTTTTCCAGCTCCCCCTGCACGGTTCTGTCGTTGGGTTGCAACTGCCAACCGCAATAGTCTGTGCCGTCATAGGCGAGGGTCAATCGAATACGAATCATGCGTGTGGCTATACGCCATTCAGGTGGCATTTAAAAGTCGCTTTCCACTGCGGAGCAACTTTCGCGACCAACCGACAGGAGCGCGGCCGAAACGCCAACGCTTCCCCTTCTCCAAGAAAAAATCCCCTGCCTGCAAACGCAGACAGGGGATTTCATTTCATTCGAAAAAGGAACTACTTTTTCTCGGCACGTTTGGCGCGCAGCCAGTTGTACCACTGCTCCATATTTTCGCCCGTACGAGCAGAAATAGGCATAACCTCGATATCCTTGTTCAGGGCCGTGGCGTGGTTCTTGGCCTTATCCATATCAAAATCAACGTAAGGAAGCAGGTCGGTCTTGTTGAGCAGCATGACTGCGGAGATATGGAACATGAACGGGTACTTCTCCGGCTTGTCGTCGCCCTCGGCAACGGACAGCAAAGTGACCTTATAGTCTTCACCCACATTGAATTCAGCAGGACAGACAAGATTGCCGACATTCTCAATGAACAGGATGTCCAGCCCGTCGGTGTCAATGGCCTTGAGTGCGTCCAGAACCATGCCTGAATCCAGATGGCAGCCGCCCTCGGTATTGATCTGCACGGCCTGTGCGCCGGTTGCGGCCACACGTTGCGCATCGTTGTCGGTCTGGAGGTCTCCTTCGATGACAGCCATTTTAAACTCGTCCTTGAGATCGGTCAGTGTCCGTTCCAACAACGTCGTTTTGCCTGCGCCCGGAGAACTCATGAGATTCAGACACAGGATATTCTTGACGCGAAATTTCTTTTGCAGCTCATCGGCCAGACGATCGTTGGCCTCAAGCACATTGCGAACTATAGTGACTTCCTTGGACATGATCTCTCCTTGCTATGCTTACTGCTGGTCGTCCACTTCAATGGAGTCGATCAACAGTTCTTTTCCTTCCAATACGTGGTGACCGAGCAATGCCTCGCATTTCGGGCACGGCATGCACCTGGCATGCTCCGGGCTGAACGCCTCGCCACACTCACCGCACGCGACCTTGACCGGCACCTCGATAATCTCCAGCTCAGCGCCGTCAAATTCGCCACCGGGAATAAGTGCGTCCCAGGCAAATTTCAGGGATTCAGACACCGCACCGGCCAGTTGACCGTTCTTGATGGTGACTTTCTTGAGCTTTTGGCCATCATATTTGACCATTTCTTCACGTAAGATACCGAGGATGGATTCGACGATTGACATTTCATGCATGGACGAAAGCAGTACCCCTTTTTAAGCACATGAGCAAGACTTCCGAAGACATGAGCCGCTTCTTTTTGCATGGCCTGCAAAGGCTTTCCAAAATGGATACTTTTCTGAGGAGAATCGGTTGACAAGAGCGGGAAAGTCCTTAATTGTTTCGCGACTTGTTCTCAGGGCGGGGTGAAAGTCCCCACCGGCGGTAATCTGGCTCTGCCAGGAAGCCCGCGAGCGCCTCCCTCTGTTGGGAGGGTCCAGCAGACCCGGTGTGATTCCGGGGCCGACGGTAATAGTCCGGATGAAAGAGAATGAGGCAGTCCCGTGTTCGCCGCAGAGCATCCCTGCTCCATACGGCGTCAGGTCGTGGCGTGTGTATACGTGCTCGACTGCCTGTCTTTGCGCCCTGATTCATTCATACTCTTTTCAGGAGATTCATGATGAATCAGTCTTTACTCAATCAGTTCGGCGATCCCATTCAGCGGGTCGAGAACGCACTCACGGCACTCCGTGAAGGCCGTGGCATTCTTGTCACGGACAACGAGGACCGTGAAAACGAAGGTGATCTCATCTTCGCAGCCGAAACCCTCACTGACGATCAGATGGCCATGCTCATTCGCGAATGTAGCGGCATTGTCTGTCTCTGTCTGACCGACGAGAAAATTCGGTCCCTCAACCTGCCCATGATGGTTGATGAAAACAGCAGCCAATACCAAACCGCGTTCACCATTTCCATCGAAGCGGCACAAGGTGTGACCACCGGCGTGTCTGCTGCTGACCGGGTGACCACCGTCAAGGCGGCTATCAGCGAAAACGCCACGCCTGCGGATATCGCCAGTCCCGGCCATGTGTTTCCGCTCCGCGCCCGCCCCGGCGGCGTCCTTGAACGCGGCGGACACACCGAAGCCACCGTGGACATGACTCGCTTGGCCGGTCTGGCCCCGTGCGGCGTACTCTGCGAAGTGACCAACCCGGACGGCACCATGGCCCGCACTCCGGAAATCATCGAATTCGGCAAAAAGCACAACATGCCCGTCTGCACGGTGGACGACATCGTTGAATACCGCAAAGCCCGCAAACGCAAAGCCGCCTAACGTCTGAAGGTACGATAACCGACAAACAAAATATGCTGCTCCTCCAAGGCCCCGCTATCTCCTAGTCGGGGCCTTTTTTTGTTGTTGGAATGGAGGGAATATCCCCTTTTGCCCATCCTATATAGAGATCCATGGGTGTGCATTTAGGAATATGGTGCAGCCTGCCGACATGGGCATTCACACTGTATAGCGCGAGGAACTTGGCGTAATCGTCGAACCATTCATTGATGTCGCTGAAAGAGTGAACCAGCATAATTGCCTTTTGTGCGTGCATTTGTTCGGCAACAATAAGCGAAGACGCCGTTCTGTGCAGGAGTTGGTAACGAATATGACCTGGTAGCTGTTGAGGCAGGCAGAGCTTTTCCTGGAGAAAAGCCAGCCGTCTCCTTTTTCCGGGAGAAGCATTGCGGCTCCATTCTTCCAAGGTCTCTCCAAAGGGTTCCGAAACCTTTCCTTCAATCATGATTACAACGAGGCCAGAGTCGTTTCTTGCCAGGACAAACAAATCGTTTTGCGACGAGGTATTACCGCCAGGCAGAGAGACTTTGTATTCGGGGAAGGCAAATAGAATTTCCATACCGTCAAAAACGGAATGTGTTGCAAAAAGAGATTTTATTTCAGGAGGAAAGACGGAGCAAGTGTGCCACCTGTATGCCAATTCTTTTGCGGAATAGCCGCTTTTCCAATGTTTTTCTGGGTGAGCAAGAAAACTACGACAATCTTCGGGACTGCTAGCCGGGATGAAACAATGTGTCATAACTATCTCGAGTTCTTTAGTTATAAGCAAGTTCGCGTGGCAACGCCGTGCGAGCTTGCAGGAGTGATGACGTATTGTATTGGAAATTGAAAAAAGTTGACAGCGCCTCGGTTACAGAGTGAACTGTCCATCCGAATTTTTATTTAGAGGAGTATCTCATGCGTAGTAAAAAAATGACTGGTGGATTGGAAAAGGCCCCGCACCGTTCGCTGTTATACGCGACCGGAATGTCCAAGGAAGAAATGGACAGGCCGCTGATCGGCGTATGCAACGCTGCCAATGAGATTATTCCCGGTCATGTTCATCTGGATACCATTGCCGAAGCCGTAAAAAAGGGCATCATGCTGGCTGGCGGTACCCCCATGGAATTTCCGGCCATCGGTGTCTGTGACGGACTGGCAATGAACCATGAAGGCATGCGCATGTCCCTGCCGAGCCGCGAAATCATCGCTGATTCCGTGGAAATCATGGCGACCGCCCATCCCTTTGACGCCATCGTGTGTATTCCCAACTGCGACAAGATCGTGCCGGGTATGCTCATGGCGATCCTGCGCCTGAATATTCCCGCGGTTGTCATATCCGGCGGCCCCATGCTGGCCGGTCGCAAGAAAACCGCCGACCTTATCAATGTTTTCGAAGGCGTGGGCAAGGTCAAGGCCGGTACCATGACCGAGGAAGAGTTGGAAGAATTTGAACAGTCCGCCTGTCCAACCTGCGGCTCGTGCGCCGGGATGTTCACGGCCAACTCCATGAACTGTCTGTCCGAGTCCATCGGGCTGGCTTTGCCCGGCAACGGCACCATCCCGGCGGTCATGTCCGCCCGTGTCCGTCTGGCCAAACAGGCCGGTATGCAGGTTATGGAAATGCTGGAACGCAACATCAAGCCGCGTGACATCGTGACCGCCAAAGCCGTGCACAACGCCGTGACCATGGACATGGCACTGGGGTGTTCCACCAACACCACGTTGCACTTGCCCGCCCTGTTCGCCGAAGCCGGTCTCGACCTGAACCTTGAGATGTTCAACGAGATCAGCAAAAAAACACCGAACCTGTGCAAGCTGTCCCCGGCAGGTCCGCATTTCATGGAAGACCTCAACGAATCCGGCGGTATCCCGGGCGTCATGTCCGAGCTGGTCAAGCGCGACCTGCTCAACCTTGATGTCATGACCGTCACAGGCAAGACTCTGGGCGAGAATCTCAAGGATCTGGACGCCAAGGTCACGAATCATACGGTTGTCCGTCCCATCGACAATCCGTATTCCGAAGAAGGCGGCATCGCCATTCTGTATGGCAACATCGCGCCTGAGGGCTGCTGTGTAAAACAATCCGCCGTGGCTCCCGAAATGATGCGAAACACCGGCACAGCCAAGGTGTATACTTCCGAAGAAGATGCGGTCGAGGCCATTCTCGGCGGCAACATCGTATCGGGTGACGTAGTGGTGGTTTTATATGAAGGCCCCAAGGGCGGCCCCGGCATGCGTGAAATGCTCACCCCCACCTCGGCCATTTCCGGCATGGGACTGGGTGAATCCGTAGCCCTGCTGACGGATGGCCGGTTCTCCGGCGGAACACGCGGCGCGGCCATCGGCCATATCTCGCCCGAAGCAGCGGCTGGCGGCCCGTGCGCACTGATTCAGAATGGTGACAGGATTGAAATCGACATTCCGGCACGGAAAATCCACCTGCTGGTGGACGACGCCGAACTCGACGAGCGTCGAAAAAAGCATGTGCCTGTGACCAAGGAAGTCAAATCGCCTTTCCTGCGGCGATACGCCAAGCTTGTGACCTCGGCTTCACGCGGCGCAGTCTACGAAAAATAAGCCAAAAAAAGAGAACACGAAATATAGCCGACCAGGTATTTCCCTGGTCGGCTTTTTTGTACCGAATTATTCATAAGATGTTGCATAACATAAGAGTTTCTGTGTAAGCAGGTAAAGCTAGATACTGTTTACGGGGTGTTGGCGGGCCATGAAATAAAGGGGGAAAAATGACGTTGCGGGCTTGTATGATTGCCATTGCCTTTGTCCTTATGCAGACGGCAATGGCTCAGGGGAAAAGCATAAAAGTTGTCACCGAAGAGTGGCCACCGTATACTCAAAGGATTAACGGAGAAGTCCGTGGCGTCGTGACAGAAATCGTCCGGGCCACACTGGAGAGGGCCAACCTCGACTATTCTCTTGAACTGTACCCGTGGGCCAGGGCATATGATATGGCCCTAACGCAGAAAGATGTCCTCATTTATTCCATCTTCAAGCTGCCGGTCAGGGAGCCCCACTTCAAATGGATCAGGATTGAAGGACTATCCATTGACATGTATCTGTTCAGCCCGAAGCACCGCACAGACATCGCGCTTTCCACTCTGGAAGAAGCAAAACACTATCGGATCGGTGTAACCCGCGAAACGTCCACGCATCATTTCCTGCTGTCACAGGGATTTCAAGATGGGATCAATCTGTTCCCCGTCAACTGTGAACAACAAAACAAAATGAAATCTTCAGCGAACATCTCGCGTATAGACCTGACAACTGGGGACAAGCTGTCACTGGCCCATTGGCTCAGCCAGGAGGGACATCCATCAGACTACTGGGTTCCTCGGGTACCGCTGTTCAATGAAGATTTTTATATGGCGTTCGGTAACCAGACCTCTGACGACGTTGTAGAAGCTGTGCGCAAAGCATTCGCGGCAATTCGGGAAGAGGGGCAACTGAACGCCATAGTAGACAAATACTGGCGCATGTTCGAATAACACCCTCTTCCGCCCCGCAAGGGAACTCCCCCCCTCCAGAAATGAGAAAAGCCTCCGTGTGGAGGCTTGTTATTTTCTCAGTGCAAAAAAGGAAGATGCTTTCTTTAAAGCACTTGTCGTGCCAAACTTTTTAAACTCGCAAAAATTATTTTTATATACCTTTATATCAGCGAGTTAGACAACAAACGATCATCCCATCAAAATCAAGTTCGCGACCCCGCCAGGTACAAGAATTTTAACTTTTCCAGAAACACCTTTGTTAGGGACCAAATTTTTACACTCGCTAAAAAGCAGAAAAGGGCTGCCCATGGGCAGCCCTTTTCTTATCAATATGGTCGACAGGTTACCTATACTCTTCCATGGCTCTGGCAAAACCGTCTTTGGCGCGCAGAATCACGTTTTCGCCAACACAGAATGCCAGCCTGAAATAACCGGGACAGCCAAAGCCGGTGCCGGGGACGGCCAGGATCTTCTCTTCCTGCAAAGCGGCACAGAAGGCGATGTCGTCACCACCCGGAGCCTTGGGGAAGAAGTAGAAAGCACCCTTGGGCATGGTGTATTCACAGCCGGCGTTGTCCAGAATCGAAGCCATGGCCTTGCGACGTTTGTCGTAAATCGAGATATCCACGGAGCTGCCCAGCACTTTGCCGAGGATTTTCTGCGCCAGGGCCGGAGCGTTGACGAAACCGAGGATGCGATTTGCCAGGACAATGCCGCCGACAAGAATATCCTTGTCCTCCATGGCCGGATTGACCAGTGCGTACCCGATGCGCTCACCTGCCATGGATAGGTTTTTGGAAAAGGAAGAACAGACCACCGAGTAGGGGTAGACATCAAGCACGCTCGGAACGTCCACCCCGTCGAAGGCAAGGAAACGATACGGTTCGTCCGACAGAATGAAAATAGGTCTCTCGCGGCCTTCATTATGCTTGTGCAGCATGGCCGCCAAGGCATCCAGCTCCGCACGGGAGTAGACTGCACCCGTAGGGTTGTTAGGCGAGTTGATGAGCACCACACGGGTCTTGTCCGTAATGGCCGCGTCCATGGCTTCAATATCCAGTTCAAAGGTCAGGGGCTTGGACGGGACCGAGACCAGTGATGCGCCGTGGTTTTCGCAATAGAAACCGTACTCCACAAAAAACGGAGCCGGAACCAGCACTTCATCGCCCGGGCCGAGCACTGCACGGAAAAAAGAATTGAGCGCACCGGCCGCACCGCAGGTGATAACCAGGCTGTCGGCAGGGACATCCACGCCCTGCTCCCTGCTCACTTCCTCAGCCAGCCGCTGACGCACATCCGGGTAGCCGTAATTGGGCATATACCCCATGAAAAACGGTTTATCCGCCTGCTCCGCCAATTCAGCCAGAGCGTCCTTGATGGCGGCTGGCGGAGGCAGATCCGGGTTGCCCAGACTGAAGTCGCAGACAGCGTCTTCACCGAACTGTTTCTTCAGGGCAATTCCTTCCTCAAACATTTTACGAATCCAGGAGGACCGTTTCATGTAGCCGGATATTTGGGGTGAGATCAGTTGCATTTGTGTCTCCTTTTGATCGAGTGAAACGTCACTGTAAGGGAAAGAAGTACCACTCGCAAGACAATGAGACAGTGATCAGGCCAAGTCTGTTTTTCCCCATGATATTTCGCTGTGTTGCCATTCCGATAACCGTCTTGCGCCGATTTTGAATCAGGGCTAAGGGGGAACAAAAGAGTCGAACCCACCAGTGAGGGACGCATGGAGACAACAGCCGACACGCTACAGTCAGAGGCGATCATCGAGGCGCAGCGGACACGCATAGCAGAGCTTGAATCAGAACTCGGCAAGTATCAGGGCGTGCTCGACGCCATGTCCGACGGCATCCTCATCCTGCAGGACACGTTTTTTGACTGCAACAAGAGTGCATGCCGTATCTGGAAGGCGGACAAAGGCCAGATCCTTGGACGTTCTCCTGCAGAGTTCGCCCCGAAAAGACAACCTAATGGCCGGGACTCGCAAGTCATGGCCCGGGAAAAGATCAAGGCCGCCGCTGAAGGCACCCCTCAGCGTTTTTTCTGGAAAGACAAGCGTGGGGACGGCTCACTCATAGACACCGAAGTGTCCCTCAAGGCCGTGACCATCAACGGCGAGCAATACGTGGTCGCCACCATCCGCGACATCACGGAAGATCTTCGCCGGGAACGGAAGCGGGCCACCCTGTTTGACCGCATGGAAGGCATCATCGAGAAACGCACTGAAGAATTGCGGTCTTCGCATGACGCCCTCGAGGATGAACGGTCATACCGGGCACGCGTGGAAGATGATCTGGAACGGGCCGACATGGAATTGAACCAGGTGTTCGAGACTTCCATGGACGGATTGATCGTCACGGACAACAAGAAAAACATCCTCAAGATCAACCGGGCGTTTTCCGAACTGTCCGGATTCGGACACGATGACATCCAGAGCAAGAAATGCTTTGAAGTTTTTCCCTGTCATGGCTGTGACGGGGTCCACTGCGTGGCTTCGGCTAGGTTGATGGGACGAGACCGGGCAGATTATGAAACAGACTGCCACGACGCCTCGGGCAAGCCCATTCCCTGCTCGCTGACAGCAACCAAACTCAAGGATTCTGACGGCATCCCCATCGGCATGGTGGTGAGTTACCGCAACATTACCGACTATCGTCAGTGGGTCGAAGCGCTGCAACACTCCGAGGCACTGCACCGCATTACCCTCGCCAGTATTTCGGATGCCGTGTTCATCACCGATGACGAAGGCCATTTTATCTACATCAGCCCCAGTGTGAAAACCGTGTTCGGCTATACCGAACATGAGGTGCGCTGGTTTGACGAAATATCAGCCCTGCTGGGTGAGGATTTCTATGATCGAACCCGACTGGCCGCATTCGGCGAAATTCGCAACATCGAGCTGTCCGTCTGCGACAAGCTGGGGCGTCAGCATGAGTTGATAGTCAACGTAAAAAAAGTCTCCATTCAGAACGGAACCACACTGATTACCTGTCGCGACATCACGGAAAAGCGAAAGGCCGAACAGGAGGCCACGCTCAAACAGGAACAACTGGTTCAGGCAGGCAAGATGGTCAGCCTCGGAATTCTGGTGTCGGGCGTGGCTCACGAGGTGAATAATCCCAACAACTATATCATGCTCAACTCCCAACTGCTCTCACGCATGTGGGCCGGGGCCACTCCGGCTCTGGACCGATATTACGACGACAACGGAGATTTCACCCTCGGCGGCCTGAAATACAGTCAGGCCCGAGACCGGGTGCCGCGCCTATTTGACAGCGTACTGGAGGGGTCCGAACGGATCAAACGAATCGTCAAGGATCTCAAAGATTATGCCCGCCATGACTCCACGAAAGTGGATCAGGCCGTGTATCTCAATTCCGTACTCAAACATTCGTTGAATCTTCTAGCGAACCAGATCAAGCAGGCCACCTTCAACTTTGAGGTGCAATACGACCATGGTCGCCCCATGGTGCGCGGCAATTATCAGAAGATCGAACAGGTCATCATCAATCTGATTCAGAATTCCTGTGAAGCCCTGCCCGAAAAAAGTTGCGCCATCACCGTGACTACCCGTCTGGACACAGACAGCGGCAGTGCCGTGGTCGAAGTCGTGGACGAAGGAACCGGCATCTCGAAAAACGATCTCCCACATGTGACCGACCCCTTTTTCACGACCAAACGGGATATCGGCGGCACCGGCCTTGGATTGTCCGTCTCCCACAAAATCGTGAGCGAGCACAACGGCACCCTGGAGTTCTTCCCCCGAACAGACAGAGGAACCCGAGCCGTACTCACCCTGCCTGTCGAACCTCATTCAAGTTAAGGCGATACCATGTATACACCGCACATACTCATTGTGGACGACGAACCCGCATCCATCGACAGCTTTGAGCTGATCCTCATGGCCGGGGGCGTGACCGACATCATGCGTTGTGACGACAGCCGTCGCGTCATGGACATGCTGGCTGAACGGTCAGTGGACCTGATGTTGCTCGATCTGGTCATGCCCCATATCACCGGCGAGGAACTGCTCGAACAGATCAAGGACGCGCATCCGAACGTCGAAGTGGTCATCATCACCGGCATCGACACCGTGGATTCCGCCGTGAACTGCATGCGGCTGGGCGCGTTCGATTATCTGGTCAAGCCAGTGGATGAAACCCGGCTCATGTCCACCGTGACCCGTGCCCTGGAAATGCACCGGCTCAAGCGGGAGAACTCCAGTCTGCGCAGTGGGTTCCTTTCCGACGAGCCGGACCGCCCCGAGGCCTTTGCCCACATGGTGGCCCGGGATGCCCGCATGCTCAGGATGTTCAAATATGTCGAAGCCGTGGCCGGTTCCGGCCAGCCTGTGCTCATTACAGGCGAGTCCGGCACTGGTAAGGAGCTGCTGGCGCGCGCCCTGCACACCCTGACCGCCGAGGGCAAGCCGTTTGTTCCGGTTAATGTGGCCGGAGTGGATGACACTGTCTTCAGCGACACGTTGTTCGGCCACCTCAAAGGCGCGTATACCGGAGCACAAAATGCACGGGCCGGGCTGGTGGAACAGGCTTCTGGCGGCTGTCTGTTCCTGGACGAGATCGGCGATCTTTCAGCCGCCTCGCAGGTCAAACTTCTGCGACTCATTCAGGAACGGGAATACTTCCCCCTTGGTGCCGACCTGCCGAAATCCGCTGAAGCTCGTGTCGTTGCCGCCACCCATTGCGACCTTGAGGCGGCCCGTGATGACAACCGTTTTCGGACTGACCTGTATTATCGACTGTGCATCCACCATGTCCATATACCACCCCTGCGGGAACGTTCCGACGACATCCCGCTGCTGGTCGAGCATTTCGTGCATAAGGCCGCTGCCCAATTGGACCGAAAACCGCCGCACGTCCCTGACAGGTTGATCGCACGACTGACTGCCTACGCGTTCCCTGGCAATGTGCGCGAACTGGAGTCCATGATCTTTGACGCTGTCAGCAACTGCACCGGAGACACACTGCCAGTGGCAGCCTTTCGGGAACGATTGGCAAACGATGCCGGGGTGCAGCGGATTGAGACGGGGCCAGCCGACATGGTCACGTTCCCGGACTCTTTGCCCACACTGGCTCAGGCATCAGATCAACTGGTGGAGGAAGCCATGCGTCGGTCCGGCGGCAAACAAACCGCCGCAGCACGTATGCTCGGCATATCCCAGCCCGCTTTGTCCAAGCGGTTGAAGAAGATGGCTGCCGAAGATATTTGATCTATTTCGAGTAGATTATAACCAGAAGAATATGATGACTTTTATTATACTATAAAATTCCTCCTTTAATTTTATACAGATAGAGAGACAACGCCCCTGAGTTATTCCGATCGGAATAACTCAGGGGCGTTGTCTCTTCGTATGTGATTTATTTTAATCGTTGTATTTAAGCTAGTTAGGCAATCACTCGATTCTGGCATGGTTCTTCCTATATGCGCTGTGAATAATGGACTCACTCCACATACGACAACTCCCAGAAGGAGGAACAGATGAGTAAAACCAAGGAAACAGCCACAGTGGAAAGCAAAGGCTTTTCGCGTCGCGGCTTTCTGAAAACTGCGGGCAAGGCTGCCGGTGGCCTGGCTGCGGGAATTTTCTGTCTCAAGGAAACCGGCACGTTGGCCTTTGCCGCCCGACCCGATGGGTGCACCGTGCCTCCGGCCCGTTATGAATTGCGATTCAATGCCGACATCTGTGCCGGTTGCGCGTATTGCGAAGTCGCCTGTGCCCAATTCCATGCCGGTGACGCTGATCCTTTGGCAAGCCGCAACACCTTTACCCTCAAGCCGGTCCTCGACTTCATCGGCGTAAGTGCATTGTCCGCCAATGCTCCGGGCTGGCCTCAGGGTTTGGCTCGCGCCACATTTGCCGAATTTTCCGAAAACGAACTCTGTCAGCAGTGCGCGTCTCCCGAGTGTATGGACGCCTGTCCCGAGAACGCCATTTACGTGGACCCAAAGACCGGCGCCCGAGTGGTCAAGGAAGAATTGTGTGTGGGGTGTGGAGACTGTGAGGAAGCCTGTCAGTTCAATATGATCAAGGTCAATCCCCATACGGAAAAAGCCACCAAGTGTGACCTGTGCGGCGGCGACCCACAGTGTGTCGCATGGTGTCCCACGCAGGCTATCACTTTCCACAAGATTTAATCTTCCCCAGGAGTATCTGACATGACAAAAGAAGTTTACGGAAACATGGGGATAATCCTGCGCGTGGACCTGACCACAGGATCAATCACGCGAGAGGATGCCTCCAAGTATAATGAAAAATGGCTGGGCGGACGCTGTCTGGCACATTACCTGCTGTTCAATGAAGTGGATGTGGCAAAGACCGAACCGCTGTCTCCGGACAACAAGGTTTACATCGGCACCGGAACCCTGGGTGCGACGACCTTTCCCAGTTCAGGCCGTACGCACGCCACCTACCTCTCTCCCATGAATTACTCCGGCTGGGGCGACTCCAACTGCGGCGGTCACTTCGGTCCGGCTCTGAAGCGGTGCGGCTATGACATGCTGGTCATCAGCGGCAAAGCCAAGACGCCGGTGTATCTGTATATTGAAGATGACGAAATCCGCCTTGAATCCGCCGCCGACATCTGGGGCAAGGGCACCATCGACACCCAGGCCGAGCTGATCGAGAAACACGGCGAACCCACAAAGCTGCTCTGTATCGGTCAGGCTGGCGAGAACCTCGTTCGCTACGCCAATGTCCGCACCGAGACCACCAACTCCATGGGCCGTTGCGGCATGGGCGCGGTCTTTGGCTCCAAGAATCTCAAGGCAGTGGTTGCCAAAGGCTCCAAGCCGGTCAAACTGTTCAAGCCCAAGGAATTCTACAAGGTCACCAAGCAGCTTCGCGATGAGCTGATGGACCCCAAATTCGGCAAGGTGCATAGCCTGACGTATGAACTCATGTCCAAATGGGGAACTCCGGGCATCACCAATCTGATCGGCACCACAGGCATGGTGCCCATTCGCAACTGGCAGCGGTGCGGCATAGATCCGAAATTCGACCGTCTGGTTCGCTCATGGAACAAGGATCACGGCACCCGCCGCGAAGCCTGTTTCACCTGCCCTGTGCATTGTCACGCAGCCTACGCGGTCAAGGACGGCAAGTACCCGACACGCGGCGGCGGACCTGAGTACGAAACCACCACGGCACTCGGTCACAAGTGCGACATCACTGACGACAAGGCCGTGCTCAAACTCAATACCATGTGCAACGATTATGGCCTGGACACCGTCGAAACCGGCGCGATGTTTTCGACCCTGATGGAACTCATGGAACGCGAACTTATCGACAAATCATTTCTGGATGATATCGACATGCAGTTCGGAAACGGTGACGCCTGTGTCGCCATGATGCCCAAGATCGTCTTCCGCCAGGGATGCGGCGACAAATTGGCTGATGGGCCATATCGTGTCGCCAAGGCTTTGGGCGAAGACGCACTGCAGTCCGTTTATCACCAGAAAGGCATGTGTGCCACGGGTGTTGAAACCCGTTCCACCATCGGTTCCATGTTGCAGTTCGCGGTGTCCCCGCGTGGCTCGCACCACCTGAACGGCCTGCCCACGGCAGAATGGGTCAACATCCCGCCCGTGGCCGTAAAGGTCGCCGGATTCAAGGAAGCAGGCGACGTCCGCTCATACCACCCCGAGGCCAAGGCCCGTCTGGTACAATACTACGAAAACATGTTCTTCCTGTCCGACAGTCTTGGAATCTGCAAGTTCAACTTCGGCCATCTCGGCTACTGGCATGACAAGGTCGAAGATCTGGAACACATGTACGACCTGATCTGCCAGTCCATCTACTATGCCTCGGGCATCAAATACACGACCGAGGAACTGTTCGAGATCTTCGAGCGGTCCAATCAGATCGAACGCGCCACCATCGTCATGCGCGGCATCCGTCGCGAGGATGACCAGCCCAACTGGAAATGTCTGAACAAGGAATGTCCGGGTGAACATCCGGTCGGTCCGATTCCGCTGCCTCCCATCGACGGCGTAAAATACAACAAGATTCTGGACGCGTACTACAAACAGCGCGGCTGGGACATGGACGGCATTCCCGAGACAGACCATCTGAAGAAACTCGGCCTCGATTTCGTGGCCAAGAAAATGAAGAAAGCACTCTCCGCATAGTGAACCAACCGTAAAGAAAGGGGCGAACCATCCGGTTCGCCCCTTTCGCTATGCATCTCTTTGTTGACGAAAGTTACTGCGTCAGCCCCTGAGGCCAGACATAATAGAACCCCGCCTTAGGCGGCATGATGAAGCTCGCATCCACACCGAGCAGGTTCATACGTGCAGGGTCAACCGAATCCAGCGTATTATACGGGTTGTCATTGGGGTACGTGTCGCGCCGGTAGCTGACGACCTGGCAGTCAGTCGGCAGCCCGGACAGGCTCCGGGCCTTGGCAAAGGCATCCTGAATATATCCAACCTCATCAATGAGGCCGATTTTCTTCGCCTGATTGGCCGTGAATACACGAGCGGTCTTCACGGTCTTCATGTCCGCGTCAGAAAGCTTGCGGTGTTTGGCGACCAGCATATGGAATCGTGCAGCAAAGTCATCAATAATGGCCTGGAACAGCGCTGCCTCCTCCTGTGTGGTCGGTCGGAAAGGCGATCCCATGTCCTTGTCCCTGCCTGACTTGGATATTTCCACGTCCACGCCGACCTTATCCATGAGGTCGACCAACTTGGGCCGCATGAATACGACACCGACAGAACCTGTAATCGTAGTCGGGTGGGCCATGATCCAATCCGCAGGCAGAGCCGCGTAATAGCCGCCAGAAGCAGCCACGTCGAACATGGCGACTACGACTTTCTTGCCGGTGCGGGTCTTGAAGCCCATGATTTCATGATACAGCACGTCCGATCCGGTAGTAGTTCCACCGGGAGAGTCGATTGCCAGAACCACGCCCTTCACTTCATCGTCCATCTCAGCCAGTTTCAGGGCGCTGACCAGTTCCTGCACCTGACTCGGTTTGGCTGCCAGCATCCCCTGCTTCGGCTGCGAGGACAGGAATCCCCGCAAATGGATCAGGGCGATTTTACCGGCACCTTCACCTTCAACCACGAATTCCTTGAGCGGGTCCGTGGCCGGAGAAGCGAATATCTTTATTTTTGGCGCACACGCCGGAAGAGTCATCAGAATCATCATCAATACGGAAATAAGGCGGAATTTCATGAAAGCCTCCAGAATTGCTTTTTGCTTGAATCACACTAGCGATTTGAAGATGTCTTGCCAAGCCTGCCCGAAAAATCACCCCAAACAACCGGCCTGTTGCACAGACGGCTCCTGCCCATGAGATAAAAAACAGAAAAGGCCGCTCAAGGCGGCCCTTATCCATTATTTTTCACACATATGAAGGCTGCTACTTCTTCCCGCCAGGGCCATATGTCTGAACAAACCACTGTACCTGTCGGCAGACCCCCATGAGCAGATTGAACTCATTGCGCTTCAAATTGATCTTGGAAAAGAACCGCCGCACAGGCAGCATCCAGTAATCCGGGTTGTCATCCTTGAGAAAATCAATGGCGAGCAGTGTTTCCTGAAGATTCTGAAACATCGTTTCCTGCTCCTGCACCGTGGCAGGCCGCTCTTCGGGAGGTCCTCCCGGCACAAACGGTCCATCCAATGATTTTTTGAAACATTCGTACAACACCACAACTACGGCCTGAGCCAGATTGAGTGATGTTCCTTCCTGGCTGGTAGGGATGGTCATCAGCCCAGAACAGATGGACGTCTCTTCATTGGTCAGGCCCTTATCTTCCGGACCGAATACGACAGCGACCCTGCCCCCGCTGTTCAAACGTTCGTTCACAACGCCTGCCAACACGTCGGGATTCATGATGCCCTTGCGCCAGCCTCCGGTCCGAGCTGTTGTGCCGAAGACGGCAGTACAGCCTTCCACAGCCTGAGCCAGCGTCTCGACGATGCGAGCGGATTCGAGGACATGACGGGCATGGGCCGTGGCGAGAGGCAACGCCTTTTCCATATCGAAATTGTACGGGTCGACCACCACAAGATCTGACACGCCCATGTTCAGACAGGCCCGGGCAACCGAACCGATATTTTCAGGGTATTTTGGTCGGAAAAGAACCACTCGCAATTCTTCAAGCATGCGTACCTCCGCAGTCAAACGACGTGAAGGCATGTACCACACGTCACAAAGAAGTCAAAAGCAGGGAATGATGCTATCTTGCCCGGCTGGACTTTGACTGCTCGGTCAAAAAAACCAATGAAATTGAATCCCTAATAAAATCAGCACGTGACAGACCATGCAAAAGAGAAAAATATTGAAATATTTGTGTCCATGTGCCACAACATTCTATCGTTCGGAGAAATCCGTACGAGGTGTTTTTTACCACGTTATAGATCGATGGTAAAAATAGTTGCGGTCCTTACTAACTTATGCGGTCCTTTAGGAGGAAACATGAAACGGATTATCATCCTGGCCCTTGCGCTTGCCGTCATTCTCGGCATGTCTTTTTCTGCGCATGCGAAAAAACGCTACGTCTTCGGCGGCGGGCCTGCCGGCGGAACCTTCCAGGTTGTCGCCAACGGCATCCAGGTTTTTGAACCAGTCAAAACCAGTGAGAACTTCTCCATCAAGGCGCAGTCTTCCGGCGGCTCCGTCGAGAATCTGCGCACCACCAACGCCGGTCGCGTTGCCTTCTCCACCGTATATGCCGGTCACGTTTACCTTGGTCGCACAGGCCAGATGAAGAATGACCCCCGCAAGTATGAAAAAGTCATGGCAGTAGGCTATCTCTATGGTGCTCCTGCCCAGCTTGTCGTACGCAAGAATTCCGGCATCAAATCCACCAAGGACCTTGAAGGCAAGAAAGTCGGTGTCGGCAATGCCGGTTCCGGCGCATTCGCCAACTGTGAACTTTTCTTCACTCACATGGGTGTCTGGGACAAGATCGAACGGAACGCCATGGGCTACAACGATGCCGCCCAGGCTTTCGGCAACGAACAGCTCGACGCTTTCTGGTTGTTCACCGCTTTCCCGTCCGGCGCAGTCATCATGGCCGCTCAGACCAATGACATTGAGCTCATTGACCTGGCCGCAGACGCCAATGTTTCCGGCTACTTCCAAAAGTATCCCTACTTCGGAAAACTGTCCGTCCCCGCCGGCACCTACCGTGGCGTGGAACAAAATGTCCCCTCCTTCTTTGACTCCGCCCTGCTCGTCGCCAATGCCGACGTGCCTGAAGAAGTCGTGTACGAGATGATGTCTGCAGTCTGGTCTGACGCCGGTCTCAAGCACATGCTCGAACAAAAGAAGACCTTCAAGGATATGTCCATTGCCAACGGCATCAAGGGTGTTGACCCCAACGTCATTCCCCTGCACCCCGGCGCAATCAAGTTCTGGAAGGAAAAGGGCGTCCTCTAGCAGACACTCCCGGTCTCAAAGACCACCAGATATGTATCCGGGCGGGTCGCAAGACCCGCCCGCTTCCAAGGGCGGACGGCATTGTCCGATCCCGTGCCCTATATCATCATCCCCGGTTCACCCTGTGTCTTCCGGCGGTGTGACGTTCCAACCGCGACCCTTCGCGGGGTCGCCACGAGTGCACAATGTACGACAAACTGAACAAAATCGAACAGTTCTTATTTGATTTCCTGTCCGTGGGTCTGGTCCTGTTCTATTCATGGTCCGCCATTTTCGAACCTGCGGCCACCCAGTTTCATCGGGGCATTTATGTCATCGTGACTTATGTCCTGGTCTTCCTGATCTACAAATCCAAGAATCTTTTCCTACGGATTCTGGACTACTTGCTCATGGTGGCGTCGACAGTCACCGTGGGATACTGGATCATTAATTTTGAAGCGATCAACTACCGTACCGGCATAGAGACCGAAACGGATCAATGGATGGCAATGGTCGGCGTGCTGATCGGCGTTGAACTGGCCCGACGCGTTGTCGGCAACGTCTTTGTCGTGATTGGCGTAGGAATGCTGCTGTTTGGCATGTACGGCGAACATATGCCGGAACTCATTGCCCATGCAGGTGCGTCCTTCCCTGAGCTGTGTACCTCCATTTTCTATCGTTCGGATGGCGTATTCGGCATCATGGCAAACGTCCTGGCGACGTATATTATTCTGTTCGTGCTGTTTGGTGCGTTTCTGGAAAAATGCGGTGCACAGAAGTTCTTCATTGATTTTCCGCTGGCAGCAGTGGGTCATAAGGTGGGCGGTCCAGCCAAGGTGTCGGTTATCGCTTCCGGCCTGTTCGGGTCCATCTCGGGATCGGCTATCGCCAACACCGTGTCCACCGGCGCATTCACCATCCCGATGATGAAGAAGGCGGGCTTCAAGCCGCACGTCGCAGGCGGCATCGAACCGGCAGCCTCAATCGGCGGCATGTTCATGCCTCCCATTATGGGTGCCGGCGGATTCATCATGGCTGAAATGACCGGGCTACCGTATTCGCACATCATGCTGGTCGCTCTGTTCCCTGCAATCATGTACTTCTTCTCGGTTTTCGTCATGGTGCATTACGAAGCCAAGAAGAGTGGTGTCGTCGGTGAAAGATACAAATACTCCGCCATGGAGATCTTCAGGAAAGAATGGCTCTATACACTGCCGCTTCTTGTCATCACCATTTTCATGCTCGCGGGCTATTCTCCCGGCTATTCCGCCATCGTGGGACTGGCGACCTGCATCGGCTTATCCTTCAAGGATGAAGGGCACCACATCGACCCCACCCTGCTCTGCATCATGGGACTGATGGTCGTTTCTCCCTGGCTTATCAAGATCATCGGCGCTGCTGGCGGTCCCGAAGCCGTAAAAGCAGTCAAACCGTTCATGTCGGGGCGTATTCTGCTGCTGTACGGACTGATACTTGCCGCAGGCGTATTTGCATATCGCAGACAGACTGTCTCCGGCATGAAGGGCGAGCTGAGCGAATTCGTGGAGGCGGCCCGTATGGGAACCATCAATTCGCTCAAGATCGGCGCCACCGTCGGGGTTATCGGCATCATCATCGGTGTGTTGACCTACTCCGGTCTGGTACTGACCTTTGCAGATATCGTCATTGAACTGGCAAACGGCAATCTTGTGGCAACCATTCTGCTCATTGCATTGGCCTCACTCATCCTCGGTATGGGTGTTCCTGTCACCGCAGCCTATCTGATTACCGCTGTGGTTGCTGTACCAGCATTGACCCATCTAGGCGTCAACGAAGTCGCCGCACACATGATCGTGTACTGGCTGTCTCAGGATTCCAACATTACGCCTCCGGTCTGTATCGCGGCGTTTGCAGGGGCGACGATTGCCAAGGCCAACATGTGGAAAACAGCGTTTACGGCATTCAAGTTCGCTAAATTCCTCTATCTGGCCCCGTTCATGTTCGCCTATATCCCGGCCTTCACACTGGATGCACCCCCAACACAGATTGTCATATGGTTCGCCATTATCGCGGTTTGTGTTTACATGTATTCATGGTTCATGAGTGGCATCTGGTTCAGTCCGTTAAAGCGGCTGTTCAGCAGTGCGCCTGCATAGACCTAAAAGAACAAAACAAAAGGGATCGGGTGAGCCCGATCCCTTTTGCCATGAAAGAAAGAGCAACGGCACTCCGAATTCGGAGTGCCGTTGCTCTTTGTATATATGATGGTCAAATCGCCATAACTACTTTGCGGCGCATTTTACGTCGTTGATGCAGGCGCAGTTACGACCGGAATTCTTGCATGCGTACAATTGCCTATCAGCACGCGTCACGACACATTTGGCACTTTCCCCGTCAGCAGCAACAGCTCCACCGACAGATACCGTCACATTGACGCGACTCCCTTTATGTTCCATTCGGGAATGTTCGATAAGCATTCGCAGGCGTTCAGCGATAACAGCCAGCCCCTCGACGGTTGTATTGGAAATAAAAACGACGAATTCCTCACCGCCCCAACGGCAGGCGACGTCCAGGGGTCTGAGTATGGAACCAAGCGTTTTTGCCACCATGGCAAGGACCATGTCGCCGACATCATGTCCCCAAGTATCGTTCACTCTTTTGAAATGGTCTATGTCAACGAACAGCACACCGAACGCGACACTGTTTTCATCCATGGTTCGATCAAGCCGCTCCATGGTTATGTCCGCATACCGACGATTACCTATGCCGGTGAGCTGATCAGTAAGCACTTCTTTGCGAAGCGCCTCTATCTCTTTCAGGATATCCACCTTTTCTTCACTGTTGGAAAAAACTTCCACGGCACCTATAATTTTACCCGTCCCATCACGCATGGGAGACGCCCGAACAAACACCGGAACCCGGTGTCCAAACTTATGGTGCATATATACAGAAGCTTCGCGGACCACCCCATCCTGCATGGTTTCAAGCATAGGGCATCCGTCAAGGCACAACTCATCACCGTCAGCATTGACATGACACAGAACATTGTCCGAACAGCTTTTGCCGAGTACTTCCTCGGCCGTATACCCGCTCAACCGTTCGGCAGCCTTGTTCCAGTAGGTAATTTTTCGATCCAAATTCAAAAAATACACTCCTTCGGCAAGCGAATCGAGCAACTCCCTATAAAAAACATTCTCCATATTTCCCCCTCTACATATCGTGTTCACCATTATACAGTTATCGACAATAGTTATTTTTTGCAACTGGCGACATCTGTCAAACGACTTTTCCGTAGGGCAAAAAGGCCTGTCCAACCTACTGATTTGATTGAACGCTCAAACAGTGTCCGTAAAAATCGCGACGAGGGTGCTCTCAAAGCATTGACGCACAAAGAAAATTCTACTTGACGCAAATTGAAAAACACCCTTACCAAAGTTGGCAAACAGAATAATATGGAGGCCTGATCATGGCACTGTTCACGAAGCAAGAGGCATTGGATTACCATTCCGACAAGCGCAAGGGCAAACTGGAGGTTATCTCCATCAAGCCGTGCGACAACCAGAAGCATCTCTCCATGGCATACAGCCCTGGCGTTGCAGAAGCCTGCCGCGAAATCGCAGCGGACACCGAAAAAGTCTACGAATACACAAACAAGGGCAACCTCGTTGCTGTTGTTTCCAACGGCACCGCAGTTCTGGGCCTTGGCAATATCGGTCCCGAAGCAGGCAAGCCGGTCATGGAAGGCAAAGGCGTCCTGTTCAAGATCTTTTCCGATATCGATGTCTACGACATCAACATCAACGCCAAAACAGCCGACGAAGTTGTGTCCTTCTGCAAAATGCTTGAACCGACCTTCGGCGGTATCAATCTCGAAGACATCAAGGCTCCCGAGTGCTTTGAAATTGAAACCAGGCTCAAGGAACAGATGGGTATTCCCGTCTTCCACGACGACCAGCACGGTACGGCCATCATTTCTGCCGCAGGCATCATGAATGCCCTTGAAATCTCCGGCAAAAAAATTGAGGAAATCAAGATCGTGGTTTCCGGTGCCGGTGCTGCTGCCATCGCCTGCTCCAACCTGTACGTTCACATGGGCGTCAAGCGCGAAAACATCTTCATGTTCGATTCCCGTGGTCTGATCCACGCCGGACGCGATGGTCTCAACGAATTCAAGAAGAACTTTGCACAGGCGGAAGATCGCGGCTCCCTTGCCGACTGCATGGTCGGTGCCGACATGTTCCTGGGTCTGTCCGTCAAGGACGCCATCAATCAGGATATGGTCAAGACAATGGCTGACAATGCCATCATCTTCGCCTGCGCCAATCCCGATCCAGAAATCCCGTACCCGGACGTCAAAGAAGTACGCCCCGATATCATCATGGGCACCGGGCGCTCCGACTTCCCCAACCAGGTCAACAACGTCCTCGGCTTCCCGTTCATCTTCCGCGGCGCGCTTGACTGCCGCGCCACGACCATCAATGAAGAGATGAAAATCGCTGCTGCCGAAGCTCTGGCACAACTGGCCAAGGAGCCTGTGGCTCAGGATATCTGTGATGCCTACGGCGTGGACACGCTGGAATACGGTATTGATTACATCATTCCCAAGCCGCTCGATCCCCGCGTCCTGACCTGGCTTGCCCCGGCAGTTGCCAAGGCCGCCATGGAGACTGGCGTTGCCAAGATCCAACTCGACCTGGAGCAGTACAAGAAAGACCTCGCAGCCCGTATGCAGGCTTCCAAGGCCCGCACCAAAGCCGTGGTCGACACCTTCGGCTACGACTTCTAGCCGCAGGCTTTCTCGTTAAATCAAGCCCTGCTTCGATATTCGGAGCAGGGCTTTTTCGTACCATTGCCCGATGAGCCATTGTCCCTTATGCTTGGCGCATGGACAAAAAAAACATTGAAGAACTTCGTAGATTGGCCGAAGCAAACGGCATCGACCCGGATACCCTGCTGGCAATAGCAGAAACAGACGGGCTGCCAGACAATCTTCAGGAAGCCATAGCCGCTGTGCTCGGCGACATCGCCATGTTCGGTCATGCGCTTGACAAACTGGACGATTAACCATGCCTCGTTTGTTCATAGGCCTTGGTTTGCCGGAAACCTATCAGCAAAGCGTCACCCCTTTTACGGATGGTCTGAATGCAGGTCTGGACGCCTCAGTGCGTTGGATGCGTCCCGGCAACTGGCATCTGACCCTCAAGTTCCTCGGCGACATTGACGAGGACATGATTCCAGCAATCGTTGAAACGCTTTCATCAATTACATTTCGGGAATTCCCCATGCAGGCCGGTGATTCAGGAGCTTTCCCCGGGGTGAAGCGCCCTCGTGTCATTTGGCTGGGACTCAAACAGGGTGCGCAACAGTGCGCCGATCTGGCCGAAGTAATAGAAGAGGCCATGGCAGATATAGGTATTGGGCGGGAGAAAAAACGTTTCCGGCCTCACCTGACCATCGGTTGGGTCAAAAGGCCGGGACAGGACGACTGGAAGGCAGTCCTCGCCAGAGCGAATCAGGATTGGCCGGAGTTCACAGCAAAGCGATTCACCCTATGGCAAAGCGAACTGAACCCGACCGGCGCGGTACATACTGTATTACATGATTTTTCTTTGAAAGCTGACTAGATGTCGATCTCAACACCCACCGGGCAGTGGTCGGACCCCATGACATCGGGTTCGATCCAGGCACCCACGACCTTATCCCTCAATTCTTCGGATACGAAAAAGTAGTCAATGCGCCACCCTGCATTGTTTTTTCGGGCGTTAAACCGATAAGACCACCATGAATAGTGGTTCGGTCCTTCTTCAAACATACGAAAAGTGTCCACGTATCCAGCAGCAATAAATTTATCAATCCAGGCTCGTTCGACAGGCAGAAAACCGGACCTATCAGCGTTGGGTTTGGGGTTTTTCAGGTCGATTTCTGTATGCGCGGTGTTAAAATCGCCGCCGACCACGATAGGTTTGTCCTTGCGCAGCTCCTCGGCATGTTCAAGGAAGCTGTCATAAAAACCCATCTTGAAGTCGAGCCGCTCGTCCGACATCTGACCGTTGGGGAAATAAATATTGAAGAGATGAAAATCCGGGTATTCAAGATGGAGTACGCGGCCTTCATCCTGAAAACGTGGATCGGGCAAGCCAGTGGTCACGGCAATGGGTTCCGGATTGGCAAAACAAGCCACACCGGAATAGCCTTTCTTTTTCTTGGACCAATTCCAATAATGATTGGAGTAGGAATCCGGCTCACGGTCATCTTCACCGAGTTGATCGGGATCGACCTTGGTTTCCTGCAACATGACCACGTCACCGCCGCAGCCATCCAGCCAGTCGCGGAAGTCCTTTTTCAGCACGGCCCGATAGCCGTTGACGTTCCAGGAATAGATGATCATGTCCACCTCCGGAAAAATGAAGGGGAACCGGCTTTCACCGATTCCCCTGAAGTGCCGCTGTGCGGCCGAAAACTAGTGTTCGTTCGGGGAGCTGACTTTGATCATTACCAGCGCGGCAATGGTCAGGAACAGACCCAGGAAAAACCAGAAATAACCCATCATAATCGCATCCTCCGTAAAATCTCGTTGAGTCAAACCTCTAACAGAAAGTTCGGCGGATGAAAAGACTGCTGCACAGACAAAACACCCCGTATCTGCATACTGGGATTTTGTTCGAAATAAGCCTAAGGTTCTATGGTTGATCCAAGCACTTTCAGAAATTCCCGCATCCACTCAGGATGGGCAGGCCATGCAGGTCCGGTCACGATATTGCCATCCACACAGGCGTTGGAAGCTGTCGCATTAACTTCGCACCAGGTGGCTCCTGCGGCCTCGACTTCGGGTTTAACGGCAGGATATGCGGTACAGGTCTTACCCTTGATGACATCGGCGGCAGTCAAAAGCTGCTGACCGTGGCAAACTGCGGCAATGGGTTTGTTTGCCTTGGCGAAGTGCTGCACACAAGCGATCACTGCCGGATTCAGGCGCAGGTATTCGGGAGAGCGCCCCCCGGGAATCACCAGCGCGTCATACTCTTCGGCCCTGATATCCTCAAAAGTCGCCGTTACCATGAAATTGTGACCCGGTTTTTCCGTGTATGTCTGATGCCCTTCAAAATCATGCACAGCCGTGGCCACGGTTTCCCCCGCTTTTTTGCCAGGACAGACGGAATCCACGACATGGCCTACCATCTGAAGCATCTGAAACGGCACCATTGCCTCATAATCTTCAACGAAATCACCGACCAAAAGCAGAATTTTCTTTACAGCCATGAGTTCCTCCAAAATTTCAGTATTGACCATAGAATGTGGTCTCCACGCATTCTTTTGTCAACCACCCCAACATGACAGATACACATGCTTGCTTCGCGTCCCTGTCTGCCGTAGAACCGCCTCATGGAAAACAACGACGTCATCATTCTCGGAGCCGGTGCTTCCGGCCTGTATTGCGCCATGACCGCCGCCAAGCGCGGGCTCAAAGTCGTGGTTCTTGACCATGGAGCCAAGGCCGCGCGCAAGGTTCGCGTGTCCGGCGGGGGCAAGTGCAATTTCACCAATCTGAATGTCACACACGCAGACTACATCTGTCGTAATCCGCATTTCGTGAAGTCCGCCCTGGCGCGCCTTTCGCCGTGGGATGTGATTACCCTTCTGGCCGAAGACAGCATAACGTATCAGGAACGGGAACACGGTCAGCTGTTCACCGAACAAGGGGCCGGGAAAGTCGCCGGTTCGCTGATGACCCGGTGTACACGAGCCGGAGTGGATTTCAGAATGGAATGCGAAATCAAAAGCGTATCCGGAACTGGACCGTTTACCGTGACAACGGGCGACGATATCGTGACCGCAGACAAACTAGTCATTGCCCTGGGAGGTCCGTCGTGGCCTCAGGTCGGCGCAACGGACCTCGGCTTCCGGCTGGCAAAGCAGTTCGGCCTGAAGATGGTCGCACCTCGTCCGGGACTGGTTCCGCTGATTTTCCCGAAACAGCTTCAATCATTTTGTCAGGACATGGCAGGAAACGCGCTGCCAGCGACAGTGGAAGCCGAGGGCGTACAATTCACCGACCCCCTGCTGTTCACCCACAAGGGAATCTCTGGTCCGGCCACGTTGCAGGCGTCTTCATACTGGCGCACAGGCCGCCCTGTAATCATTGATTTTCTGCCCGGTCAATCTATTGAAGATTTCGTGGAAGACAACCGGGGCTCCAACGCTCAATTCCGCAATCTGCTCGGTCACATTCTGCCCAAAAGGCTCCCCGGCCTGTTGCTCTCCGGCGCACTCGGTGAAACGGCTGTCAGTCAGCTGTCAGCAAAACAGATCGAAGCGGCTTCCAACCGGATTCACAGGTTCACCGTAGTCCCGGCATCCACCGAAGGCTACGCCAAGGCCGAAGTCTGCGTAGGGGGTATCGATACGGACGAGATCTCATCCAAGACCATGGAATGCAAAAACGTCCCGGGCCTTTCCGTCATCGGCGAAGCCATGGACGTGACAGGCCACCTCGGCGGCTTCAACCTGCATTGGGCATTTGCATCAGGCGCTGCCTGCGGTTCGCATCTATAAGCCGGCTTCGGAAACGGATACGAGCGCTGAGAGAAGCTACTCGAAAAAAACAAAAGAGAAGTATGATACTTCTCTTTTGTCTTTGATCATATCAACCCGGAGGCGTGAAAGGGTCGTGCGAATCAGGCGTTGGCCTTGACCCAGAAATCGGGCCAGAGCGTGAGAAGCTTCTGCATGGCCTTGCCCCGATGAGAACGCTTGTTTTTGACCTCGGCATCCAATTCAGCCACATGGCAACCCAGCTCAGGATCAATAACGATGACGTCGTAGCCGAAACCACCGGCACCCTTGTAGTCATGGCCTACCTGAATCTCATAAGCACCGTCCGTGTTGATCTCTGTTCCGTTGGGCGCAGAGGCAGCCATGACACAGCGGTAACGGCCCGTGCGTTTTTCGTCGGGCACGTCTTTCATCTCGGTCAGCATTTTTTCATTGTTGGCGTGGTCATCACACTCTTCGCCAGCGTACCGGGCGGAATAGACACCAGGACGACCGTCCAAAGCGTCTATCTCGATACCGGAATCATCCGCCACCGCAACAAGGCCGGTAATCTTTGCCACGGTGCGCGCCTTGATAAAGGCGTTTTCAAGAAAAGTATCACCGGTCTCAGGAATCTCTCCGATCTCCGGGAACTCCGACAGGCTCTTCACCTGGACGCCAAATGGTTCCAGCATGGTGGAAAGTTCTTTGATTTTACCTTTGTTGTTGGTGGCGAGGACGATGGTTTCCATTGCTATCCCTTGTGCGGCGTTCGTTTTGGAATGAAATGCTGCTCCCCATACCGGGCGCGGCATTCCCTATGAACTCTGTTGTGGAAGATTCCTTACTCGGACTCGTCGTCTTCCGCAACCGCCAGCAGGGGAGGCAGGGACAAGGTGATTTTTGTACCCACATTTTCCACGGAAATGAGATCAACCTTTCCACCGATTTCATCCACAATTTTTCTGGTCTGGGCCAGACCAAGCCCGGAGCCCTTGTCGCGGGTGGAAAAAAACGGACTGAATATCTTATCACGGATATCAAGAGGAATACCCTCTCCGGTATCTTCCACGGAGAGCAAGGCTTTATTCTTTTGCATGGAGGTCGTGACAAACAGTTTGCCACCGCCTTCCATTGCCTCAAGGGCATTCTTGACCAGATTAATGAGGCATTGCTTGATGAGGTCGGGGTTGGCCCGCACTTTAGCCATATCCGGGTCCAGGTCGATGTATGCTTTTACATCCTGATTGGAGCACGGCAACTGCATGACATCCATGGTTGCCTTCACCAGTTGGTTCAGATCGACTTCGCGCACCTCGGCCCCTGTAGGACGGGTGAAGTTGAGAAGACTCTTGAGTATTTCATCCAACCGTTTGGATTCATCAAGTATGATGGCCAGTTTTTCCCGGGCCTTTTCGTCCAATCCTTCATAGCGCATAAGCGAATTGGCAAATCCACTGATTGTAAACAGGGGGTTGCGAATTTCATGAGCCATGTAAGTGGATAATTCGCCGATGGAAGCAAGTTTCTCCGCCTGCTGCAAGCGATTTTCCATGGATGTCCGGAGAGTTATATCGCGCCTAGACGCCACAACATGGTTAGCGGCTCCGTCTTCGTCAAAAATCGGCGTCACGTAGACACGAAAATAGCGGACCCGCCCATCTTCATCCACTGAACTGGTCAGGGCTTCTGCTGGTGTTCGAGTAGCCATGGCCCGATCAAAGGGGTCTTGGGAAAACTCACATTCACCATTACTGGAATCCAGAAAAATCTCGCAGTAAGAACGACCAAGAAGTTCCCTTTTGGGGACTCCGAGTCGATCCACCACGACTTTATTCATGCCCACAACCCGTCCCTCATGGTCAAGAAACAGGACTTCCTGATCAATCTGATCGATTATGGTTTTAAGCATGTTCTGTGTATGCAACAGGTCAAGCTTGCAGGCCACCCAGATTTTGTCTGATGTCAGCAGGTTGATAAAAAAACTGACAGCATTACGCTCCACCAGGGTTATACCCGGCGGCAGGTAGTTGCGCAGTTCATACACCAGACTCGGGCGGCCCGTCGCCTCGATAACCATATTGATTTCGGGATGCTTCTCCAACATGGTCTTGTAGCCTGCATACGTGGGAATCCGCCTGCCGGAATCGTCAGCTTCAGGCAGAACACTCTCGCCTGGCAGGGCCGCAGCAACAACGCCGATTTCCTTGAGCGCTTCGTCATTGCTCTGATCCTTGAACATTTGCCAGAACGTCAACAGGGTGGGAATATCACCGATCACGCCAATGATATATCGCTTGTCCTTGAGATATGAAGCTCTGGTCAATTTGACCTCCTCTCTGTACCAGTGCAAACTGCATCGAGCCGGGGTGTTTTTTCCGGTTTTTTATATTACCGCATTTGTAGAGCCATATCAAAGGAAATGAAATGTCACAATTGCCTGACAGGACAGTAAAAGTATATACAATCAGCTTGGGATGCCCAAAGAATCGTGTGGATACCGAACGACTCCTCGGCACACTCGGTTCCGCCATGGGACCAGTGGAATCCGTGGAAGAAGCCGACCTCGTACTTATCAATACCTGCGGATTCATCCAGCCTGCCACCGAAGAATCAATCACGACAATTCTGGATGCGATCCGGGACGCAGCCGAAGTCCTTGTCGAAACCGGCCGCAAACCGCTTTTGTGCGTGGCAGGGTGTCTTGTCTCCCGTTACGGCCAGGACCTGAAGGATGAATTACCCGAGGTGGATCTTTGGCTCAACACTGATGAGATACACCTATGGCCGTCCATGGCAGCCGAAGCGTTGTCCGTTTCCGTTGAGCAGAACACGCCACGGAATCTGTCCACTGGGCCAGCCTACGCCTATCTGAAGGTGTCCGAGGGGTGTTCCCATAACTGCCTGTTCTGCACCATTCCGTCCATCCGGGGACCGCACAAGAGCTGGCCTGTGGATTTCCTCATCGATGAAGCTGAGCAACTTGCAGCCTCGGTGCCGGAAATCATTGTCGTTGGTCAGGACTCCACGGCCTATGGTTCAGATCTCGGCCCCGGTCACGACCTTGAAACACTGGTTAAGGGACTTGCCGGCATCCCTGCCCTTGAATGGCTGCGCATCATGTACCTGTATCCCGCAGGACTGACCGAATCGCTCCTCTCCATCCTCAAGGAGCATGTCCCGCCTTTCCTGCCCTATTTCGACATTCCGCTTCAACACGCACACCCCGATGTCCTTTCATCCATGGGCCGCCCTTTCGCCAGAAACCCGGAAAAGGTTATCGACAGGGTTCGCTCGTTCTTCCCCGAAGCCGCCCTGCGAACCACGTTCATTGTCGGCTATCCCGGTGAAACGGATGAACACTTCGAACACCTCATGGAATTCGTGCGCAAGACCCGATTCCATCACCTCGGCGTATTTCCATACTGGCCTGAAGACGGCACACCGGCTGCGATCATGGAAAATCAGGTACCGGATGAAATCAAAATAGAACGCAGGGACGCGCTCATGGAACTTCAGGCCGAGATCAGTGGAGATATTCTTTCGCAGTATGAAGGCAAGACGCTGCCTGTGCTTATTGAACAACCATCCGAAGAGTGGCCCGGCCTGTATGTGGGCCGCACATGGTTCCAGGCACCGGACGTTGACGGCGTAACATACGTCAGCGCTCCTCCCGAAGTCGAACTTGCTCTCGGATCAATCGTGGATGTGGAAATAGAAAAAGCCGACACCTATGATCTGTCGGGTCTGGTCTAAAGCCTTTCGAGCGGGAAAGAAAAAAGGAAGAGCCGTCCGGGCCGCGTACACGGCCCGGACGAGAAATGGCAGGCAGTTCTTCGGTTAGACGTAGTCGCCCCGGTTGAACTTGAACTGTTCGGTTGCAGTCAGCGTTTCCAATTCATCGACTATGGACTTCAGCTCGGGAGCAAGATTCGCCTGACCACCCTTGAGCGCGGCCACCTCGCCTGCTATCTCGTCAAGAGTTGCGTAGGCAGACTTGAGTCCACCCTGCGGTCCTGCGAGCGTCGCTGCATAATTATCCCATTTGTCGAGAATGGATTCTACCTGTCCAGCCACCTGAGCGGAATTATCGTCCGTGCGCTGCACGACACCGACATTTCCTGCTGCGATCAGGGGATTCACGATTGGAGGCGGCACAAGACCCTGCGCTTTGGCAGGGACGTCTCCCCGTGCCACTTCCTTATTGAGAATGTCCCCGAAGGCGTTTCCAGGCTGGCGTACCTTGTCCTTCCGTTGCGTTTGCTCCGGTTGGACGCCCTCGATTTGATCAGGACGGATCATCATAGTTCTACTCCTATCCTGTGGTTTGCTGAAGATTGTGCAAAGATCCTGCCAAGGGCATCATATTGACAACCGACTGGAATTTATTATCTTATGCATATGGGTACCCGGAAAAAACTTCCATTCATCATAAAAAAATCCGGGACAGGTTATATTTGATTGTAATGCAGAAGAAAAAGGTTGTCTATTCGAGCTCTGAGAGGCATAAAAAAAAATAGGAAAAATCCCTTATCTCCGGCGTGACCGGAAGGGGAATTCAATACACCAAGGAGGAGAAACCATGGCTGACGTCAAGAAGATTTTGTGTGCAGTGGACTTTTCCGATTATAGCCCGATGGTGGCTGACTATGCAAATATGATTGCCAAGTGCTCAGGTGCTCAGGTGATTGTACTTTATGTGGCCCCATCCCTCAGCCAATACGTGGGGTTCCACGTACCGCCCAGCTCCATCGAGAGTTTTGTCGGAGAAATCGTGACTGGTGCCGAAGACACCATGAACACGTTTGTGGCTGAAAATTTCAAGGATCTCAACATTGAGGGCAAGGTCGTCACCGGCTACCCCGCCGAGGAAATTCTTGCCATATCCGAAGCCGAAGGCGTTGATATGGTGGTTATGGGTACCCATGGACGCAAGGGTATAGACCGCATCCTGTTCGGTTCCGTAGCCGAAAAGGTCGTCAAGAGCTCCAAGGCACCAGTCCTGACTGTCCGCCCTCGGTAGGAAGCTTTACTGACGGACATAAAATATATACAAAGGACGGCTTCGGCCGTTCTTTTTTTATTGAGATGAGGGAAACATGAGAGATTTTAGCGTCCGTCCAGAAATTCAGGACTTTGCACCCTATGTACCGGGTCTGACCATTGAACAGATTCAGGAGCGATATGGCCTTAACACGGTCATCAAGCTCGCCAGCAACGAAAACCCGCTGGGTACATCCCCACTGGTTCAAAAAGCCATTACGGCGAATGCAGCCCGCGCCTTCCGCTATCCAGAGAACCACACTCCGCGACTGGCAAAGGCAATAGCACACACTGCGGGAGTCGCCGAAGATTGTATATTGGTGGGTAACGGCTCGGACGAAATCATCGACATGCTTTTCCGCATGAAAGGGATTCCGGGCAGGTCAAATGTGGTCTGCTATGAGAATTCTTTTGCCATGTACAGGATGTGCGCCAAGTTGACGGGGCTTGAATACCGAGAAGTCCCGCGTGGTGAAGATCTGGAACTGCCGTTGGCCGCCATGGCCGAGGCCGCTGACGAAAACACCGCCATGGTTATTGTGACCAGCCCGGACAACCCTTCCGGACTGGCTGCCACGGTGGACGACCTGTCTGTACTGGCGAGTGTTCTACCCCAGGACTGCCTGCTGGTGGTTGACGAAGCGTATATTGAATTTGCCTGGCCGCCAGAATCCTATTCTCCTGTTCAGGCCTTTGACCGTTTCGAGAATCTTGTGGCTTTACGCACATTTTCCAAGGCGTACGGCCTGGCTGGATTACGTGTCGGGTATGGCATCCTGCCGCCCAAGCTGGCAGCGTTGATGAAGAACGCCCGTATCCCATTCACGGTCAACCTGCTGGCTGAAGAAGCCGCCCTGGCCGCGCTTGAGGACGAGGTGTTTTTCAACGAGACACTGCAACTGGTCATGCATGGCCGGGAATATTTCACTGAGGAGCTGACACGCCTTGGCTGCAAAGTCTGGCCGAGCCAGTCAAACTTCGTCATGTTCGAGCCCCCCAAGCCCGCGCAAGCCGTGTTCAAGGCATTGCTCAAAAAGGGCATCATCGTCCGGCCGTTGGGCAGCTTCGGGCTGGCAAAGAATATTCGCGTCAACGTGGGGACGAACGCCGAGAACTCCACGTTTATCAAGGTGCTGGAGGAAATCCTGAATGGGTAAGCCCCTTATCGTCACCATCGACGGTCCGGCAGGAGTCGGCAAATCCACCATGGCCAAACAACTGGCCAGACATCTGTCCATTCCGTATCTTGATACCGGGGCCATGTTCCGGGCCATAGCCTGGAAACTCGGCGAGGGAGCCTGGGACTGGGACGAAGCCCGAATACAGGCTGAATTGGACGACATGGACTTCGGCCTGTCCGGCGTTGGCGAAGACTCGGTACTGTCCATGAATTCTACCCCCATTGGCAATGAGGTCCGCACGGAACAGGTCGGTATGTGGGCATCCAACATCGCCACACTACCGGTTATCCGCACCTTTTTGAAAACAGCTCAGCAGGGGTTGGGCAACCAGGTTTCCCTGGTAGCCGAAGGTCGCGACATGGGAACGGTTGTTTTTCCGAACGCACCGTACAAGTTTTTTCTTGATGCCTCTGTGGACGAACGGGCAAACCGCCGGTTCAAGCAACTTTCGGACATGGGCAAGCCCGCTGATCTTAATGAACTCGAGGAACTGATTGCCAAACGGGATCATCAAGACCGCAACCGCTCTGTAGCGCCGCTCATGGCGGCTGACGACGCCATTACTATTGACACGACCGAGATGAATAAAGCGCAGGTCTTCACCGCCTTGAAAGACCGTGTCGCCTAGGATATTACGGGGAATGAACGAGGAGTTTACCCATGCTTGATTTGAAAATGATGCAGAAAAATCCTGAGATTGTTCGGGAGAGCCTGAAAAAACGTGGTTCGAAAATTGATGTTCAGGAATTTGTCGATCTTGATACTCGACGCAAAAAACTGATCGCTGAGGTCGAGGCACTCAAGGCCGAAAAAAATGCTGTTGGCCCGGAAATCGCCAAGCGCAAAAAAGCAGGCGAAGACGCATCTGATCTGCTTAAGAAGATGGGTGAAGTCTCTGACCGCACCAAGGAACTGGACAGGGAACTCACCGAGGTTCAGGCAGCCCAGAATGACTGGATGATGTCCGTGCCCAATATCCCGCACGAATCCGTTCCGGTAGGCGCTTCCGAAGACGATAATCCGGTCCTGCGATACTGGGGGGACAAACCCGAACTCGATTTCGAACCCAAGGAGCACTGGGAACTCGGCACCGAACTCGGTGGCCTTGATTTCGAATGTGCAGCCAAACTTGCCGGTTCCCGTTTTTCTGTCAGCTTCGGCTGGTGTGCCCGACTGGAGCGCGCCCTAGCCCAGTTGATGCTCAACACCCAGACCGAACAGCACGGTTACACCGAAGTGCTTCCGCCACTCATCGTCAACAAGGCGACCATGACCGGCACAGGCCAGTTGCCCAAGTTCGAAGAAGATCTGTTCAAGCTGACCGACGATCGTGAATTCTATCTTATTCCCACGGCTGAAGTCCCGCTGACCAACATCTATGCGGGCGAAGTCCTTGATGAAGACACGCTCCCGATCAAGTTTTGTGCGCAGACTCCGTGCTTCCGCTCCGAGGCCGGCTCCTACGGCAAGGACACCAAGGGGCTGATTCGCCAGCACCAGTTCTACAAGGTGGAGATGGTCAATTTCGCCCATCCGGACAAATCCTTCGAGGCTCTTGAGGACATGACCGCTGCCGCCGAAAGGATTCTCCAGTTGCTTGAAATCCCGTATCGAGTGATCGAGCTCTGTACCGGCGATCTCGGATTCAGTGCAGTCAAGACCTACGACATCGAAGTATGGCTGCCCGGGCAGAACGCATACCGCGAGATTTCCTCCTGTTCCAACTGTGGAGACTTCCAGGGCCGGCGCGCCAACATCAAGTTCCAGCCCACGGATTCCAAGAAGAAACTGTTCGTCCATACGCTGAACGGATCAGGTCTCGCCATTGGTCGTTGCCTCGTGGCGGTTCTTGAGAACTATCAACAAGCTGACGGGTCCATCGTCATTCCTGAAGTTCTCAAGCCCTACATGGGGGGAATTGAAGTCGTAAAACCGTAGCAAACTGCTTTACCAAGAATACAACAGGCCGGGGAAGCAATGCTTCTCCGGCCTCTTTTTTTGATGCTCACGGATATCCACATCCACCAAAAAAGGGTGCAATCCAAATGGACTGCACCCTTTGTGTCTTCAATCAAGAGATTACATGCCGTCGTTGAAGGGAATCTGAAGTTTGGTCAATGCCTCGGAGAGTTTGGCAGCCTTGGAGGCTTCAACAAAGGAGAGAATCTCACCGGCCTGGCGGCCACGCATTCCCGACAACACCTTGACGGCCAGATCATCGTCCATATTCTGCAGGATCTCGGCGGCCTTCTTGGCCTTGGTGTTGGAAATCATATCCACCAACTGCTTGACGCGCTTGTCTTTCACCATCTGGGCCTCGTCAAGCATCTGCTTGATCTCGGCGTGGAGCTTCTGCACCTTGACAGCCTCGGCCCTGATGGATGCTTCCATCTCCTTGAGTGTCCGTTCCTTGATGGCGAGTTCCTCTTCCTTGCGTTTAAGGGCTTTCCATTCCTTGGGCAGATCGTCCTCTGTTCGCGGAGCAGCGGCCTTGTCAGCCTCGGCTTCGGCCTTGGCTGTCCGATTGGCCTCGGAATCAGCCTTATCCGCAACGGGTGTGGCCGATTCTTTTCTGGTCTCGGCAGCGATGGCGACACTTGGAATTCCGTCAGGCAAGACAGTCTCAACGGCTTTGAGCGTCAGAGAATCGACACTGAGCATACCGAATAAGGCAAGCTTCAGCAGAGCCAGAAAAACGAGGCTGGCGAGGACTCTAGAAATTTTTAGATTCGTACCGAAGCGTTGCCATTTCATCGTTTTCCTTCTCTTGGCGGGCGTTTTCTTCTTCATGATGCTTCTTGGCTTGCGTTGCTTTAAGCTTCTCCAGGAGCTTCTTATCCTTGGAGCGTTCCACAGCCTCCGCCCGGCATCTTTGCAATTTGAGTTCCAAACTATTGAGATTCATCCGTGCGACGGAAATATCCTGGTCCAGAGCTTCCTTGTACTGTCGCCACAGCCACATGTCATTGGTAGATTTCTGTGACACTTTCTCTTTGAGCATGTGCTCACGCAATGCGTCTTCCAGGTCAGCCACTTTGACTGCCTGAACATCACGGGCCGCTCTGGCTCGAGCCAAAGCCCCCTTGGCCTGCTCCTCAAGCTGCTCCCGATAATCAAGAACCTTGTCGAGCTGGAATGAAAACTTTCTGGACACGCCACTCTCCTGCCACGACAGCGCGCGGCCTTACTTGTGCCTATTTTGCGACCGATGCCGGATTGCCCGCCAGACCGCAGTAGCCCTTTTCCTTATTATCATCAGCCCACCGCCACATCATGCACATGGTAACCTGACACATTTTCATTTTGTCGTCGTGCGTTTTGAGCAAGGGACAGAACATGAATTTCGCATCACTATCACTGACCAGCATAGGATTCTCCTTTATAAAAAACGGCGCGTCGCCAACCGCGACGCGCCGTCAATATACCGTGCATTGCCGATTCTTTCCAGTATTTACCCTTCGGGTGTTTCCTCAACAACCGAAGCTTCTACCTCCGCCGGAGCCAAGGCAGGAACCTGCTTGCGAGCCACAGGACCGCTACCGATAGTAACCAGTGTTTCCATGCCAAGCATGTTCTTGAGCTTTTCAAGAGCCAGGACAGACCGACGGCCTTCCTTGTCGAGCACCTTCGCATATCCGCCGTCAGCTATAATCGCGGCGTAATCACCGGACTTGAGTTTAGGATCATTCTTGAACCGGGTTTCAAAATTCTTGGCGTACTGACGAATCAGCACATCCATCTCGATGTCGGACATGTCCACCACGCCGGCCATACCCAGCACAACTGCCTCGGGCGTCAGGTCTTCAGATTCAACGACCTTCTTGAAGCTGCGGGCGTATCGCAGGCTGCCGTCATAAATATGGCTACGCTTGACCACGTTCATCCCTGCCCATCCAGCATTGAGCCACTTGAACAGGAAGACGGAACTTTTCATGTCGGCCTGATCGTGCTCCACAAAAATCTGCACCGAACCGGAGGAGTACATGAAGGTATCCATCCAGCCGATCATTCCCTTGTTCAATCCTTCAAGGCCGGAATAGAAGTAATCCCACTCGGTATCATTCAGAATAGCGCCCTTACGTCCGACATCGGACTTGCCATCCTGCTCGGTTACGGAGACCAACACATTCTTGCCCTGATGCTTGAGCAGAATAATCAGGCGGTTCAAGTCATACGCATAATACGCTTCGGCAAAGGAATCGGGAGTATTCGTCTCGAATTCACGACCACGGGTGATAACCGGTTCATTCAGGGTGGGAAGTTCCTCCCACAACCCTTTTTCACGAGCCAGAAAGGGACTGTCTTCTTGCCAACCGGACAATCGCAGTACGGCGGGACACAGCAGGTAATTGGGAATAGCCGGATTGTAAAAATAACGAAGGATACGATCCAGATCAGTATGCACTTCCTGACGAAGACAGACGCCATACCCCTTGAATCGTTTGGCCGGAGCGATATCCTTAGGGTCATCCTGCATGTTCACGACAAAGTCCAGCATAGGCTGAATCTTGTTCATAGCCAACATGGAGTCATCACCTTTCAGGACCTTAAAAAGATGGTCAATACCAGACTCCACATCCTGTGCAAGCGGCTCAGGTTTGACAGACAGGTTGACGTCCATAAGCCCTTCGGGCTCTTCGGCGTACGCAGGAGAAAAAGCAGTCAGGACACACAGTCCCACGATCAGGGCGAATACACCCTGAACAACAGATAAAACGCTGATTGTATTGTTCTTCATGTGATATTTTTCATAGGTTGAGCCGCGGTTGAACGCGGACAGTTTGTTTCGTTTCTACATTGTAAATATAGTAATCTTCCTCAGATTTGGCAAGGCAGAGACTATCATCCTGAAAAAACGAATTAATCCTCAGGCTCTTTCAATTTATCCCTGAATCCCATGAGCTCCACCCGGGTAACGGCCTTGCCGCCGAACTTCCGACGGACTTCATCCACGGCCTTGTCCAGTTCGCTGGTGGCTTCTGCCGAGTGCGGCGATTCTTCAAAAAGCGTCACTTGCCGAGTGCGGGATTCAAAATTGGAAACCCCTACACCAATCAAACGCACAGCCCGAGGCAGCTGGAGTTGTTCCAACAGTTCACAGGCAATCTCGAAAATGACGGACGTCTCGTCTGTACGGCCACCCAGACTTCTTGATCGTGTAACTTGCTTGAAGTCGGCAAACTTGACCTTGAGCGTCACTGTGCGCCCCTTGTACCCATGCCGGCGCAGGTCCGCGCCGACACGCTCTGCCTGGATCAACAGCCATTTCCTGAGAATCACCCTGTCTGTCGTATCCTCGTGAAAGGTGTTTTCCGCACTGCAACTCTTGGCCCCGGAAGACACCACGACCGGGTTGGGATCAATGCCGCAAGCGCGATCATGCAATGCCCCTCCGTACTTGCCAAGTCTTTCTTGCCAAAAAGTTCGTGGTTTGAGCAGTATATCCCCACAAGTACGCACGCCATGGCGTTTCAGTATTTCAAGCAGTTTTTTACCCACGCCCGGAATTTTCTTCACCGGCAGGGTATGCAGGAAGTCCG
The DNA here is from genome assembly GCF_963675635.1 of uncultured Pseudodesulfovibrio sp. Classification (NCBI taxonomy): domain Bacteria; kingdom Pseudomonadati; phylum Thermodesulfobacteriota; class Desulfovibrionia; order Desulfovibrionales; family Desulfovibrionaceae; genus Pseudodesulfovibrio; species uncultured Pseudodesulfovibrio sp. Next base: position 3,090,123 of record NZ_OY776488.1, on the reverse strand, counting down.
TCACTTCATCATGTCGGAGAATAAACATTCCGTTGGGTTTATCCATATCCGAAGCGATTTTCGCCAAAAAACGGACAGGCGCCGCACCAACGGAACACGTCAAGCCCGTGACCTCAACCATGCGGGCCTTGATCCTTCTGCCCACTTCGTCAATGGGGCCGAACAAACGCTCTAATCCGGTACCATCTAGGTAGGCTTCGTCCACACTCGCTTGCTCCACGGTGGGTGAAAACTCCTGCAACACCCCCATGGCCTGTCGCGAAACTTCCTTGTAACGCTTCATGCGTCCCGGCACGAGGATGATATCCGGACACAATTGTCTCGCCTTGACCACGCTCATGGCCGAATACACGCCGAATGCGCGCACTTCGTAACTGGCGGCTGAGACAACGCTTCGGTCAGACGTTCCGCCCACGGCAACGGGCTTACCGCGCAACTCAGGGTTATCGAGTTGCTCCACTGACGCGAAAAAAGCGTCCATGTCTATGTGGAGTATCCAGTGCTGCATGCAATTGATTTCCCAGAAGGAACAGAACCGATAAATTACTTCTGCCCGGCACGGACAAAAGCCCGCTTGCACTCTTCCACAAAATTCCGGGCCAGATCAGGGTGACTCCCAAAGTGCAAATGGACATAGGAACCAAGAGTGTTGCCGAGCTGAAATCCTTCAGGCGAATCAATGACACCTTTTCGCCCGGTCATGGAATAAACCGAAAGCAACGACTGCATGCCTGGATCATCCTGAATGGAAGAATAATGAAATTCATGACCTCGGGCGCATGTCCCAGACGGTCCGAGTATGGTGTCTGCCTGGGTGGTCACTTCCCGATATCCCAAGGCGCGAAATTTCTCGGACATCTCGGCCCGAATGGGGAACACACCGGACATGGCATATCTCCCCAGACTGGTAATGATATCATTCATCAAATACATGAACCCACCGCACTCGGCATAGACTGGACGACCGGATTCACAAAACTCCTTGATCTCACGACGAAGCTTGTTGTTCTGCCCTAATTCAAAGACATACAATTCAGGATAGCCGCCACCAAGGTACAGGCCATCCAATTGTTCAGGCAGATGCGTGTCTGTAAGTGGTGAAAATTCTATCAACCGCGCCCCGGCCTTTCGCAATAGACGCAGGTTTTCCTCGTAGTAAAAACAAAAGGCGTTATCCCGAGCCAGCCCAATGGTCACGCTCGGCAACTGGGGAACAGGCTCAAACGGGGGCACGACTTCGACATCAGGCAGAGCGGCAAGCAGGGAGTCCGTATCAAGCCCGGTTTCCACCCAATCAGCCAAACGTTGATAACGGCTCATGTTCGGACCATTTTGATCCGGCGTGACCAATCCAAGATGCCTTGACGGCGTCGCAATGGATTCGTCGCGCTTGAGGCAGCCGAGAACCGGGATATCGGGCACCAGAGACATGGCTTCGTGGAGTAATTCGCAATGAGAATCACTGCCTACACGATTGAAAATGACACCGGCAATATTGACCTCGGGATCAAACCGGGCATACCCGGAGACAAGGGCCGCTGCAGATCGGGCCATGGACCGGGCGTCCACCACCAGAATCACCGGTAAACCGAGGTTTTTGGACATCTGTGCGGTCGACCCGTGATCGGCCGTGCCGGAAATACCGTCGAACAGCCCCATGACACCTTCGATGATAGCCACGTCGCATTCAGCACCGTAACGATTGAAAATATCAAGGTTGGTCGACTCATTAAGCATCCAGCCATCCAGATTATGACTGGGCACAGGGTTGCCGTCACGGGCACAGGCCAGGGCATGATGACCGGGATCAATGAAATCCGGACCACATTTGAATGGCTGTACCGCCATCCCCTTGCGTGCCAATGAGGCCATCAGGCCGAGTGCGATGGAGGTCTTGCCGCATCCGCTATGCGTTCCGGCTATGATGCATGCCTTGAGATTACTCATGTGTGTCCTTGAACCACGTTCCCATCAATATGATGACGAAAGGTGACCGCTTGGAGGTCTATCTAGATCAATCCTTTTTTGGTCAGGTAGTCCAGTATCTTTTTCCCTTCGGGATGAGTGGGATCAAGAGCCATGCAACGCGACACAGCCTCTCCACACTTTGCCCAGTCCTGACGGTCGAACTGAGCCCGCGCCAGATTGTACCAGAGGTTTTCATCATCATCAGCGAGATCCAGAGCGCGCTTATAATAATCTACAGCCTGACCAGTAAGCTTCTTTTGCCGTAAAGCTATTCCATACTCGTTGAACAAATGTTTGTGATCTTCGCCGAACGCGGAGTCGATCTTGATGATCCTGTCAAAGACTTTTCTGGCTTTGTCGTCCTCGTTTCGCGCCAACAGACAGAGTCCTATGCCAAAATTAGCCCGCACATTCTGTTCATCCAGATTGAGCGCATTGGCATACTCATATTCAGCAGTAAAGTTTTCACCACGTTTGCGGAACTTATCGCCACGAGCCACGGACTTCTGCACTTTGCGCAGATTACCGATAACCTCATTATAAAGCTGCGGCATTGGCAAGTAGTCAGCCAGCAACTGATCCTTGGTCACCGTCTCCACTTCACCGAACGGCACATGCTTATTGTTCAAACCCTGCAGTTCGACCATGTCGTTTTCCACTTCTCGGGCGTAATACAGAGCGGTCTGATTGACACGTCGGGCCGTGGTTCCGGTACCGATCTTTGCCATCCGTTCAATAGAGAAAACACCCTCGATGGGGCTGACTGTGATCATAGTAATGTCCATTGTTGTCGTTGAGGTTGTCCACCCGTCCCGCAAAACCGGCGTGTTCACCTACAGTACACGTCTTCAGTCCTGTTGAGAAGTCTGCTCCTTGAGCAATTCCTCAGTTGAAGGCGCACTGCGCAAAACAAGATAACCGGCAATCCCGGCAAGACCAGAAGCTATCAGAATGGCAGTTTTGGCCCCTGTCAGCAAGGTCGGCGACCCCGCAAAAGCCAGGGTGGCTATAAACAGAGACATAGTAAACCCAATGCCACCAAGCAACCCGGCCCCAATGAAATGTTTCATGTGGACGCCGCGAGGAATGCCTCCTGACACTTTGAAAATTAACAACACCGCGAGGACTATTCCGATGGGCTTTCCAATGACAAGACCCAGCATTGTTCCCATGGCGACCTTGCTCGAAAGTACCGCCACCATGTCACCGCCAAGCACAACGCCTGCGTTGGCCAAAGCGAAGATCGGCATAATGGCAAGGTCGACCAATGGATGTAATCCATACTCCAGTCGCTGCAACGGAGTCTGGGCGCGCGAAGCAACATGTTGCATGGAGAGCAGTGCTGAGTGCATGGCTGAATTGGTCAAGACCGAAGCTCCTGGACGCACTGCCGCCTTATAGTCTTCAAGGATGCCGGAGGCATTATAAATAAATGCTTCGGCATCACATTTAGTACGGGCCGGAATCATGAATGCCATGAGCACACCGGCAACCGTGGAGTGGACACCGGATTTAAGCACCGTCAGCCAGACAATTATGCCCACGACCGCGTAAAAGGCTGGAGAACGCACACCCATCCGATTACCCGCAAAAGCCACTAGCAAAGATGCTCCGGCTGCCAACAAGAGCCAGAAGGAGATGTCTGAAGTATAGAATAGCGCAATAACCAGAATGCCGCCCAGATCGTCGACGATGGCTACGGCGGTGAGAAAGATCTTCAACTGATACGGAATCCGGTTTCCCAGCAGACTGAGAATACCAAGGGCAAAGGCAATGTCAGTGGCCATGGGAATTCCCCATCCACCAGCCGACTCGGTTCCAATAGTAATGAATGCATAGATAGAAGCGGGTACGACCATGCCCCCGACAGCTGCGGCAATCGGAAGGACGGCCTGACTGCGGGACGACAGCTCGCCCACCATGAATTCCCGCTTGATTTCAAGCCCCACCACAAAAAAGAACAAAGCCATCAGGCCATCATTGACCCACAGGATGACTGGTTTGGACAGGGTGGCATGACCAAAGCCTACGGTAAACTTGGTGTTCCAAAGGGCAACATAGGTATCAGCCCAGGGGGAATTAGCCCACAACAAAGCCACAACAGCACAGATGATGAGCAGTATGCCACCCGTTGCCTTGGACTTGAAAAACTCTTGAAAGGGCAAAAGCACCTGTTCAATGGGTTCCAATCCGCAAACCATGAATTTCCGGATAGCCATGGTTCAGCCTCTTCACTTAAGATTTACTGCCGGCTCAGACCCCAGCACCACTGGCAAGCATTTTGTCCACTTCCCCCACGGTCATTGGTTTGTAGAAGAAATATCCCTGCACGTACTCGCATCCCTCATTCTCCAAAAATTCCAATTGCCCCGAAGTTTCCACCCCTTCGGCAACAATCTTGAGCCCCAGAGACTCTCCAAGGGAAAAGACCGTTCGCACAATGGCCTGACTGTCCGCGTCAGACTCCACGTCCACCACGAAGCTCCTGTCAACCTTAACCACATCGATGGGAAACCTTTGCAGATAGGACAAAGAGGAGTAGCCGGTGCCAAAATCGTCAATACAGATACTGACCCCCAGTTCCTTCAACTGCTGCAGCATTTCTTCGGCAACTGCCGGGTTGTCCATGAGGGCGGACTCAGTGATCTCCAGGTTGAGGGAGTTTGCCCCGAGCCCGGAATCTTCCAAAGCTCGAGCGACCTGTCCACCGAGCATCGAGTGACCGAAGTGCTTGCCGGAAATATTGATATTAATGGTCAGATCACTGCCTGACTTGACTCCGAGAACCGTCTGCCACCGCTTGATTTGCGCACACGCTTCTTCAAGGACAAGGTTGTCGATGGAGTAAACCAGCCCGGTGTCTTCAGCCAAAGAAATGAAATCAACAGGACCGATAATGCCGTGTTCCGGGTGCCGCCATCGAACCAGTGCCTCAAATCCGCATACCTTGCGCGTATCCAGACGTACAATGGGTTGATAATACACCTCGAATTCGCGCAGATCCACGGCACGACGCAAATCCGTCTCAAGCTCCATAAGCTGAAGCGCCTGATCGTGCATCTTGCGGTTAAACACCTTGAACCGGGATTTTCCCAGTTCCTTTGCACGATACATGGCCGTATCCGCGTCACGCAGCAGTGCTTCGGGCCGGTCGTAGCCATCGGTCTTCAATACGATCCCAAGGGATGCCGATGTAAAGACTTCGTTTCCGCCGATATTAAAAGGCTGACGAACGCCCTCAAGAATACGCCGGGCAATTGCGATGGCATCCTTTGGCGCTGATATTTCTTCCTGTAAAATGGCGAATTCATCACCACCAAACCGGGCAATGGTATCCACGGACCGACCGCAGCTTTCCAGCACACGGGCCACACCGCGCAAAAGCTCGTCTCCGGCATCGTGTCCCAGTGAATCGTTAACCACCTTGAAGCGGTCAAGATCCATATACAGGACGGCAAACATATGCTTGCGACGGCGTGAGCGCTCCATGGCCATACGCAGGTGATCCAGAAACAGGGCGCGGTTCGGCAGCCCCGTCAATGGGTCGTGAAATGCCTGGCGCTTGAGCTGATCTTCCGCCTTTTTACGCATGGTGATGTCTTCGATGGACCCTTCATAGCAAATCAGGTTGCCCTCTTTGTCTACGATCTTGCGCACGTTCTCCGCAATCCAGATAATTCGGCCATCCCGCTTGCGCACCTTGGAAACGAAATTCTTGATTTCGTCCTTGTCCTCAAAATTTCTCAAGAACTCCTTTCGACGATTTGGGTCCACATACATCTGTGTTCCGATATCATAAATGGAACTCATGAGATCTTCGGGCGATTTATACCCAAGAATTCGGGCAAGAGCCGGATTGGTATCCTGAAACCGACCGCTGGGAGAAGACTGATAAATTCCTTCCACGGCATTCTCGAAAATTGCGCGGTATTTTTTCTCGGCCTTACGCAACGCGTCTCCGATCACTTTGCGCTCGGCAATCTCGATCTTAAGCTGCGTATTGGTCCGCATCAGTTCGCTCGTCCGTTCTTCGACCTTCTCCTTCAATGCGTCACGGGCTTCCTGAAGCTGATGTGTCTTCTGTTTGACCCGATCTTCCAAATTACTCACCAGCTCGGAGATCTGTCCGGTCATCGCGTGCATGGCTTTGGCCAACTGCCCAACTTCATCGTTGGATTTGATGTCCGGCACGTTGGTAAAATCCTTGACCGCCACTCGACCAGCGTATTCTGACAGCTGTGTCAACGGCTTGGAAATGTTCAGGACGAACACGAATGCCAGCAAAACACTGGCACCGAAAAGGATGAACATGATCACTTGCTGCTCGACAACGGCTTCTTGAATATTTTGACGAATGACCGTCATATCCATGCCGATATGCACATATCCGGCAATACCAGTCAGGATAGGGCTTGTGACATGCAGATAGTCTTGATTGCCCAATTCCACGTCACGAATGATGTGCTCTTCCTGGTTGTGCTGAGCCGATGTCTCGACCACCATACGTAGCACTGCATCAGGAACTTGAGGGACAAAGGTATGCGCAAGGACTTCGCCTTGTTCGTCGGCAACCAGAACATATGAAACGCCGGCAATGGCCTGGTACTGATCGATACGGGACTGCACTGAACCTGCATCCCGGCTCAAAATGGTGGAAATATCTGATTCAGCCACGCTCCGGGCAAGCGCAAGGGCTTTTGACTCGTATTCACGCGTCATTTCACGCTTGATCCGAGTACTGAAAGTCAACGACGTCACTACGGCAATCATGCCGAAAACAACCACCATGAAAATCAGAGGCTTGATAAAGAGTTTAGGAGCTTTCATTGCCGCCACTGCTCCCAGTCTCCAACGGCCTGAAACAGCCCGTCGATAACCGTCGTAAAATAGACGACATTCAACCCCTGATGACCCTGTCTGCTGAAATCAACAGGGACGCCGATCCCAAGATCAAAATCATTCATTGCATCGAGCACCTTGGGTATCTGCACTCTGGTCGGGTCACCTTCCATACGCTTGATCATTTCGCCAAGCACAACGCCGTTGAGAAACCCTTCGAAACTGACATAGCTATATTTTCTCGGCGTATACTCATCATTTTGGGTAACCGGCTCATATTGGTAGCCCTCCATAATCTTTCGATACAGCCGAACGCCAGGCAGACTCTCATCCGTATAACTCGGCACCACCTGAGAATTGATCAGATTTGCCGTGTAATTTTTGTGAACCCGCGATCCTTCGAGCTTCAGCATTTCAAGCATCTTGTCACTGTCAGCAAAGGACAGCCCCGCAATAGGTGCCTGGTATCCAGCATCTCTGGCGTCCCGTATGAATGCGGCCTGGGAGGCATAGGTGCCGACGACGATGATGGCCTCAGGGTCGGATTCCAGCAATAATGCCACTTCAGATGAAAAGTCCTGCGAAAAAGACGCTCCGCGTTTATAGGCAGCCTCACCTGTTATTGCCAGGCCATGACGCTCCAAGGCTCTGCGCACGCCGTCCCAGCCTGTTCGACCATAAGCATCACTCTGGTAAAAAACCCCGATTCGTTTACGACCGATTCCAACAAATCGGTCCACCAAGCCCCGTGTTTCATCAAAGTATGACGCACGGAGATTATACACATACTTGCCAAACGGGTCTGTGCGCAAAGGCTGTGCGCCGGTAAAAGGAAACAGAAGGAAAATGTTTCTGTCTTCATATTTTTGGAGCAGAGGAAGAATGTGCGTCGTGGTCGGTGTCCCTACATAGGAAAAAAGTCCAAAGACATCCTCTCGCTCAATAAACCTGACAGTATTTTGAAAACAGGGAGCCGGATTATACCCGTCATTGGAAGGGATAACCTTGATAGTCCAGCCGTTGGCTCCACCTGCTGCGTTGAAGTGATCAATATACGCCATGAAACCACGGTAGAACTCGATACCGAGTTCACTGTTTGCCCCTGTAAAGGCGGCAGACATGCCGAATGTCAACTCACGAGAAGACTCCGCTCTCGCCGGCACACCGGAAAAAACGAAATACGCAAGCAGAAACAGGGGTATTGCACAGCGCAATGTGAGACTCTTTTTTGACACGGACAATTTATGCCATTCATATAGCAAAAGCGCAACCAATCTACGCGTTTTCACTGAAAGACAACCGAGCAGCAGATTCCTCTCGACCCATGAGCCCGACAGCCCCTGTCAGACAGGGTTCATCCTGTTAACAAAGGCGGTTGAAACGACGATTCTGAACTGGAAAAACTTTACTTGGGGATTAAAAGGCACTCACAAATTCACAGCTCATGGAACCACCCTCGCCTATTGTGACCAAGGCCAAAGAGCCGGATTCACCCAAAGAACCGGGATTGACGAGCTGAACGCCTTCAACCACTGACCAATCTCTGGCATGGGTATGCCCATAGCAGACCAGGTCGTATTCCGGCCCGAAGGATCGGGCCACAGCAACTGGAACCTTAGGACGCGGTCCCCATCCATGCGTGACACCAACTGTCAATGTCCCGAGCTTGAGTGAAAGGGTGGGTCTGAGCATATCCGCAAGTTGAGGGTCCCAGTCGCAGTTGCCGCGCACACAAAGGAAATTGTCGTGCTGCATGAAATAGGACCATGTATCAAAAGAAGTAATATCACCGCAGTGAACGAGCACATCGGCTGACGCAAGCCACGTCGAATAGACGTCATCAAGCCATGATGGGACCGAGCCCATATGGGTATCCGAAATAACGGCGATAATCATAGCGGAGAGAGGAACACGTCAGGAAGTGCTATTCTGCGACTTTCTTGGCCCTGAAACGAATGTAGGCATCACGTACAGCCGCATACTTGTCCACAGCCCCTTCGGTCAGAGCCTCGTACTCGTTGCCCTTCAACTGGAGGGACAGAGAGTTGAGGTTGTTATACACCCGAATGGCTGCGAATTCGATGAAGGTGAACCGGCCATAGGTCAAGGGATCGCAATACGCGTCAGCCAGCCAGCCGACGGACTCACGAATAGAACTGGGACCAATAAATGGCCAAACCAGATACACACCATGTCCGACACCGGCCTTGCCAAGAGTCTGGCCAAATCCGTCCGCAGTGGGACGTTCTGGTTCCCAGTTGCGAGGCATACCACCAGTGACATCACCCAGACCAAGCACACCAAATGAGGTGTTAGCAATGAACTTTGACGTTTCCATATAGGCCGCGTCGAACTTTCCAGTCAGGATATTATTGATAAAGCGAACCGGAAACAGCAGGTTGGTGAAAAAATTACTGACCCAGGTGCGAGGCTTTGCAGGGACCAGCCACGCGTATCCTTCTGCCGTAGGGCGGAAAAGACCGTGGTACAACGCGTCGTTTATTTCAAACCAGACCCTGTTCCAATAATACAAGGGGTCTGCCACAAGTTTATGTTCAGCGTATTCACTGTTGAAATCGTCGAACTCTTCCTCGTCGCTGATGTCGCCCGCTGAGAACTGCGCGAGCTGAACCTGATCTTCCGGCATGGCAGTATCAGACGCAAAAGCAGCCCCCGCGACTCCAAAAAAGAGTGCAGTGACCACCATAAACGTCAGAAGATACTGACTTATTGTTTCACCTGTTTTCACGATGCAGGTTCTTCCTTATCTTGTTCATCCGGATCGTTTCTATCGAGTTTCTCGACCCGTTCTTGAATCAATTTCAATAAATCTTCAGGTGTTCCGTCCTTAAGTACCGCAGAGAATTGGCTTCGATAGTTCATCACCAAGCTCACGCCTTCGGCAACAACATCGTAAATCATCCATTCTCCATGAACGATTTTCAAACGAAATTCAACCACAATTTTCTTATCTTCGTCAATGATTTCCGTAAAGACCTTTGCCTTGTCCCCGGAAACCAACTCTTTCTTGTAGTCGACCTTCTCGCCATTGTACGCAGGAATACGCTGAAGGTATGACCGTTCCAGAAGCTGAATAAAAGCTTCTGTCAGATCAACTCGCAACTCCGGAGACATCTGGAGCCAAGGCTTGCCGATCGCATATTTGGTCACCAGGCCGAAGTCTATATATTCTTCCGACGCCTTGCGCAGGCGCGTGATGGCTGCATCATGCTGTTCCGGGTTGACCATGTCAGGGTCGGACAACATGGAAATCAGTTTTTCGGTCCCTTCCTTAACCCGCTCAAGTGGGGTCTGATCAGCCAAAGCGACAGAACTGCTCCCGAAGAACAGGCAGATCAAAAACAACGGTAAAAGTATCTTTTTCAACAGCATGCAGGTCCTTTTACACTGACGTTATTACACTTTGCCAAAGGCAAATTTACTGATCAAATCCTCAAGATCTATGGCCGATTGGGTGTCGAACAGCGTATCTCCCGAATTGACAGGATCACCAAGGCCTCCTGGCACTATCTTCACAAATTTATCTCCGATAAGTCCGCTGGTCTTAATGGCAGCAATGGCGTCATCAGTCAACTTTACCTTCTTATCGACCATCATGACGATGGTTGCCACACCTTGTTCCTGATCCAGACCTATCTCAGAGACAAACCCGATCTCTACACCGAACATCTGTATTGGGGCATTGACCTTGAGACCGGAAATATCCGAAAAATTGGCCTTTATCACATAATATTTATCCGTGAACAACTGGACGTTACCCAGTTTAACACTCATGTAGACCACAGCGAGCAGCCCCATGACGACAAAAATCCCCACAGCGGTTTCTTTCTTCATTTTCAACATCGGTCACCCTTTCGGATCGTTGTTTTTTCGCCAAGTATCTTGTTGCAATTGAGTTTCAGCATGGACGGGTCAATCGGCGGCATAGTTAATCTGGGAGCAGATCTTTCCTGAGTGGTCCTATCAAGAAAATGCCGCAAATACGGATCTTCCGTCTTTTCAAGCTCTTCTATCGTCCCCTGGTAAAGGCACTTGCTTTCCCCCAGGATAACCACATAGTCAGCCAGCGCGCGCATACTCGCAAGATCATGCGTCACCACGACCATTGTCATGTCAAAATTGCACATCATCTCAAGCAACAGAAGGTCAAGCTCGGCAGACAGAATCGGGTCCAGCCCGGAGGTCGGTTCGTCACAGAACAACACCTGAGGGTCCATGACCAGAGCACGGGCTAATCCGGCGCGTTTTCGCATACCGCCGGACAATTCGTTAGGATAAAGTTCCATGGCATGTCCAAGGTCGACCATCTCCAGTCGATCCTGCACGATGCTAAGTATCTGTGCTTCACTGAGCTTTGTATGCTCACGCAAAGGCAGGGCTATGTTATCCTTGAGGCGTATCGACCCAAGCAACGCACCATCCTGAAAAAGGACGCCGGTCCGCTGCCTGAGACAGTGCTGCTTTTTGGCAGAGATGCCACTGACATCATGTCCACCAATAAAAATCTTGCCGCTGATGGGTGCCTGGAGTTGCAGGATATGCTTGATAAGTGTCGATTTGCCACACCCGGAACCGCCGACGACCATGGAAAGCTTCCCGCCCGGAAACTCGATATTCAAATCGCTGACCACCGGTCTGCCACCATAACCAACAGCCAGATTCTCAAGTCGTATACTGGGTGCGTTACTCACATCAACCTCTACCATAACAGCGACGTCAAAACATAATCGGCCGCCAGAGTTACCACACAGGACTTGACCACCGCATTGGTGGTGGATTGGCTCACGCCTTCCGGCCCTGCATGCCCGGATCGGATATGGGTATAATATCCTTCATAACAGCAGATGGTACAGACAAGCAGCCCAAACACTATTGACTTGATAAAGCCACCTTCAATGTCGTCCCAGCTCAAAGCTCCGTTAACGCGGGACCAGTACACACCGGCGTTGGCACCCAGCAGCTTGACCCCGGTCAACCATCCACCCCAGAGGGAAATCAGGTTGAAGAAGGCAGTCAGAATCGGAAAGCTGATCAGGCAGGCAGCCATTTTCGGGGCCACCAGATAGCGCATGGGGTTGACGTCCATGATGGTCAGGGCATCGATTTGCTGAGAAATACGCATAACCCCGATTTCAGCGGTCATGGCAGAACCGGCACGTCCCGTCAGCATGATGGCTGTTAAGACCGGAGCCAATTCACGCACCATGGACAGAGCAACACCTGTACCAAGAAAACCGTCAGCACCGAATACGGACAAAGCATAGTAAAGCTGCATACCCATGACCATGCCCGTAAACAGGCCGATCAAGGCAATAACGCTCACCGACTGAACACCGATAAAATATATCTGACGAACTATCTTGGAGAATTGCCCCCGTCCGGCAAATATCAGGCGCAACGAATCAAGGAGGAAAAGAAACACCCCCCCGATTTCGTCCACAATTTCCCGGCAGAGAGTACAGGGAAATAGAATGGGTATGGAAAACTCCCGCGTCTTTTCTCTCATAATTAAATTCGTATCATCCAAGATACATTGAAATATACCATTCTTCCGAAAAACAACCCAAGCCCTATACAAAGCAAAGTATCAAGCAACACATGTACTCAATATAGCGCTAAACGGCAAGGCCATGGAAGCATTCATCATACAAATCACGGCATTTTCCCGATTCCCCCCGACTGCGGTCTCCTATTTTTTCCCATCCTTGCCGTTTTTACGAACCCACCAGTCAGAATCGGGGCCCAGGAACCACCAGTCCTTATGGTCGGTTTTGGCAATGGTCTCGGCCAGTTCCTGCCCCCACTGGGTACGCACCCGCTGCAACGCTGACTCCAGCCATTGCCCGGCGTACTTGTTACCCTGGTCGAACTCTTCCTTGAGATTCAGAATGAAATCCAACTGATCCGCATCCTGAGCGAGTTTCGCTTCAAGAGTTGCGGTTTCTTCCAGTTCTTTCCAGTAGCCGAGAACGGAGTCTTCCAGACCAGTGCCGTCGCAGGCGTGCTTCAAGGCAGTAGTCCGTTCAGAACTATTATAAAGCCGGTTCACATAGTTAAAATCCCCGGTACGCGCTTCATGGAGGTCATGGAACAGGCACATATACGTCGTACGAGCTACATCTGCGTCTGCCATCAAAGCAAGGATATGGCCGATGACCGCTGTTCGATAGGAGTGCTCGGCAACACTCTCAGAGCCGGACCCCAAAAACTGATATCCGGTCCTTGGCGTCTTGCGCAACATGCCGCACTCGTTCAAAAAATCCACTATCCTGGTCAGTTTATCCCGACCTGTCATATCAACCATTTGGTGCCTCCCCGGCCCCTCATTTCCCTTTATGCCATTTTTTTTCGCCGTTTCGCGAAGCCTGGCAAAAAGAGAACTGCTTGTTGTCTTTATTTGTCAGGGAAGCGTTCGGAACAGAGTTCTCCGGCCGCCCCCCAATTGTCTTTTGGAACTTCTTCGATAATTACCGTCACTGCTTCGGGTGGACAATCGAGAATCTTGACAATCTCGCGGGTGAACGTTTCCACCAGTTCACGTTTCTTTTCCTTGGGTGTTCCGGCCCATGTCTGCAAAGTCAGAATCGGCATTGTCTTCTCCTATGAACGATAATCCGCGTTGATGCTCACGTATTCTTTCGTCAAATCCGAAGCGAGCAGCATGGAGCTGCCGGGGCCGTCACCAATATCAATATGAATGACGATATCGCGCTGGCTCATGATGGGACCGAGCAGGTCATCCATATCTCCGGGTTCGGGGGTGCCGTTGCGGAACACGAGTATGCCGCCGATTTTGAGTACCAGATCCTCGGGCTTGAAATTCGCACCGGAATACCCGGCAGCGCAGATAATACGACCCCAGTTGGGATCAGACCCGAACAACGCGGTCTTGACTAGCGGAGAATTACCAACTGCCCGCGCCACCAGCTCGGCGTCATCATCCGTCTTGGCCCCGGAAACCTGAATAAAAGCGACCTTGGTCCCGCCCTCTGCGTCCATGACTATTTTATATGCCAGATCTTCCAGCACAGTCAGCAAATGCTTGCGCAGCAGGATGTAATCCTCTTCCGATTCGATAGCGACGCCGGACGCACCGTTGGCGAGAGCCATGACGCAATCGTTGGTGGAGGTATCCCCATCCACGGTCACGCGGTTGATGGACAGATTCACGCAATCCACAAGCATGGTCTGCCATGCCTCGGCAGAAATATCCGCATCGCACATGATGAAGGACAACATGGTCGCCATCTTCGGGGAGATCATGCCAGCGCCTTTGCACATACCGAGCAGTCGCACATGCCCGCCCTTGAGTTCAAAGGATGATTCACACAGTTTTTGGACGGTGTCCGTGGTCATGATAGAGTGTGCCGTGTCTTCCGGCGTGGCGAGGCCGAGACTCTCACCAAGTGCAGGCATGGCTGCCTCCCACTTGGTCATATCAAATTGTGCGCCGATAACGCCCGTGGAGGCGGGCAACAGTTCATCCGCCGGGACGTTCAAGACCTTGGCAGCCAGATTCAACGTCTCACGGCAATTGGATCGCCCTTCCTCACCAGTACAGGCATTGGCCTGTCCGGAATTAACCAGAAAGCCGGACATCTTGCGCCCGTCCGCCAACATCTCCTGACACTGCAGAATCGGCGCAGCCTTGAATTTATTGGTAGTGAATACGCCTGCAGCCACGGCCGGAGTGCTGCTGACAATAGCCCCCAGGTCGAGCTTGCCCTGCTTCTTGAACGAAGCCGCAGTTGCGGCAAAAGTATATCCAACGGGTATATTCATTGTTTCCTCCATATCAGATTACTCAGTCAGGTCTCTGCTTTACCCCAGAGTGCGCCGTGTGAAAAGAGGGAACATGTTGCAGAGGAATAACGGAAGGCGTAACACAGCGAGTCAATGGAACCGCTCGTCATAACTCTCGTCCTCGCTACCTTTTTCTTCGCGGCATTCATGAAAGGAACGGCTGGCCTCGGTTTCGCCACCACCTGTCTAGGCATCATGGCGAGCTATCTCGACCTGCGGCTAGCTATCCCGCTCGTTATCATACCGTCTCTCCTCGCCAACACCCTGGTCATGGTCGATGCCGGGAATTTCTGGTCCATTTTCCGCCGCTTCTGGCTACTCTATGCCTCGGCCCTGCCCGGCCTTGCCCTGGGACTATGGATTTTGGGCGGAAGCGACACAACCCTCCCTCGCACGGTACTTGGTACAACCATGTTTCTGTATGGTGCATGGGGATTATGGAGCGGACACCTCTCGCTGAAGCAAACCCGGCCGCTCGAGATGTGTGTCGGTCTGTTGACCGGCCTGATCAACGGATTGACCGGGTCACAGATCATGCCCATCATGCCATATCTCATGTCCCTGAATATTACCAAGGATGAACTTGTGCAGGCCATTAACACCTCGTTCACCATTGCCAGTCTCGTTATGTTGGCTGGTCTGGGACGAATGGGGCTGATCTCCGCCGAAAACATGATTCTTTCGGCAGTGGGGGTCATTCCTGTAGGACTGGGTATCTGGCTCGGCGGCAAAGTCCGTCGCAAACTGCCTGAAGCCGTTTTCCGCAAGATAGTACTCGCCCTGATCAGTCTGCTCGGACTCGGACTCGTGGCGCGCAGCTTCTTGTAACTCTTGCAATCACCGCCCTGACGGGGCATAGCATGAATACGAACCAGCAAGCCAAGGAGCTGTCCATGCGTATATCCATATCTCATTTAATTCTGATCGCACTGGCCGTCATGATGCTTTCCCTACCCGCACAGGCCGGCCGGGAAATCAATCTTTCATCAGGTCAGACCGTATACGTTCCGGTGTATTCCCACATTTATCAGGGTATCAAGGGCAAGCCTTACAACCTGTCCGCCCTGCTTTCCATTCGAAACGTGGACTACAATGACTTCATTACGGTCATTGCCGTCAAATATTACGACGACAACGGCAACATGCTGAAATCCTACCTCAAGGAGCCGGTCTCCATTCCGCCCATGGGAACAAAGGAAGTCCACATCCCGGAGCGGGACACCTCGGGCGGTTCCGGTGCCAACTTCACCGTTGTATGGGAAAGCGCCAAAAAGGTTTCCACGCCAATAATCCAGGCAGTGATGATCGGAACCGCTTCAACACAAGGCATATCCTTCGTGTGTGACGGCGTGGCTATCGTCGAGAAGGAATAAGCCAGACCGTACCATCAGTAGGCAAGGACTATCTGGTCACACTGAGCAAGCCGTTGACCGCAGCCATGACCGCCTGCCCCTTGATTTCCGCACGAGTCCCGGAGAAATTATATAACCGGGCACGAGAACCGGACGGCCAGGCCCATGCCATCCAGACTGTCCCGACAGGTTTGTCTGGAGTACCGCCACCCGGCCCGGCTACACCCGAAATAGCTACGGAAACGTGGGCACCCATAGCTTTGAGTACTCCCTGTGCCATAGCCATAACAACCGGCTCGGAAACGGCCCCATGTTCTTCCAGAACCGTTGGCGACACTCCAAGCAAATTGGTCTTGACCGTATTTGAATAGGCGACCACCGACCCGGCAAACCATTCAGAGCTGCCGGGGGTGTCGGTTAGGGTGCTCGCCAGCAACCCACCCGTGCAGGATTCGGCAGTGGCGAGATAGTTGTCTTCCACACGCAGGCATTCACCGAGTTCGGCAACAGCCCGAGAAATAAGATTGATATCCATTATGTCCTCCAGACACGGGTTTACAAAATCCCTGAAAAGGTTGCAATCTCGACCTGCCTTTTTATACTGTCACACAAGGAAGACTCATGAACGTCACACCGGCTGACCTGGCAAAACTTGCGCTTGAACGCCACCGCCTCCCGTGGAACTGGAGTTTACAGTTCGCGGCTCTTATCCTTTTTTGTCTGACGCTCCTGTTCCACAGCCCGCTCTTCCTGACTGCCACGATCATTCTTTGCGCAACAGGTTTTCTCAGCCTGAACATGGACGAACCGCCTGACAACCGTTGGTTCCGGTTCGTGAAAGCGGGCATCGAGTGGGAGAAAGACTGGATCGCTGCCCCCTGGAACTGGGCCAAATGGACCAAGTTCATTTTCATTTTCATAATTACCATCGTATTTCTCTGGGCACTTTGGACACGAGAAGCTGCAACCCTCGGATTAATTCTGGGATTTGCGGTTCTGATACGGGTTGTGGTTGAGAATATGAAGAATGGAATTGAGCCGTAATTTATTGAGTTGCGTGCGTTGCGCCGCGCGGGACAGGCTCTAAGGTTCATTATCAATTGCCCGGCTCTGTTTGAAAACGAAGACCGAAACTGGCTTTGATCGAAAGGTTGGGAAGCTAATTACGGGGTGGAAAAGATGGGAAGGAGTTTTTTTCTTATGGATTTACTGCGTGCATTCGCAGTGAAGGGGCAAACGGCATTGTTGCAAAGGTTTCGCCTTTACGGCGACCTGCTTTTTGCGGGGCGGCAAAAAGGAGGCAAAAAGCGCCTTTTGGGCTGTGAGCCTGATACCGGACCCAAGAGCCTGTACACGGCTTCACTGCCCGACAGGATCTGTCTGTTGAAACAGACTGCGGTCGGGCCACGCTGCGCCGCGCAGGACAGGCTCTAAGGTCCGGTATCAATTGATCGGCGTTGTAAGATACTGTTCGATGTAGGTGGAAGGTTTTGATTTTTGGTTTTCCGATAACCATAAAGGGCCTTGGGAGGCTTTAGCCATCCCAACACCGCTCTTCCTTCGAAGACGATTTCTTCCCCCCTTCCAGACGAAGACCGGACTCAGCCCTTGATCGGAAGGCTTAGAAGCTGACAGCGCGCAGTGGCAGCGTCTTGTTCGGAATTGCACTGGAGCGAAGCGGAAGAACGCGATTCCGAAAGCTGCGCGCGGTGATCAGCTTCTTACCGCCGATCACAAGGCGGCCAAGATAGTAAGGGGCTTTTTTTCGGCCCTTTTTTTGCCCCAACAAAAAAACGGCCCCCGCCGGGAGGGCATGGAGAACGTTGGGTGCTCCAGCACCCGACAACGGCTCTCGCCGAAGGCGCATCTTCCATTCTTTATCGTTGCCAAAGGCAACCTCCCTTATTCTTTCCCCCCGTCAAAAAAGGAAAAAGCACCCTCCCCCCAACTCATGGATGGACAGAACGCTCAGGTATGATTATTCTTACTAAAATACACAAAAAAACAACCCGGAGGGAAAATATGAGCGACGACACCAATGCCTGCAAGCAATGGCTGAACGAAGTCAACTGGGACATGATCCACGAGGATGCCGTCACCCTGTATCTTGAATGGGGCAACAACAACTACCGTGACGCCATGCGTTCACCCGTGACCACCAGCGGCGAGTATTCCATTTATTTCGCAATCGACACATGGGAAGCCCCAAAAGTCGTCCTGATGAAAATGGATAACTACGGCTCCACCATTCTGTGCGCCAAAAAGCTTCCAGAAGCCCTCGCCAAAGAACTGCTCGACGACATCAAAGGTATCAAGGGCATCCTTGAACTGACGCCTGCCATCAAGGAATGGCTCATGAAGGAACTTGAGGCATAGCACTCAATACATTCTCCAATCAAAAACAACGGCCCGACGCATACTGTGCGCCGGGCCGTTCTCGTTGCTAAACAGAATTGAACTATTCCATGCCTTCGTCTTCCAGAAGGCCGCCACCTGAGGCAGCGTTTCGGGCGAGATCGTCAACGCGTTCGTTGAACAGGTGACCGGAATGACCTTTGACCCAATTGAAATTGACGTCATGCTTCTCGATGAGCGGCATGAGGCGGCGCCAGAGATCCTGATTCTTGACCGGCTTCTTGGCGGCTGTTTTCCAGCCATTGCGCTGCCAGTTCTTGAGCCACCCTTTGGTAATGGCCTGCTGGACATATTTCGAATCGGTCCACAGCTCAACCGAACAAGGACGACTCAATGCGTCAAGCCCGACAATGACTGCAAGCAGTTCCATGCGGTTATTGGTCGTCTTTTTGTAGCCTTGGGCGAACTCCTTGTAATTGTCCGCACCCTCGCCTTTATATTCGCCATATATCATGACCGCGCCATATCCGCCGGGACCGGGATTGCCCAGGCAGGAGCCATCGGTATACATGGTGACGCGCTCACTCACTGGCGCTCTCCTCTTTTTTCAATTGTTCAAGTTTTTTGTAAATTTCCATCAATACTTCCTGAATAGCCATGGGCCAGTCGCCCTCCTTGAAGGATGGCAGCAGGAATGTCGTCTTGAGAGATTCTATGAATTCCTTGCCAAGCGTCTTGCGCATCATTGGGGGGAATCGCAATTCCAACTCACCTAAAGCCGGAGCCAACCCTATATACATGGTTTTCCCATCCAGATCCGGCACCACGAAATCGCCACCATAAATCTGAATTTTGCAGTCCATGCCGTATTCGTCGCGCAGAGATCTGGTGAACGAGACGATGAATTTTTTCTGGTTGGTGTCCAGGGTCTTGGTCTCATCATAGACTGCGCCCTCCTGATTGAGGACGTCCACCACATGTTTGTTGTTCATGTAAAAGGCCCAGATCACGGCAGCAAAGACCAGCACCAATGCCAAGGACCGGAACACCTTCTCTTTCGGCGATTCGCCGTGCACTCTGGGAATCTTGATTCGCATGAGTAGTCTCTACCGTGCGGTCGGTTTTCGTGCAAGCCCGGAGGCTTACCCTTCGCCCCGCAACGCCTGGATCGGATCAAGCTCTGCCGCCTGTTTTGCGGGTTTCAGACCAAAAATCAACCCGACCGCCTGAGACCCCGCCAAGGCCATGAAAAAGGCCTTCCACGAGAATTGAATGGTCAAAATATCAAGCCGCGAAAGGAACTGCCCAAGCCCAAGCCCAAGGAACAGCCCAAGCACCCCGCCGAGCATGGTCAACGCGCACGCTTCGACCAGAAACTGACCCATTATCGCTGAATTGCGCGCCCCCATGGCCTTTTTCAGCCCTATCTCTTCGGCGCGTTCGCTTACTGAGATCGAAAAAAGATTGGCAAGCACGAATCCACCCACGAGCATGGCGATACCCGCTGTCACGCCCAGAAAGATTGTCAGTCCCCCCTTGAACATGGACAGGAACTGCAACACCTCATCTGCCGTCAGGATGGAAAAATCGTCGTCATCTTCGGGTTCAAGGTGATGGAGACTTCGGAGCAAAGAACGCAAATTCTCAGTATGAGCATCC
This sequence comes from uncultured Pseudodesulfovibrio sp., assembly GCF_963675635.1. Classification (NCBI taxonomy): domain Bacteria; kingdom Pseudomonadati; phylum Thermodesulfobacteriota; class Desulfovibrionia; order Desulfovibrionales; family Desulfovibrionaceae; genus Pseudodesulfovibrio; species uncultured Pseudodesulfovibrio sp. The sequence continues at coordinate 3,070,126 of NZ_OY776488.1, read as the reverse complement.
ATATAATCAGGCTCATAAAACTTCACCCGCAGTGCGCGAAAATATTTCCGGTCCATATTATAGCGCTGCACCAATGTCGTCAGCGGCACGATAATACGGTTGTCGATGTCACCACCACCGCCCGAAGCAAAACCTCTGTAGGACAGTTTGCCCACAACCTGAAAAGGGATATCGCTTATATACACGACCTTGCCGACCGGGGATTCATCACCAAACAGCTCCCGCGAAGGTTTGTCGCCCAAAAGCGCGATCTTTGCACCCGTCGCATCATCCTCTGCCGTGATATCGCGGCCCTCGGCCAGCGGCCAGTTCCACACAGAGGCATAGTTCTCAGTGGTCCCGATGATTCGTACGTCTTGATAATTCTTGCTGCCTGCCTTGACCGTCTGCCCGAACTTGGCCCGCATGGGCACCACTTGATACGCACCCGGCAAGGAATCTCTAATCCGCTGCGCATCCTCCCGGCTTAAGGTCAACGTCCGCATTCCCACGGCTCGCTGCTTGAAGTTGCCGCCAAAGACCAGCGCCGAATCCGGCCCGAACATTTCGACAATCTCCACAGCTTTTCTGTTCGCGCCATCCACCGCCGTGACGATCAGGGTCAGACTCGCAATGCCGAACGCTACACCCAAGATTACGAAAAAAGACCGGAGTTTGAAGGCCCACACAGCCTCAAACCCCATACTGAATATTCGCGCTATGAGTCGTATCATCGCAATTGCCCCCATCCCCTCTTTTTCCGAACTTTTTGTTGCCGCTTTGCGGAGCAGGGGGATGTCGAAAATCTGTTCTATTTCCTCAAGAACACATCACCGTACAATACATTTTCGGTATAAATCTCGCCTCCGCAGACAACCTTAAAAATGTGGACTGGCCAGATAACCTTTTTCAAAAGATTCTTTGGTCTCGTCAGCAGACATTCCTACACTCGTACATCCTCGACAACACAGCCGTCGTGCAGCCGGATGACCCGCCCGGCCTCCCGGGCCACATCTTCATCGTGCGTCACCAGAACAATAGTCTGCCCGGCCTCGTGTACGGCATGGAAAAGCTTCATGATCTCGGATGAAGTCGCGGAATCGAGCTGCCCGGTCGGTTCATCGGCAAGAATGATCTGCGGCTCGTTGAGCAACGCACGGGCCATGGCGACCCGTTGCTGTTGTCCTCCAGACAGGCGTGATGGCTTGAAGTCCATACGATCAGCCAACCCGACTTGCTCCATGAGCGTCTCGGCTCTGGCGAGCAACTCGGCTCGTGGCTTGCCGGAATAAAGTCCAGGTAAAATGACGTTCTCCAGAGCCGTGGCATAAGGGATAAGATAAAATGACTGAAAAACGAACCCGAGTGAAAGGTTGCGCAGATCGGACTGTGCATCATCATCAAGAGAGGCGGCATCCCTGCCAAGCAAATGGTAGACCCCGGACGTGGGGCGATCGAGCAACCCGATGATGTGCAACAACGTGGACTTGCCTGACCCGGACGTGCCTTGCAAAGCGATGAATTCACCGGGATCAACATCGAGCGTGATGGACTTGAGCACCTCGATACCCGGCTCTGCATCACCGACCTTCTTTTCACCCTGCGGGAAAAAGGTCTTGTTGATGGCATCAAGACTAATGGCTGGATGGGACATGACTAGATCCCCTTTTTGCCGACCTTGACACCGGGCAGGACAAGTTGGGTGGCCACGGTATCGCCTTCGGAAAGGCCTTCAAGCACCTCACTGGCCTGCAAACCGACCAGACCGAGTTTGGGAGACACTTCCACCGGTTCGGACTTGGGATCATCAACCCGGAAGCAGACCTGACGGTTCTTGACCCACTTGAGCGCGGTGTTGGGAACTGTCAGAACGTCTTTTTTGGTTTCCACGATGATTTTACACTGTGTGGTCATTTCCGGACGCAACCACTTGGACTCCTCCGGGGATACCGTCACGAGGGTACGATAATATACGATATTGTCCCTGATTTCCGGCTCGGGGTAAATTCTGTCCACAGTCCCTTCGAACACTTTGTCGCGGAACGCGTCCACGGTGTAGCGTACAGGCAGATCGTTGACCACACGCCCCACATCGGTTTCGTCCACATAAATCCACATCTCAAGCTTGGTAGGGTCAAGGACGGTGATCAGGTTGGACACCGACAGGCCGGACACGATGGTCTCGCCTTCCTGAGCCGCTACCTGACTGACGACCCCGTCAATGGGAGAATGTATCTTGGTGTAGGAAAGCTGGACTTCTAGCGTCTTGAGCTTGGCTCGGGACGAGGCCACACTGTGTCGGGCCATTTCCGCATCTTGATAGGCGATGTCCAGGGAATCCTGCGCTTCCAGTTTCTGTTTCACCAGAGAGCGCTTTCTGGGCAGGTTCTTTTCCATGTATTCCAGCTTGGCCTGTGACAGACTGAGATTGGCACGGGCTTCAGCAATGCGGGAACGCAATTCGCGGGAATCAATTTCAGCGATGAGGTCACCTTTTTTCACTCGATCCCCCACCTTGACGGGGACTGAATCAAGCACACCTGTAGCCTGCGCACCGATCTTGACCTGTGCGCCCACTTGCGCCTTGACAATGCCTGTGGCTTCAAGAACCTTAGACACGTCGCCCCGCTCTATTACGGCGGTCTTGATGACCTTGACCTTACCGGTAGATTGACCTGCGTTGAAGTACCAGACGCCCCCGCCGGTCAGCAGAGCGGCTATGAGAATGAATATGAGCTTTTTCATAATGCCCGCTTGTCTTTTTCCTGTTCTATCTGTTCCTGCAGTGTCTCGGCGAACCGGGATTTCCCCATTGACCTGCGACGCATGAAAACGTCGCGAAAGGTCACAGCCTTGAAGGAATAGCCACAGTCATCGCGCAACCAACCGCCGTTGTAATATAACGACTTGGTCGGGTAATTACTACACAAAGCAGGCCGAGATTCATAGTCAGTGCAAATATTGTCGCCATCGAGCTTCACACAGTTGAAAATAAGGACACCGAATTCATCCCGCCGTGTAATAGTGAAGCATTCATGCAGCGGGTCAGACTGACAGAGATCCAGAAATTGCTTTTCCGTTTTCAGGCAACGTCCGGCGTCCCTGAGCATGATCTCCCGGCAGCACCGTCCGCACATCCGGCATTGGCCCACGACTTCAACATCGCGTTTCAGGACAAAAGCCCTGAAACGGCGGAAAAGGCCTATCAAGAGTGTCAACCTTGGCATGTATCATCATCCTGTTTTTTCGCTGGGAACCATCTCGTCATTTAAATAGGAATATATTCGCTTCAAAATACGTCGATTTTTACACGACCTCCTTGACCTGACCCCGCAATGTGCCTACTTGTGAAGCATTATGAATTGGGATTGGGAAAAATTACAAAAACAACAACAGGGGCGCCCCGGCGGTAAGCCGCCGAGCTTTGACGATTTCCAGGACCAGTTTGATAAATTCAAAAAATTCAAGCTGCCCAGTTGGAAATTCATCATACCGATTTTTGTCGTCCTGTGGATGGCCAGTGGTTTCTATATCGTAGAACCCGATGAAGTGGGCGTGGTAAAACAGTTTGGACAATTTAACCGCATCACAACAGCGGGTCCGAATTACCACATTCCATTTCCGGTGGAAAGCGCACAGACACCAAAGGTGACACAGATCCGACGCATTGAGTTCGGTTTCCGCTCCGTGGGCACGGCGCGCAGCAAGAACTTTCAACAGGGAGCCAGCCGCGAGGTCAAGGAAGAGTCCCTGATGCTCACTGGCGACGAGAACATAGTTTCCGTACAGTTCATTGTTCAGTACATGATCAAGGACGCCAAAAACTATCTGTTCAACGTCAACGACCCCGAAAAAACACTGGCGCATGCAAGCGAAGCTGCCATGCGCGAGATCATCGGCAAGGGCAAGATTGATGACGCCCTGACCACAGGAAAGCAGGAAATCCAGGCAGAGACTCGCGTGTTGATGCAGGAGATTCTGGACATGTACCAAACCGGTCTGTCCATCGTGGCCGTACAGATGCAGAACGTGCATCCGCCGGCAGAAGTGGTGGACGCATTCAAGGATGTGGCCAGCGCACGCGAAGATAAAAGCCGCTTCATCAACGAAGCCGAGGCATATCAGCGTGACATTCTGCCAAAAGCCCGTGGTGAAGCCGCGCACATAGTCAATGCTGCTCAGGCGTACATGGAGGCAAAGATTCGTCAGTCTCAAGGTGATGCCGCAAAATTCCTGTCAATCCTGGCTGAATACAAGAAAGCCAAGGATATCACACGCACGCGCATGTACCTCGAAACCGTTGAGTCCATTCTGGCCAATCCGGAAGTGGAAAAGCTGATTATGTCCCGTGACGCACTCAAGCAATCTGTTCCCTACCTGCCCCTGGAGAAGCTGCCGAGAACACCGGCCGCTCCCAAGGCACAGCAATAAGGCAGGTCCACCATGAAAAAAACAACCATACTCTTCAGCATACTGATCATTGTCGGTGCATTCGTTGTCACGTCCGCCGCTTTTACTGTTGACCAGACCCAATCCGCCATTGTCATTCAACTGGGTCGCCCAGTCGGTGACAGGGAACTCGGACCTGGCCTGCACTTCAAGCTGCCCGTGATCCAGAACGTGGTCTTCTTTGATGCCCGCATTCTGGACTTTGATGCCAACCCCGAGGAAATCACGACCACGGACAAGAAGTACATGAACGTGGATTCCTACACCAAGTGGCGCATCATCGACCCCTTGACCTTCTATACCAAAGTCCGCACCATTCAAGGCGCACGGGCCAGACTGGATGACATCGTCCGCTCGCAGTTGCGCGTGGCACTCGGTCGCTACACCCTCATTGAGGTTGTCTCCCATAAAAGACAGGAGATCATGGCCGCTGTTACCACACGCTCCAAGGAACTCCTCCTGCCCTATGGCATTGAAGTGATCGATGTACGCATCAAACGGACCGATCTGCCCGCAGAAAACGCTCGTTCCATCTTCGGGAGAATGAAGGCTGAGCGCGAACGTCAGGCCAAGCAGTACCGTTCTGAAGGGCTTGAGGCATCCGCCAGAATCAAGGCCACCGCAGACAAGGAAAGAACCATCATCCTGGCAGACGCTGACAGGCAGGCGGAAATTGTTCGAGGCAAGGGCGACGCCCAGGCAACGAAGATTTACGCCGAAGCCATGAATCAATCTCCGGAATTTTATGAGTTCATAAGAAGTCTGGAAGCCTACCGTAAGGGTTTTGATAAAAATTCCCGATTCATCATGACACCTGAAAGCCCCTTCCTGAAGCATCTTCAATAACCTACTGTTTTAGTCCATAATTTAGAGAAAACGGTCATTGCAAAATGACCGTTTTCTCTTTTTTTGCGACAAAAACGGCAAAATACGGGGCTTGACAAAACCGGGACTTTCTCCCAATCTCAGCTCGTGCTTTTTGTTTTAAACAGATAAGTCGTTGTTTTTATGACATATTATACTTTTACGTCACCAAATAAGATAATAGAACAGTCTATCCCATTGATGTTTACAAGCTAAACGAGTAAATATCACACTATGTAAAAACCTATGAGAAGGAGCCTGTATGCCGAAGAAGAAAAGGAGATGCGATGAGGCGCAACTCAAGTGGTTTGAGGAAGCGCTTGAAAGGATAAAAAAAGCCACCGGAGCTCGTACGCAGGTACAACTTGCTGAAGTACTTGATGTCCGCCAATCCAGCATCTCTGATGCCAAGCGCCGGTGTTCCATTCCGGCCGACTGGTTTCTGAAACTCTACCGCAGCCACGGGCTTGATCCGGATTGGCTGTCTGAAGGCGTAGAACCTGTCTACATCAATGCAGACAAAGCCAAAGTTCCAGCAGATACGCTACTGCGAGAAGCTCCTACCGCCTATGGTCGAATGAATTCCCGGGGTCGTGTGGTTCCTGTATCCACCATGGCTGGCGCAGACAAGGAAGCCCCTGAGTGGGAACCCAAGTCCATTGAAGAATTGTCTGTACCCGAATCTTATTGCCGTCCCAAACTTCTGGTAGTCAAGGTTGATTCCGCCAGCATGGAGCCCGTTATTTCACGCGGTGCCTTCGTCGGCATTGACCGCGATCAGAAAGAACATCCTGACGGTGATTTGTGCGCAGTGTACTTCCCTCATCAGGGACTGACCATCCGCCGTGTCTTCCATCAGGGAGAATCCTTCCTGTTGAAAGCTGACAATGAAAAGTATTCCGATCTGACCATTCCGGCATCCGAAATGAATGATCGCACAGTGGGCCGAGTCATCTGGGTTCTTCAGAACCTCGCCCCCATGTAAGCGGCGAAAGAACGCACATCAAAGCCGATCAGAAACATCTGATCGGCTTTTTCATTTTTCAAAAGATAAAAAGCATGGATACACAAGACAATTTATGTATATAAAAAAGCATGCAAAGGATTGCTGACACCACTCCAATCCATTTGGATACTCCGAAAGTGCTGCTGGTAGAAGACAGCACCTTCTTCGCCACGATCGTCCAAAGGAAAATTGAAAAAAGACTCGGCTTCCAGGTAGACTGGAAGAAAACCTATGCCGAAGCTACAGCTGCCATTGATTGTTGTAAGGATTCATACATGGTAGCCCTTCTCGGCCTGAACCTGCCAGATGCTCCTCATGGCGAGATTATCCAGTATGCCACAAAAAAATGCATACCCAGCATTATCTTCACAGCTGAAATCGATAACGATTTTCGCTCCAATCTTCTTACATGGAGCGTCGTGGATTACGTCCTCAAGGACTCGGCATCCTGCGTGGACACCCTCATCAACATCATTAGGCGTATCCACAAGAACAGCGCCATCAAAACCTTGGTGGTCGATGATTCCCGTCCCATGCGAAAGGCCATAACAAGACTGTTAGAGACACAACGCTTTCAAGTGCTGTCTGCAACCAATGGCAAAGAAGCATTACGCGTTCTGTCTGAAAATCCCGACATCAAGCTCATTGTGACTGACTATGACATGCCGGAAATGGACGGATTTGAACTCATTGATACACTCAGAAAGACCCACTCGAAAAACGACCTGGCCATCATTGGCATGTCTGCCAGCGGAGATCCGCTACTTTCAGCACAACTCATCAAGAGCGGTGCAGACGATTTTGTCCCCAAGCCCTTTCAGGTCGAAGAGTTCCACTGCCGAGTCGGTCACTCTATCGAAATGCTTGAAAACATAGCTCTTATCCGGGATCTTTCCTACAAGGACCCCCTGACTCGATTGCACAACCGCCGTTACTTCTTCGAAAATGCAGATACATTCATCCAAAAAGCCATTGCAAAAGGTCAGAAGGTATCCGTAGCCATGCTCGACATCGACTTCTTCAAAAAAGTCAACGATACTTACGGCCATGACGGGGGCGACATTGTACTGCAAAAAATATCAGCCTTAATACAATCGACCTTTTCAAAGGATGCCATCACCTGCCGTTTTGGTGGTGAAGAATTCTGTGTACTGCATACCCATACTGTCGAGGATAATGTCTTCGAACGCTTCGATGCCCTGAGGCAAGCCATCGAAGCCACCACCATCCTCATTGATAGTCATACTATTCAGGTCACCATTTCCACCGGCATCTCTTCTGAATCAGAACCCATTGCATCCATGCTCAAACTCGCTGACAGCCGACTCTACACCGCCAAGGAAACAGGACGGAACCGAGTGGTTGGCAGACCTCCTGCAGCGAACATTCGCGATTAACATTCGTTTCGCAGACATCCTCTTGACTCAGCGGTCAGGCAGCCATAGTCTTTAAAGCATGAGCTACTCCAAAACAAAAACGTCCACGGATAAGGCCGCTCCCATCTCCGCCCCTGTCATCCAGGCAATGAAGGGAGCAAACAAGATATGCTGCATGACAGCTTACGATTACTCGTCAGGGATGATTGCTGATGCTGCAGGCATGGATCTCGTGCTTGTGGGCGACTCACTTGCCATGGTCGTACTCGGGCATGCTGACACCCTGTCCGTGACAGTGGATGAAATGGTCCACCATATCCGCGCCACCAGCCGTGGCGTCAAACGCGCACTACTCGTCGGTGACATGCCGTTCATGTCCTACTGCACTGTTGAACGTGCGCTTGAGACTGGTGGAAGATTCATCAGTGAGGGTCGTGCCAAGGCGGTCAAACTCGAAGGCGGGGCAAACGTCTGTCCGCAGATCAAGGCGCTCACCGATGCGGGTATCCCGGTCATGGCGCATGTGGGACTGACCCCACAACACGTAGCAAAATTCGGTGGATTCAAGGCTCAGGGCAAGTCCGCTGACGCCACACGCGCGCTCATCGAAGACGCACAGGCCGTTGAAGCTGCCGGAGCATTTTCTGTCGTGCTTGAAGCCATCCCCGTGGAAGCCGCCGAGCTCATCACCGAAGCCGTAGATATCCCCACCATCGGCATTGGAGCCGGCAATGTCACTGACGGTCAGATTCTTGTATATCACGACACACTCGGTCTCTTTAACCGCTTCACGCCGAAGTTTGTCCGCCGTTTTGCCGAACTAGGTGAGGAGTCACGAACCGCCCTTGCCCGTTACTGTGACGATGTACGCCGTGGCACTTTCCCCGGCGACAAGAACACATTCTATATGCCTGAAGACCAACTGTCTCAGGTGCGCAAAATAAAAATCAAAAACAAGAAAAAATAAATGGAATTCGATTTCTCCTGGCCCGTTCTCTGGAACGGGCTTTTTTGGCCCCTGATCCGCCTGACCTTTTTCATCTCTGTGGGTTTGCTTGTAGGTAACCTCATCGAGTCTTTGCAGTGGACTCGATATGCCGCAAAGCTGGCTGCCCCACTGGCTCGCCGTGCACGATTGCGCGACGTGTCCGCAGCCAGCTTCACTATGGCATTTTTCTCTGGAATCACGGCCAACACCATGCTTTCCGAGGCCCACGAAAAAGGCGAGATAAACGACCGCGAATTGATTCTGTCCAATCTGTTCAACTCGCTGCCGACGTACTTTCTGCATCTTCCGACCCTTTTTTTCATTGCCGCTCCGTTTATCGGATCCGCAGCCACAGTCTATGTGGGGCTGACAGCGTTCGCCGCCATCATCCGCACCATGGGCATCGTCTATTCCGGCAAATTTTTGCTCCCGCCAATTGATGAAGGCTGCCTGCCGTGCAAACTTGATGAAATGGAAGAAAAACGAGATAAGTCGTCTGCATTGAAAAAAACCTGGAGCAGATTTAAAAAACGACTGCCCAAGGTTCTCTACCTGACCTGCCCCATCTACACGCTCTTCTTCATTCTCAAGCAAGTCGGCATGTTCGCCTGGCTTCAGGATATCCTGTCAGGAAGTTCCGCCTTTTTCACTTTTCTCCCCCCTGAAGCTCTCGGTATCGTGGCCTTTCACATGGCCGCTGAATTTACCGCAGGGTTGGCTGCGGCGGGTGCCATGATTGCAGACACCAGTCTGACTCAAACCCAAGTCGTTTTGGCCCTCATGCTCGGCAACGTCCTCTCCTCGCCAATGCGAGCCTTCCGACACCAGTTCCCCTACTACGCAGGCATTTTCAAACCGCGCATGGCTTTCAAGCTCATACTCTGCAACCAACTGACACGAGGCTTAACCATCGCCCTCGTAGGCACGGCCTACGCCCTGCTGATGATATAAAAGCCACCTTTCCCTGCCTATGAATAACGGCCTGGCAACATCATGTTGTCAGGCCGTTATTTCATTTCAGACACAAGCAAACCACGCATACTCACGCCAACGATACAATGTGCACACTGTGCAAATAAGCACATACTACTTGTGCAATCCACGTCACTTTGCACAAGTGTTGCAGATACAACTTTTAATAAACAACTGTATTTGATGAATATATAAGTTTGGCACGGCATGTGCTTTAAGTCAAACCATGATTGATGCAATCACTGTCACTCTCATCATCCTGATCGTCGCGTTGTTGCGACGATCCCTCCTCACCGACCCGGACGCCGACGCGGGCGTCCGGGAAGAGGAGGAAGACAAATACGGCATAAAGGTTCTTATCCCGGTCCCCGTCAAGGCAAACAACCCCCATCATGTCAGACGGATGCGGACCAGATAATTGGCCATTACGCATATACCATACCTCCTTGAAACACAGTTTCAAACCTCGAAACCCCTCCTCGAAAGCAGACCTCTAACCCCCCGAAAAGGGCCGCGAAAGCGGCCCTTTTACGTTAAGAAACATAACCTTTTCGTGTTCATCTTGTCATAAGGCCATCAGACAGGTATGGTGGAACAACTATTCACTTTCCTCTCGCCGCAAGGAGTGACCATGACCGATCCTGACTGGACCGACTCGGACGGAAATTCAAATCTCCACGATCAGGACGATTCAACGCGCGTACAATATATGGTGGAACGCATTCAGGCGAAACTTCACGACTACGAAGTCTACGATTTTCCCATGAGTGAAGTCCGAGCCCTGAACATCTTTTTCGATCTTGCCCAAGAGGTGCGTGGACGCGAAATGTTTTACGCGGTCTGCATGGCCATCCCCCGCATTCTGATCGGACTTGAATCAAGTATTTATATCCTTGAAGACGAAGACACTTTTGTCCTGGGAGGCTGTTCCACTGGACGATGCGATCGAGAGGCTACTCGGACTTGGGACCACGAATTCTCAGAACATCCCGTAATTTCGGACAACCACCTGTTCATCCCCATCCAGAGCAACCCGGAATACAATGACATGCTTCCCTTTGTGCCCCCACACAACATCCTTGGCATCTTTGAAATGCACCCTTGCAGAGCTCTATCGGAACATGATCGACTTTTCCTGACAAAGTTCATCAATCGTGTCGGGTTCCAACTTCACCACAGAATTATTCGCGCCCGAAACCGAGAACATATCAGATTCATTAAATCGCTTGTTCAGGATATCGGACACAACGTTATCGTGCCCAATATGTATTTCAAACTCTATTTCAACAGGCTCAAGCGGCAGATTGAACAGCTCCATCTTGTAACAACGGATATCCTCTCGCTCATGAGCGAATGCGCTCCACAAAAATGCACGACTGAAGGGAACCGGCTCGCCCGGATAACGGCCGGAATCGAAGCACAGTATCAGGAGATTTACAGCCACTACGAGACGACTTCAATGTTTCTCGAAACACTGCTCAGGCGTCGGCACTTCGAAGAGGGCCGCTATGTGCTGGACAAACGGGAAGTGAATCTTTCCAAGACAATAATGGAGCCCCTGCTCGACCGATTCAGACAACGATTTGACGAACGCGGCATTCAAATCAATCTAGCCCTCGGGGGTGCGCCGGATCAAACCATCAGACTCATCATGGACCGGGGGCTCATCTCGCAGGTCTTCGACAACCTCTTTTCCAATGCTCTCAAATATACAGAACCATCCACACTCCCGGATGGCCGTCGAGGAAAATTCATTTCCTACGGGTGGCAGATTCTCAAGGACTACTTCTCTCCAAACAAACCAGGAATTCGCATGTGGGTTGCTTCCACCGGCAAGCCATTGGAACTGCAAAACTCCATGGAAGTTTTCAAACCGGGTTTCCGCGCCGACAACGTAGCGCACAAAAGCGGCACAGGGCGCGGCCTCTACTTCGTGCGCCAGGTCGTGGAACTCCACGGCGGTCAGGTCGGCTATTCACACACCGGGAACAGCAACGAATTCTATTTCATTCTGCCTTTTGAGCATACATAGGAAGCCTTGAGCGACTTGCAGAGCAGCAAGTTTGAACGCAGTTCCTCCCAATACCAAGCAGGATGCGTCTCAGGATGGGCAAATAATAAGCTCGTCCGACAAAGCCGAAATACTATTCCGGCTCCACAAAAGCCTCTACTCGCGTCGAGCGAGCATGCGCCTATAATAGGACAGACAGAGGCACGTCATGGGGAGCGCGATGAGCAGACCGAGAAAACCGAGGAGCTTGCCCCATATGGACAGGGACAGCAGAATGAGCCAGGGGGATAATCCAAGGCTCTCACCCTGGATTTTTGGAACGAGAAAGCCATCCTGAATAATCTGAACGACCGACATGACAAGCACCACGAGACCTATCCCCACCCATACAGACTCACCCGATTCCAACGAATCGAGTGCGGCCAGAAGGACAGCAGGAACAGCACCTGCCGCACCGAGATACGGCGCAATATTCAGCAGGCCGATGAGCATGCCGAGCACAAGTCCGAGCGGCAGACCAATGAGCATGAAACCGATGGACATAAGCACGCCCACAATAAGACAGACCGTGATCTGTCCCCTGAAATACAACCCCATGGTCTTCTCAAATTCAGCGAGAAAGCCAGTGATGCCTTCGCGGTATTTGCCGGGCAAATAATTTTGCCAGGATTCCTTGATCTTCCCAAAATCAGCCAGCAGAAAAATCAAATACAGCAGAATAACAAACAGTCCGATGAGTCCTACCACGGCGTTCAGCGCTCCAACAGCCACGCCCTTGATACCGGGAACCACGGTCTGCAAAGCACCCTTGGCTATTTTGGTCGCTCCAGCGGAAGAAAAGAGATCCTTGACCTCCGGTGACTGCACAGTGTCACGCACCCACTGCCAGATATCAGGTGGCAGATAGCTCGCCACCTTCTCGGAGAATTCAGCATTCGACGCGAGCTGTGTAAGAACATTTCCCATATGATTGAATTCGTTTATCATCATGGGCACAACCAACACGACAGTGCCCACGGCCACACCCATCACGGTACACATGGTCAACAGGACGGCCACGCCGCGATTCTTCACGTATTTTTCAATAAAGCAGGTAAGGGGATTAAGCAGATAGGCCATAAGCAGAGCGGCCACAAACGGCACCAGAGCACTGGAAAGGAACCCGAGCAGCCAGACAAGGCCTATGAAAAATCCAACCCCAAGGAGCATGCGGACAACACTGTCCAGCGTATAGGGCTTATCTGAATCAAACATGCAGGCGCCTCCTGAAAACGTTGGAAGAATTACCGTTCATTACCAGTCACGCATGCTTTGTTCAACGTTCTCGGCAAAAAAAGAGATTATCCCTTGAGCACTTCACGATCCCGTACACCGATAAGATACAGGATGGCGTCAAGTCCAAGGGTCGAGATGGATTGGCGCGCCCCTTTCTTGACCTTTGGCTTGGCATGGAAAGCGATCCCCAGCCCCGCCAGATTGAGCATGGGCAAATCATTGGCTCCATCGCCCACGGCAATGACCTGTTGCAGAGAGATGCCCTCAAGGTCAGCGATAGCCTGCAGCAACTCTGCTTTCTTTTCTGCGTCCACAATATCGCCAACAGCCTTGCCGGTCAGCTTGCCGTCCTTGATTTCAAGTTCATTGGCGTACACGTAATCAATACCGAATCTTTTCTGTAGGATATCACCGAAATAGGTAAATCCACCGGACAGAATGGCAATCTTGTACCCCACGTTCTTCAGATTGGAAATAAGCTTTTCCGCGCCCTCGGTCATGGGCAGCCGAGCCGCCACTTTCTGGAGCACAGACTCATCAAGACCTTCAAGGAGCATCAACCGCTTCCTGAGGCTCTGCTTGAAGTCTAGCTCGCCGCGCATGGCAGATTCCGTGATGGCCGCGACTTCTTCCCCCACACCGGCCTCTTTGGCCAACTCATCAATGACTTCGGCCTGAATCAGCGTGGAGTCCATGTCGAAACAGACCAGTCGGCGATTGCGCCGGAAAATATTGTCTTCCTGAAAGGCGATGTCCACCATGAGTTCGGAAGAGATTTCAAGGAAACGGGAGCGAATGGCTCCGATATCATGCGGCGTTCCACGCACAGTAAATTCCACGCAACCACGCGAGCACTCATAATCGTTGCAGTCGAGCGGCACCCGCCCGGAGAGTCGATGGATTGTGTCGATATTCAGCCCGGACTCGTGAACGATCCGGGTAATAGCCACGATCTGTTCAGCAGAAACCGACCGGGACAGCAATGTGATGATATGCCGAGGTTTGTCAGCTTCACCAACCCAGCCGGAATAGTCGTCTTCTGACTGTGGGTGCAGCTTCATGGTGACGCCCAGTTCATGCGCTTTAAACAGCAGATCCTTGAGCACAGGTTGCGAATTGGCCGGAAGCCGGATCAGGATACCAAGCGTCAGAAAGTTGTGGATGACGACCTGTCCGATATCAAGAACATCCACGTCATAGCCAGCCAACACTCCAGAAAGCTCCGAAGTCAACCCCGGACGATCCCCACCAGTCACATGAATCAAAATGATTTTTTCCATTATAAACCTCGCACCGCGGACCTTCTCACAAAACCTGTTTACAGTAAATGACCCGAACAGCCTGGAAAATCGCACTGAAAAAAACAAAACGACGAACCATGCATGAAGCATGGATCGCCGTTGAAATCGTATATTCAACCAATAGAAAGAACTCGATGAAGGCGCCTGGACGCGCTATTTCTTCGCTTCTTTCTTGGCTTCGCGCACCATGGCCAGGCCTGATGCCAGTGAACGGATATGACGCTGAGCAACCAATTCCACTTCACGTTTCTTTTCTGCGGAAAATGCGACGTACTCGTCACCATTGTAATCTATTACCAATTCATACATATGCTTACTCCATTATGCTTTGGGATCATCTGATCCGGTCTTGTCCACTACAGGCTCGGCGTGAGCACCCTTGGAGGCACTGCCACCGAAATCCCCGGCCACGACCTTGGGTTTCGTGGTTGTTACAGAGTCAACACTCATGGTGATAGAACCTTCAACCACAGCACCCTTTTCCACGACCAGTACAGGGGTGGACAAACTACCGTTCAGTACGGAGGTTTTTTCCAACACAGTCCGTTCCCGCACGATCACGTCACCCGTGATCTCGCCACAGGAAGTCAGTTGCCCGACACGGACAATGCCCTTAACGGCAGCTTTCCGGCCCAGGACCAGGTCTCCGTCTGTAGAAATTTCACCTTCGAAAAGACCGTCGATACGGACTGTCCCCACGAAGTCGAGTTTGCCCTTGTATTCAGTCCCGACACCCAGAAAGGCGTTTAATTCGGAATGGCTTTGCTTATCTTTTGAAAAAAGACCCATAATTCAATACTCCGTATGCGAGAACGACGACATGCATCACCCTCGGTAACCTTGAAAACAGCTGAGCAACAACTCCTATACCCTTGGCTTTCGCCAAACGCCACTTTTTTTTCACAGTGCCAACATCCGAATTGCGACACCATGGCCCTCTCCTCTGTCTTGACGCGCTCCCCGCTCTTCACTAAAAAGAAGAAATGAAACGAAGTGAAATTAATACACTGATTACCGATGCCAAGGCGTTCTTCGAGTCATTCCAGTTCATGCTGCCACCATGGGCCTTCTGGGGTCCTGATGACTGGAAGGGGAAAAGCGACAGCGATGTTGTCAAAAACCAGCTTGGCTGGGACCTGACAGATTACGGCGCAGGCGACTTCGAAAAACGCGGATTGATCCTGTTCACCATCCGCAACGGTAATCTGGCGACAAGGCATTCAAAAAAATATGCGGAAAAGATCATGATCGTCCGTGAAAATCAGATATGCCCCATGCATTTTCATTGGTCCAAGACCGAGGACATCATCAACCGTGGCGGTGGAAACCTCGTCATAGAATTATACGGTTCAACGCCGGATGAAGAGTTTTCATCAGCACCGCTGACTGTCTCGGTGGACGGTTTTGACCGACAGATACAACCCGGTGGAACAGTTGTTCTTGCTCCCGGAGAATCCATTTTCCTGGAACAGGGCATGTATCACCGCTTCTACGGAGAGGCCGGTAAAGGCAACGTGCTGGTCGGCGAGGTCTCATCCGTCAATGACGACAACACCGACAACCGCTTCCACCAGCCTCAGGCACGCTTCCCTGACATTGAAGAGGATGAACCGCCAATGCATCTCCTGTGCACCGACTACCCACAGTATACCTAAAATAAGGCCGCCTGAATCCTCAGGCGGCCTTTTCAATAGGCATCTCGCTAGATGACCCTGCCATCTGCCATGGACACGACACGATCCGCCATAGCGGCATATTCAGTGTCATGCGTTACCATGACGATGGACAGCCCATCATTTTTCAAATCAACCAATAAATCCATAATTGACTCTCCTGTCCCCTTGTCCAGATTACCGGTGGGCTCGTCAGCAAAGAGAACGGATGATTCCTTGACTAGTGCACGCGCAATGGCAACACGCTGTTGTTCACCACCGGAAAGATGCCCGGGCAGTTTGGTTCCCTTGTTGGACAGCCCCACACGCTCAAGGCATTGATCCGCCCGTAAACGGGCTTCCCGGGGGACCCGTGCAATCCCCTTCATATACGGAAGCAGGACGTTTTCCTGAGCCGACAGGTATGGCAACAGATAGTGAAACTGGAAAACCACGGCAAAGTCCTTCTGCCGCAGCCGATTCAGACGCGACGCGTTCATGGCAGTCACATCTTCACCCTTATAGACTATCTCCCCTGAATCCGGGACAAGAAGCGTCGACAGAACGTTGAGAAAAGTCGTCTTGCCTGAACCGGAACGACCGACAATGGACACAAATTCGCCCGGTTCAACAGACAGATCAACACCGGCCAGCGCGTAGGTTTCTAGGCCTTCGTTATGGAAAGTTTTGGTGATATTTTTTGCTTCAAGCATGTTTCGGTCTCCTACAACGCGATAAGCGCTTCAGACGGTTCGATAGTCGAGGCTTTCCAGGCCGGGAAGAACGCGGACAGAACCGACACAGCCACAATGAGCAGACTTGTCATGGCCATATGCCCACCACTGAACACAGGAGACGCTCCCTGCGCCATATCGAGCATGCTCAGAATTTTGAGACTGAGCGCATACCCGCTGAGATACCCAATGATCCCTGCTGCCGAACCGATAAGCATCGCCTCAAAACAGAATATGGAAAAAATGGATGCGCGTCCGAATCCAAGCGATCGCATGAGGCCGATTTCCTTGATCCGTTCGTTCACAGAAGACAACATGGTCACGCCGACCATACAACATGCGATAAACAGAATGATCAGACTGACAGTCAGAATAAGCTGTTTGACAAAATTGACCGAATACATGCGCTGCTTGACGATGGACTGCAACGCCTGAATATCCGTTCCGGGCAGTGCGGCCTGGATCTCCGCCACGATCTCCTCGATAGGACATCCTGCGCACAAGGCGGCTACTTCAACGAAGTTGACACGATCAGCCACTCCGAAGTGTGACTGCGCAAAATCCATGGACGCAAAGATGACGGAATCATCATCACTGCCGGTGGGCATAAGTACACCGGAGACCACAACAGGCACACCGTTCAATATCACGCTGGCCCCAGGAGACAGCGAAAGCGAATCCGCAGCCTTGGCCCCGACCACAACACCATTTTCCGTTTTCGGGAACTCGCCACTCACGGCCCAATAGCCCTTGAGCACGTGCTCCTTGTCCCAACGGACTCCCACGACGCCAACAGCGGTATCACCGATCTTCGCCATGGAGACGAGTTTGGGCGCAACAACCGCTATCCGCTCCTTGAGCGCAATGGATCCGACTGCGGCTACCACTTCGGATTCACTTAGATCATTGATGCCAAGGGCCATGTCTCCCATAGAAAAACCACCGTAACTGACAGTCAACTTCTCGTTTTGGGGCATGATCAAAATGTTGGCTCCATAGGCCGTGAGCTTTTTCTCCAAAGACTCTCCGACCACGCTGGACACGTAATTCAACGACACAATGGACGTCACTCCGAGGGTAAACACCAGCAGCAGGAGCAAGGTCTTGACCCATTTCCGACGCGTATTCCTGAGAGGTATTGTTAAAATATTCATTTTAAAAATATTTACTCCCTGCAAGGATGTCACTCACCCGAATGATGACATTCTCCGCGTCATATGTCCGCGTCAGAGGCGAAGGGTTACACCCACCCTGCACTTCATTGATGCGCGAGGAGTGAAAACGCATACCGCAGTTGTTGCAGACCATGAATTCACCATCCTGTGAGTATCCTTTCTTTTCCAGATAACAAACATCACAGGCATCAAAGGCCGCACGAATCACTCCATCAGAACTTTTGAGCAGGAAAAACTTCAGTTCTTTGTCTGCATCGTCGAATGAGTAGTAATGGGCTTCTCCATCGGAGACATCGGCGACAGGAATTGTCACAATCCCGTTTATACCTTCAACGTCCGCATATTTTCCAAAGCCAAAAAAAGCCTTGCTCTCAGCAGCCCACGCCATGACGAACAACATGACCAACACAGCAATAAATTTTACTATCTTCAAAAGAACCTCCTTATTACGTCCTATTTCAGACTTCTGCGGTATGAAATTAACGCAGTCCTTTTCACACACAAATATACACAGATAACTATGCACCATCCATACCATCTAAAATAATAAGTCTTCCCTTTCAGTTGTCCAATTTTTAGAAAATCAGACCGTGTCAGCGCACTTAAAACTGCACAACACATGTGCAAAATGACGCACTTGCTGCCAGTCACGCATATAAAGTCACACAAGAAAAGCCGCCATTTGGCGGCTTTTCAATTTTATCACGAACAGAGAGGGTTGAATAAGTGGACTATTTCCCAAAAGGACACTTGGGGAAGGAGCAGGTTTTGCATCCCATGCAGAAACCACCTTCACCAAGATTTGCAAGCATCTTTCTCGTAATAGTCTGCCCAGCAAGGACTCGAGGAAGCAGAATGTCAAAGGCTGTCGTCTGATAAAACAAGGCACAAGCCGGAACACCCATGATGGCCGCATTACGCAGCTTACCGACCAACGACATGGTGCCAGGCAGCACAGGAACACCGTAAAGGTCATCTTTCAGGCCAGCATCCACCAGACCGGCCCGGGTGACATCATCCGGGTCCACAGACATGCCTGCGGTTGTAACAATAAGGTCGCACCCTGCGTCCAGCATGGCCTTGGCAGACGATGTTATGGCTTCACGTTCATCGGGTGCGATGTCGGTTTTTACGACTTCACATCCAAACCTGATGACTTTGGAAGAAATAATCGGAATGAATTTGTCTTCGATCAACCCTTGAAAGACTTCAGTTCCGGTAACCAGAATTCCAACCTTGGCCGCCCTGAGAGGCAAAATCTCAAGAACCGGGCCTTCACCGAGGGCTGTCAGGGCACGACTGAATCTGTCACGGGAGATATAGAGCGGAATGGCCCGAGTACCCGCCACGCCCTTGCCCTTGGGCATCACCGAACCATCATGACGGGTCGCTAACATGACATCCGGTGAAAGATTGAACCGGGAAAGCGCATCCAGATCAATGGACAGCATTCCCGGTTCTTCCGCAAAGAAATTGATTTTACCTTCTTCCGGGTCTGCATCGTAAGAAATACCCTTCCCGGCCATACGCTTGGCAAACGCCTTAACGGCTTCATTCTCATGAACCCATTCGTCACTAGGCAGATTCTCTTCAAGATACACGTTGTACTTACCTATGCGCTGAAGGCGACACACATCACCGATATCCAGCGTTTCACCGGCTTTGGTGATGGGCCCTTTGGATTCACCGGGAACAATGCCAGTCATGTCATGCGCGGCCTTTCTTCCCACAGCCTCTTCCACCGGGACAGCGTGAAGGTCAGGCGCTTCGTCAATACAGGAAGCATTCCCCATGGTTTCATACGGGGCCTCACCTTGGCAGCCCCGACAGATGGAACCGTCGGAACCGGGGTAGGCTTCGCCGCAGACCGGACAGATATCGATGGAGGACATATGTCCGTGACCTAGGTATTTCTTGTCAATCGTCACGGATTGAATGGAACAGATAGTGTCCCCTGCCTGTTCAATCTCTTCAAACAGTTTGTCCGTATCCTGTTCGGCTTTGGGCTTTTCCTTCATGAACCAGCCACGAATTTCAGGCCAGTTATCAAGTTTATTCCGGTCAACGGCTACACGGACGCCCTCGCCAGTAAATTTGTCATACAAGGAAACAGCATATCGACCGAGCAGCTTAACCTTCATCCAGTTGTTTCCGGTGCTGCACGGCGTCTGCATCTGCACGGCGTCAGGAAGACATTTGCCGGTCTCAACCATAGCTTCATACAAAGTCCCCTCAGGGATTCGTGCCTTGGCAGCCTCCACCATATATCCGCCGATGAGCAGGCCCGGGGCAGGATACCCGTGAAATTGCTTTGCCTTTTTCTTGAACTCTTCAAAGGTGTATTCGCCGATATTCATGTAATCCTCGATTGTCTTTTCAGGCTCCGTGAAAGGGGAATTCTGCGCTTGCCATGTCCACGATATTTGTTTCCTAGCGAAGGACTATGCCATCATGAAGAGATGGAATCAATGCTCAGGGGCATACTCTCTACTCAATGCCTATAGGAGCGGTGACAAGCTGATCGCGCAAACGCTCTGCATACATACTGGACAGACGCGTATCAGTCTTCTTCGGGTTCCATCTCCCGGATACCAAGAACTGCACCCGTCGGGTCAGAGAAAAGAGCCAGCCGCCCCGACGTCACATCCATTTGTGGCTCTAACAGTATACGGCCTCCGTTGGCCCGGATCAATTCCATGGTGGCTTGAATATTTTCGACCGCTACATAGGGAACCCACTGGGGGGCAATATCCACTCGCTGAGTGGAGACAATGCCAGCGCGTATACGACCGTTTGTCGAAAGGAGCCTATACTGCACCATGTCGTTGGCCGTCACGCTTTCGGCATTGTATCCGCCGAGGCGAGTATAAAATGCTAGCGCATCATCGAGGCTGTCGGTCCACAGTTCAGTCCCGACCCATTGACCAGCAACCGGCTTTACGTCAGGCGGATCTCCCACTGGCGACTTGAGCAGCCCAATGAGTGACATCCGAGAATCGACGATCACAGCAACACGCCCACGATTCGGCATTTCTTTTGGAGAAGCATAGCTGGTAGCACCGGACCCCAGAGCCGCATCATATGCGTGGTCAGTATCAGCCACGGAAATGTAGGAAAGCCAATATGAATCGTCAGGTGTCGAGTTCCGACCGATCATATTACCGACAAACTGTCCACGGTGCAGGATATTTTTCACCTGCGGATTCCCTTCATTTGACCGCTCAAAACCCCAGTCAAAGACACGATCATAAAAATTCTGAGCAGCAGTCATGTCTGTTGTGAACAAATCGAACCACACGAATTTTCCGTTCAATTGCAACCGGGCTGCGTCCATTGTCACTGGTGGAACAATTATCTTCGTCGAACACCCTGCCAACCCGACAAGGAGAAGCAGTGTCAGAATAAATGCTAACGGTACGCAACGTGTTGTGTCTTTCATCTGGCTTACCTTCCTGAGAAAATTTTATCTTCAACCAAAATCCGGGCTCTTCTTCGCATGTAACATGCCAGGGCCAAAAAAGGGAACCCGAATTCAATTACATGATAAAGGGGCCGCTCCCTATTCGGAGCGGCCCCTGTTCGAGCTTGTGAACCTAACGAGGTGACGTTACGAGGCTAGGCTTTCAGCAATTGCCGCTTTTACGCCTCGGCAGGGACTTTTTCTGTTACTTCCTCAGCCGGAGCACAGTCGCACACGTCTTCGGAGGAGCAACCACAAGGCAATGTCTGGGAATGTCCCATTTCTTCCTTGACGTCGGTTGCAATCTTGAACAGCACCGTCACGATCAACGCACCAACGGCGTAAATCATCATGGAGACCAACAGTTCCTTACCGGTAGGCCAGTAAGGAGCAATGGTGTTGAACGGGGTGGGGTTGAAACCACCGATAAGCAGGCCAAGCCCCTTGTCGATCCAGGTGGCAATCACGAGAATGACCAGGGTGTAAGGCAGCAGCTTCATGTTGTTACGCAGCTTGGGCGTCACCAACAAGGTGATAGAGATGGCTGCGAAAGCGATGAATGTCCACATGAGACCGACCAGTTCATGATGACCGTGGGCACCTGCAAACAAGTAAACCAGCGGATGAGTATGACCGGGCATATTGGAGTAGAAGGCGGTGAAGACTTCAAGGGAGAAGAAGAACATGTTCACGCACATGGCGTAAGCAATAATCTTGACCAGAGTCTTCAGAGCTTTCTTGGGCATCTTGAAGGAAGTGAACTTCTGGGTAACCATCATCACCAAAAGGAGAATGGCAGGACCGGAACAGAATGCGGAAGCCAGGAAGCGGGCAGCCAGAACGGCAGTAAGCCAGTAATGACGGCCAGGCAGACCCTGATACAGGAACGCTGTCACGGTGTGGATGGAGAAAGCCCAGATGATGGACGTGTAAATGAAGGGCTTGAGCCACTTCGGATGCGGCAGACCAGCACGGTCAGCCGTCAAACACGTCCAACCGACCAACAGGTTCAGACCCAGATACCCGTTCAACACGATCATATCCCAGAACAGAATGGAGTTCGGAGTGGGATGGAAGATCATGTTCATCATACGGGTGGGCTGACCAATGTCGACGATGATGAACAGAAGGCACATAATACAGGCGGCGATTGCCATGAACTCACCGAAGATGACCATGTGCTTGTTGGCTTTGTAGTTATGAAAGTAGTTGGGCAGCACGATCATGACACCCGATGCAGCCAAACCGACCAGATAGGTGAACTGGGAGATGTAGAATCCCCAGGACACGTCGCGGCTCATGCCAGTGGCTTCCAGACCGACCACAAGCTGATTGACGTAGGCGGCTCCGCCTATGCCGATCAACACCAGGAGGAATGCGATCCAACCATAGTATCTCTTGGAACCTTTGAGAGCTAATTCAAGCATTCTGATTCCTCCTAAATGATGTAGTAAACACTGGGCTCAGTGCCTGCAGTGGGTTTACGACGAATGGTGAACCGTTCGCGGAGGACCTGACGGACTTCGGAATCGGGATCAAGGAGATCGCCGAACACGATGGCACCTTCCGAGGCCTCCGCACAGGCAGGCTGCTTGCCTATGGCCAGACGCTCGACACAGAAGTTGCACTTCTCGACGACGCCGCGCATGCGGGTGGGGAACTCGGTATTCAATTTGGACAAATCCAGATTCTTCCGGGGCTCGCCCCAGTTGAATGAACGGGAACCGTAGGGGCAACCGGCCATGCAGTAACGGCAACCAATGCAGCGATGGTAGTCCATGGCCACGATGCCGTCAGGGCGCTGATACGTCGCCTTGGTCGGGCAGACGCGTACGCACGGAGGCTGTTCACAGTGGTTGCACAGCAGCGGGAAGGAGCGCAGATGCACTTCCTCGGCCAGATGCGGGTTCTCCTGCTCAGGGAAGGTCTGATCATAACCGTCAGCCCAGAGCCACTTCACTTCCCTTTTGCCCTCGATATGCGGGACATTGTGGATGGAATGACAGACATCGGACAGTTTGGCGATTTCTTCTTCAGTGTGCAGCTTGGTAGTATCAATGACCATAGCCCAATGCTTGGCATGGGCGGCATTGTCATTGACCTTGACCGGAGAATGTCCGCCACCGGAAGCCATGGCCTTGGGAGCCAGAGCCAGGCCAGCCGCAGCAAGCCCGGCAAGCTTGACGAAGGTTCTTCTGTTTTTATTCATTATTTCAAACCCTCCGGCTGAATGTGACAATCCCAGCAGTAGGGAGAGACACCAGCGTCAGTATGACACTTGTCGCAGAAATCGGCCTTGTTATTATGGCACTTCATGCAAGTGTTCTGCAGAGAGATGGTGAACTCTTTGCCCTTGTGGTTCGTGTAGGTCCGCTTGCCATCACGCAGGGCCCAGTCGCGCCAGTCATCAAGGAGTTTCATGTGCTGTTCGCGCATGAATTCCTTGGACTCGATGCATTCCTTTTCGCCTGCGGGGAGTTTGAGCTCAGGCTGCTTGTATTCCTTGGTCACGACAGTACCCAGTGCGAACGGAGCGCAGAGCAGACCGATGAAGATGAGCAGACCGACGATGATCGGGAAACCGTAGTGCATTTTCATTTATGCATCCTCCATGTTCGGGGGAGTCCAATCGTCATCCTCGTCCTCGAATCCGGGCAGGTACTCCTGACGAAGGTTCATCTTGCGTTCGGACTCACCTTCCATGACCAGTGCGTTGGCGACCAGTTCATGGGTACCTGTGATGGTCACACCGGGAGCCCAATAGTCAGCCAGCGGGATCAGGGTGGCGCGGTCAATAGCGCATATACAGGCCATGGTGTTGACACCATGCTTTTCCTGCACATGGCGCAGAGCGTTACCGCGAGGCAGGCCGCCGCGCAGACGAATTTCCATGATCTCGTCAGTATTCAGACCGGAACCGCCAGCGCAACAGAAAGTCTGCTCACGAGTGGTGCCGACAGGCATTTCGAAGAAGTTGTTGCACACGTTCTTGATAACGTAGCGCGGCTCGTCCAGAAGTCCCATACCCCGTGCAGGGTTGCAGGAATCATGGAAGGTTACACGCAGGTGATCGTTACGGCTGGGATCGAGTTTCAGCTTGTTGTGCTTCATCAGGTCAGCCGTGAATTCGGTAATGTGCAACATCTTGGTGGCTGCTGCGTTCTCGAACACCGTTCCGGTGATCGGGGACTTGGGAGTGGTCATGCCAGCGTGCTGGGTGTCACCTGTCATGGTATCCATGTACTGGTGAACAACACGCCACATGTGACCACACTCGCCGCCGAGAATCCACTTACAACCGAGGCGTTCGGCTTCGGCGTACATCTTGGCGTTGAGCTTCTTCATGGTTTCGTTATTGGTAAACGAACCGAAGTTACCGCCCTCAGATGCGTAGGTGGACATGGTGTAGTCGAGACCGATTTCATCAAACAGCATCAGATAACCCATGAAGGTATAGATGCCTGGGTCCGCGAACACGTCGCCGGACGGGGTGATGAACAGAATCTCGTGGCCCTTCTCGTTCAGAGGAGCCTTGACACGCTTGCCGGTGACTTCCTCGATATCATCAACCATGAAATCCACGATGTCCGCGAAAGCATGGGGCTGAATACCGAGATGGTTACCAGTGATATTACAGTTGGAAACGGGTTCCATGATCCAGTTGGTGTTCAAACCGACCAGGTGCATCAATTCGCGGGCCATCATGGTCATTTCCGCAGTGTCGATGCCGTAGGGACAGTAGAGAGAACAGCGGCGGCACTGAGTGCACTGGTAGAAGTAGATGAACCATTCTTTCAGGACATCTTCTTCCATGACACGGGAGCCGGTAAGCTTGCTCAGGATCTTGCCTGCCACAGTGAATTCACCGCGATAGACGGAACGCATCAGTTCGGCACGAAGAACAGGCATGTTCTTGGGATCGCCGGAACCGATGAAGAAGTGACATTTGTCTGCGCAAGCGCCGCAACGCACACAGATGTCCATGAACACCTGGAGTGTACGAAACTTTTTCAGCCTCTCGCGAAAGCCGTTGACCACAATCTCCTTCCAGTTGGAAGGCAGTTTCCAGTCGGCTTCGCCCGGATTCCACTCACGGGCCGGACCCCAGAGACCAGGAAGCTTGGATTCCATATATTCCATCTTCTCGGGCTTGGCGGGGTAACACCAGTTGCCCGGTGAAAAGTCCACCGGGGTTTCCATCCAGCCAGTGGCCGGTGGATTGTAATCTATGCTCTTGAAGAGCTCATCTGCTTTTGGGATGTCGGACATATCTTTTATCTCCTCAGATAAAGAAGTATCACCTAACGGTGAACCCTGGGCCTAAGCCTTTTCCTCGGGGGCCTTGCCATTCTCGGGATTATCGAGCGGCAGACCGGCCTCGGCCATGGGGACGCCGAATTGCTTCTCGTAGTCCGCATAGGCATGAGCCTTGATGTTGGGATCGTTCCAGGGGTTCACATGGTGCTTGGCACGCGTATCGTTCGGCATGTTCCGTGTCGGGGACATGAAGACACCCGGCATGTGCATGAGCTTGCTGAACGGGAAGTATGCCATGAGGCAACTGACCAGGAAGACGTGAACGAAGAAGGAAATACCGACGGCTTCGGGGACAACGTAATTAAACGTCACCAGACCCATGGTCAGTTCCTTGATCGCGATAACGTCGACCTTGGCGTAGTACCGCATGTAGATGCCCGACAGGGCGACAGCCAGGATCAGGAACAGCGGAAAGAAATCCGATGCATACGAGATGTAGTTGATCCGGGAGTTGATCAGTCTGCGACCCAGAAGCAGAAGCACGCCAGCCAGCAGACCAATGTCGGCCAGATACATGGTCGGTGCGCCTATCTGCAGGAGGCCGTCCACGAACTCAAGACCGTTCACGAAGAACGGAACCGGCTCGAGGAACAGGCGAAGGTGCCGCAGGGCAACAATGAAAAAGGAATAGTGGAAAGTGATGGCAAAGAGCCACAGCCACTTACTGGATTTGTAAGCGACAATGGGATGATCCTTTCCTTGGTGCAGGGACACGGCAGTGTTCCTGAACAGAGACCGGAACGCGAAGACTTCGAGCACCATACGGAAGAAAGTCTGAGCGCCGGTCTGGGGACAGTCCAGCTTGTTCTGCGGGAACAGCTTGGGGTCAAATGACTTGAACTGACCACCGGTTGTGGGGATGCGAAACGGCACGGCCGAGCGACCCCAGATTATGACTTTATAAATAAAGCCCACGATGAAGATGATGAAAGCCGTTGTCGGGATGCAGACACCGAAGAAAGTCCTCAGATGTGCCGCATCAACCCCAAACAACGGGATCAACACCAGGAGAAAGACGAACAGAAGTGAGTAAAGAGCATTCATCTACCGTCACCTCGCTTGAAGGTTGGACCTGCCGGTTTCCACCGGAGGCCTGCCACTTTCGGTACACGCTCTCAAGGAATCGTCGACGCCTGAACGGCGACGCATGCGAAAAACGAATTCACGGAACTCCCGCAAATACACCCCCTTGCGCACATCGGCCCGGTTCTCACACCGTAACCAAACCCCTTGAACGTGTCCTTAATCGACCGACATATCGGTCGTAACGTCCACAACCATTCCGGCTTTCCTGAGCAAGCTGCTCTGGGCGCGCTTCACCTCGTCAACGCGGAACCGGAATACCTCTTCGCGACTTTTTGTATAGATGTCAAAAGACATCATGGCCAAATTGTCTACTTTGGCCTCGAACCTCAACAGGTTATCGAGTGTTCCGTCTTTCTTCATGGCCTTGAAAAACTCGTCGCGAAGGAGCTTTTTCAGCAAAAAAACAAAACTCAATGCCTGTGAGGGAGTGAAGTCCTGAACAGCCCGAATACGAATAAGCTTATCCAGGCTCTTGGCGATCACCCCTGCATCCTGCCAGTCTATCAATTGATCGAACAGCTCCCCGGTTGCCTCGAAAATGGCAGCCCCCACGGGATTCTGAAATCGATCCTTTTGTTTGGTCCAAACTTTCTGTGTTTCTTTGGGATACGTCTGAAGAACCAGATCGGCCCACTTCTTCGACAGTTCGGCCTTGCGTTCGGCCAGCACGGATTCAAATGTCATTATATGCTCGCAATAACTTGTAAAACATCAAATTTTGACCACCCGATCAAAGCCGGGAAGCCTCTGTTTCGCAAGCGTGCAGTGAAAAGTTGTGAAAAACATCACGTAAAACTCAGAAACATATTCCAAACCCCTTGGAAAACGTCAAGACTTTTTCATGGAAAAACCGGCTAATGAGAAGGGGAATCAGGACGCACCAGGCTCCGGATTCGAAAGAAAGGAGATCAACCTCGTTCCACCCTGTTTCGTCCCATGCGTTTGGCCTTATATAAGGCTTCATCCGCACGGTTGAGGACCTCTTCAATGGTCTTGTCCGACGGCCGAACCACAGTCGTTCCTATTGAAACGGTAAACGATATCACGGCGTCACCGACCCGCGCCTCAAGGCATGCATAGACCTCACGAAGTCGTTCGGCGGCTTCAAGTCCCTCTTTTAACCCGGTTTCCGGAAGAATTACAGCAAATTCCTCGCCACCGAGTCGACCGAAGATGTCGGTCTCGCGCAGAGTTCCAACGGATGCGGCCGCCAGCATCCTGAGAACGAGGTCGCCCGCCTGGTGTCCATGGGTGTCATTGATGGACTTGAAATAGTCGATGTCGAGCATGAGCACACTCAGCGGATTCTTGTACCGTTTGGCGCGCACCAGCTCTTTGGAACCGAGAACAAAAAAATTGTGCCGATTGTTCACACCGGTCAACCCGTCGGTGGTTGCCAGCCGCTTCATGTCCTGTTCAAGACGAATTCGCTGTGTGACGTCATGAATAACCGAGTACAGGCGTTGTTTGCCCTGCACCATGATCGGACCGGAGTACACCTCTACATCGCGGATATCACCGCTAACCAGAACATGCTTCATGATAAAATAAGAACGGCCTTCCTGCCTCGAAAGCTGCATTTCCCTGAATATTTCATCCTGAGTCAGAACGTTGATCTGGCTCATGGTCATGTCACGCATTTCGTCAATGGAATACCCGTAAAACTCACTGGCAGCCGGATTGGCGTCAATAATACGCTCATCTTTCGGGTCCACCAAAAGCATGATGGCGTGGTTGTTCTCAAAAAAGGCCCGATACTGCTTCTCTCGCTCCAAAAGAATTTTTTCGGCTTCGATACGGTCCGTAATATCGCGGAAGGTACCTTCCATGGCAATGGGGTCGCCCATATCATTACGGATCAGATGCGCATTTGCCTCGACAACGATGGTTGAACCGCCATTGCGACGAGCCTGCACCTGCAAACCTCGAACACTCCCTTTTTCAATCAGGAGTTTCCGCAGGCGCCCCCGCTCTTCCTTGACGGAATACAAACTGCCCATGCTTTGCCCAAGGAGATCCTTTTCCTCGTAACCAAGCAAACGGCAGGTAGCCGGATTCACCATTTGAACGATTCCGTTCAAATCGGTGACCATGTATCCTTCTTCAATGGACTCGAATATTCGTCGGAATTTTTCTTCACTTTCCTGCAGCACCTGTTCTGCCTTTTTCCGTGCAGAGATGTCGCGTATAACATTGACGATGCCCAACGGTTGCCCATCATCGCCGAGGATGAGAGACACCGAGTGGTCGGCGGGAAAAACAGTTCCGTCATTTCTTCGCAAGGCCATTTCAAACAGAGCTTTTTCCCTTTTGTCGAAAGCGGCCTGAGATTTGATGAGAAAGTCCTCATAGTGAGCCTTGTCCACATGCAGTTCGTGCAAAGGTATCCCGCTCAATTCTTCATTGGTCATCCCGAACATGACTTCTGCAGCAGGGTTGGCATCCAGGATATTCCTGTCCGGTGTCAGGATAAGAACGGCTTCCCCCAAAGCGACAAACGTGTTTCGTAGCCACAGTTCCTTCTCGGAAAGTGCGTCCTCCATGGCTCGTTGTTCCGTCACATCCACACCGGAGCTCAGGAGACCGATGACCATGCCCGCATCGTTGGTCAGCGCTCTGTTCTGCCAATGCACCAAACGATG
This sequence comes from uncultured Pseudodesulfovibrio sp., assembly GCF_963675635.1. Taxonomy (NCBI): domain Bacteria; kingdom Pseudomonadati; phylum Thermodesulfobacteriota; class Desulfovibrionia; order Desulfovibrionales; family Desulfovibrionaceae; genus Pseudodesulfovibrio; species uncultured Pseudodesulfovibrio sp. The sequence goes on along the minus strand of NZ_OY776488.1, from coordinate 3,040,839 downwards.
CACACCATCTTTGTCGACAATATAATTGGTATGTTCGTCGTCAACGTCTGTCTGCCCGGAAAATACTGTATAAAAATAGTCGCGCATTTCATCACGCAATTCATCCGGAATCATGAGATCGATCCAGTTCCGACCAAGCAGCTCGTGTTCCTCATAACCAAGGTGCTGGCAGCCTGTCCGGTTGACCATGGTGATTGCCCCGGAAGCATCCTGGGCCACGATGATTGATCCAACCACATCAAGGTAGTGGGCAACCCGATTCCGCTCACGGCTCAATTGCTTCTCGGTCTCCACCCGAAACGAAATATCCTCCAGTGTAAGGACAAACCCCGTAAATCCGGCGACCACTTCAGAAAATTTTGAGACCGAAACACTGTAATATTTCTCGCCATAAAGCATCGGAGTCACCACATCCATCCGACACACTTTGCCGAAGTCCTGACATTCCTGCACACAACCGGCGAGCCAAGGCGCAACATCCGCCAGAGGTTTCGATACGACCGCAACCCCTTTGCCAAGACCCAGAGCATTGACAGAAGCCTTGTTCATGGCTTCCACATTGAAACCTTCATCGAGAATAAGTGCTGGGGTATCGAGGCCTTGAAACAATGAAAGAATATTTTTCTTCCGCGTCTTCTGGTCTGCATCCGCCACTTCACAGGGCTGGGAAGGCATGGATTCGACCAGGTCCGAGAAAAACTCGCCCCACCCTCCCGTCAAAGCGTCCGGGGATACCCCATACCCCTGAGCATAGGAAAGAATGTGCTCTCTGAACCATTCTTCATTATCTGCGATATATTTTTTCAGACGATCCATTCTCATTCCGGATAAACGTTTGAAAGGTCACTCAAGATGAAAAGCATAGCAAAGACATGGCCCTTGGGGTAGCAAAAATAGTTTCTCACACCCTCTCACTACACACCACGAACTGAATTCCACCTTTCCCGATAAGTATATGCCGAATTCGACTGAGTATCCCCCAAGTATGATCCTATTCCGCGCGAACAAGAAACTGTCAGACAGCAAAAAAAGGCCCGCTTTCGCGGGCCGTTATTATATTTCTTCAACGTTATCATCGACGTCATCAGGCAGTTCTTCCGAAACTTCTGCCGTAACAGGCATTGCCTCGGCTTCAAGCTCTGCCCGAGGAGCCACCTTCGGCGGTTCCATATATCTGGCGAACACCAAGAACCCTGTATGCGCCACCATGCGATCGTCTGGCCTAAGCCTGTCTGCAACAGGTTTCCAGCGACGCACCAAAATTTCCAGCACTTCCAGATCCGCAAAAGGACCGTCTTCCAATCCCCGAAGCAGATCGGATACCTGGTTGACCGTAGGCAGCAAAAAGCCGCACATGGCTCCCGGAATAACGGCATCCGGGATAGATGAAAGATATTCCCACGGCGTACGGACATCGAGGAACAGAGCATCTGCGCCTGAATGCTTAAAGCCATCCTCAATATTCTGATTCACCTGTTCCACGCGATCCGCCAGCCCGACGCGTTCAAGGTTCTTTCCAGCCAGCTTGAAAAAATCGGCACGACGTTCATAAGTAATGACCTTGCCGGTATCGCCCACGAACCAAGCAAGAGCCGTAGTCAGCCCACCAGAACCTGTACCGGATTCGATGACTGTAGAACCGGGACCGATCCCCAGCTTCATCATCAGATACCCGATTTCCTTGGGGTACATGATCTGGGTCTGTCGTTTTACACCCTTGATAAGGTCATGCAGAGTCGGCTTGAGCACCAGATAGGGTCTGCCAAGATGGGTTTTGACATACTGGCCGAAACCGGCCTCAGCCACTTCGTCCATGAGCAGCTTGCCGTCATGGGTGTGTACTTCTCCGCCAGCTTCAAGCTTGCGAAGGTATCGTTTGCCTTTATGGCTGATGAGTAGAATGAGTTGTCCGGATTCGATCATTGATTCGGCCTCCTGAAAATGATGGCTCTGAGGTACGGTCAGGTTGAAGGGAAGTCAAGGTAAACGGCGCAATCAGACACAAGGCAATGTAACCGAAATGACGGTTCGGTTTTTTTCATCCGACGTTTCCATGGAGATACGCCCCCCCACGGTTCGTACAACGAGACTGGCCGAATACGTACCCAGTCCGGTCCCTGCTCTCTTACCAGAGGTGACATATTTATCAAAAAAACTCGCGCGGATGTCGGAAGGAACAACCCCATCATTTTCAATCGTCATTAGCATGGTATCAGGGTCGCACCGATTCAGTTCAATGGAGACCGTTCCTCCAGCGGAGGATGCCTCTATGGCATTTTTCAGTAAATTTGCCACCATAGAATCATAAAGTAGATCCTGACCCATAATGACTAACGAGGACGTCATATAATCCGAGCCATCGCTCAAACGCACATCCACTGTCACGCCGAGACTCTCTGCCATTTCTCCCAATTCAGTCAGGACATCCTTGATCACGTCAATAAAATCTACAGGGGAAGGGGTGTACGAATACGACCCGGCCTCCATCTTGTAGATGGTCATACTCATGCCGACCATATTCAACACTTTCCGCCCCTGCTGCTCGATGGTTCCCAGGATATCCCGAATTTCACCCTGCACTGTGTCCTCATCCATAAGCAGGACTTTACACGCGCTTATCATGCCGACAATTGGTGCCTTTATATCATGGGCAACAATACGATCCACATCCTCCTTGAGGTGTTCCAATCGCTTTTGTTCAGAGATATCCACAAATGCCTCCAACAGACAACTCCTGTTGTCCAGCACCACACGGGACACCGATTTGAGAACAGGCAGATCATCCCCATTCTGCATATGTATGAGACGTTCATCGCTGGCAACGGCCTCTCCCTCCTCCAGCGCAGGGCACAGGGCTTTATCGCTCTGGCAAAAAAATTTACAACACTTGCGCCCGACGATATCCTCCCGGGTGTACCCGGTCATGGAAAGCATGGCTGCGTTGACGTCCACGACCTCCCGAGTCTCTTCATCAAGCAGTGTCAACCCGATAGGCATCGTATCCATCATGACTTTCAGCTTTCGTTCGCTGTTGGCAAGAAGCTCTTCTGCAGCTCTGCGCTCAGTGATGTCCTCTGCAAAACAATAAAAATAATAATTCACTCCGTCCCGATCTTCCACCGTAGTGAAATCCAACCGGGCCAGTATAATTGATCCGTCCTTGCGTTGGATATGCGCCTCAAAATTAACAATGGTCTTTTCCGCACGAAGAGCAGCAAGCATTGCCTCAACTTCTGCACGGACAGGCCACATGAAAACAGGGTCATCAAACTCCCGAACGACACTGCTCAACTCTTCAATGGAATCATAGCCAAGCATTCTGGCGAAAGCGGTATTCCATTCAACCAAAATCCCGCCGATGATCCCATGAACTATAGGGACAGGAGCTTTTTCATACAGCATCATTCGCCGCTCTTCAGCTATGAGCAGTCCTGCTTCGACAGCCCGACGCTTACGGACCTCCCGATCCAGCTTGCTGATCAGTTCCGCACGTTCTCGCCCAAGACTCTGTTTGTCGGCCTCCAGACAATCCTGAAAACTTTCTATGGTATGCAGAGAGGGAAGCCAAAGCCAAAAACCTATGGCCAACATGACAAAGCCCCCGAGATACCCTATGATCTTTTCAAGAAAAGCCTGAACCTGCGTGTTTCCTCCCACCACGGTCCAGTTCAGCCCTTCAAAATTATCGGTGAGATCTATGACGGAACCAAACAGGATAAGCAAAAAACCAATCTTGACAAAAAGATAGCCACGCCTGCCATATCCCACATCCTTGTCCGCACGGACAAAGAACACCAGGATACCACCGATGACAAGGGCTCGAAGGGATTCGAGAATAACGTCAAACATGCAAATCCTCCTGAGAATCACAGCCGACTTTACACATAAGTATACGTATAATCCAATTATTTACTGAGTGGCCTCACATCTTCTTCTTGCATAAACACGACACGCGCTGTAGCACTTATGTTCCACAGACCCTTGACAGCAGCCCCTCAGTTCTTAATAACCTCCCATAGATTTTGATTTCTACGCTTCAAGGAATACGATACACCATGGCATATAAATACGTCTTCGGACCGGTCATGAGCGGACGACTGGGACGCTCGCTCGGACTCGACCTGCTCGGGGACCGAATCTGCTCGATGGATTGTGTATACTGTGAAGTGGGAGCCACCAGGAACCTGACTGTTGAAAGGAAGCCCTATGTGGCAGCAACAGCCATTCTCAAGGAACTGGCCGCATGGAAGGAAGAGGGGTTGGATACACCGGACATGGTGACCCTCGGAGGACTGGGAGAACCCTGCCTGAACTCGGAGATGGCTGAAGTCATCATCGGAGCCAGACAGCTTTTCCCGGACACGCAAATTGCAGTGTTGACCAACGCCAGCCTGATTGGCAACCCGGAAGTACGACGGGAACTTGCCCTGGCCGATGTAGTTCTGCCCAGCCTGGACTCACTGTTGGATGACGAATTCACTCGCGTGAATCGTCCCTGCAAAGGTTTTTCGCCCCAAGGCATAGCCGACGGGCTGCTTGAATTCAGAAAGGAATTCAACGGAAAGATATTTTTGGAAATTTTACTTGCCGAAGGAATTAATGACACAAACGAGAACCTCGGCAGGTTGAAGAATTTTTGCAAACGACTTGCTCCTGACCGTGTGGACGTGGTCACATTGACCCGTCCTGGAACAGTCAAGGGAGTCCACCCCGTGGAAGGGGAGGTTCTAAGTCGTTGGCGCATGGCGCTTGAGAGCGGAGAAGCCAGCGTACACACGCGGCAGACCACCGACAGGAAAACGATGAGCACGGAGCACGTAATAGACTTCGTCCGCGCATCCCTGACCCGGAGGCCACAGACCGTCTCTCAACTGGCACAGGCTCTGACCGTGGACCCGAAACAGGTCCGCGCTGCCGTGGAAGCCCTTTTGAAAAAGGGCGAAATCACCTCCCGGGATGACCGGGGCGAGACATATTACCACGGTACGGGCCACATCATTGAGGAGACAGACACGCCATGAAGTACATCACACATTTCTCGTCACGAGGGTATTATGCCAAACAAGAAAAAACGGCAGAAAATGTTCATTTCCGTCCTACCGGGAGAACAGGTTGAAGTCGTCATTGCCGAAGAAGGCAAAGTCAATGAGTATTACGTGGAGATGGTGCATCAGGCAAAGACCAAGGGCAACATCTACAAAGGGTACATTCACAACATAGACAACGGCCTTCAGGCCGCGTTCATCAACTACGGAGCCGAACGAAACGGTTTTCTCCAGATTGATGAAGTCCATCCCGAATATTACATGGATAACTTCACCCAGAAGAAGGGTGCGCGCTATCCGCTCATGCAGAAAGTGCTCAAAGCCGGTCAGGAAGTGCTTGTCCAGGTGGTCAAAGAACCTACCGGCAAAAAAGGCGCCTTCCTTACCTCCTATCTTTCTCTGCCCGGGCGCAGTTTTGTATACACCGTCGGCCGCTCCCAGATGGGCGTTTCCCGCAAGATCGAAAACGAAAAAGAACGGGTACGTCTGAAAAAAGCCCTTGAATCCTTTGAAACAACTGAAGGCGTCGGCCTCATTGCCCGGACCGCTGCGGTTGGTCAGTCCAAGGCCGCCTTGGAAAGGGACTACAAGTATCTGAATCGCTTGTGGACAGACATCCGCGCCAACGCCCAGCAGGAAAAGGCTCCGGTCATCGTCTACAAAGAACTGGGCCTGGCCGCACGCGCTGTTCGCGATTACCTGACATCGGATGTCACCGAGGTGTGGGTAGACGACAAGGAAACCTACGATCAGATAGACAAATTCGTCAGGCTCGCCTTCCCGCGCAAAAACAATCTGGTTCGCCTGCATGACGAAAACGATCTTTCTCTGCTGGAACGATTCAATCTCGTCAAACAGGTTGAAGAAATTTATTCCCGCGAAGCGTCCATGCCGTCCGGCGGCCGTCTGGTCTTCGATGCCACAGAGGCTCTGACTGCCGTGGATATCAACTCCGGCAAGATCGGAGGGGAACGCAACTTCCAGAAAATGGCTCTCAAGACAAACGTGGAAGCCGCCAAGGAAATCGCCCGCCAGCTCAGACTGCGCGACATCGGCGGGCAGGTGGTTATCGATTTCATCGAGATGAAAAACCCCAAAGACTGCCGAGAAGTAGAGAAGGTCATGCGTGCCGAGTTGAAAAACGATCGCGCCCGCACAGACGTCAGCCGCATCTCCTCCTTCGGTCTCATGGAGCTGGTTCGCCAGCGTCTTGGATCATCGGCCATTGCTATCTCCACCGAAGCGTGCCCCTGCTGCAAAGGCACAGGTATCCGACGCAACATGGAATGGCAGGCTCTCCAGGCTCTCAAGGAAATCCACAGAGACATCCGCAGGCCAGGTACGGAACGAGTCGAACATGATTGCGAAGAAGAACTCGCAATCTACCTGCTCAACACCAAACGAGGCATCCTTGCAGACCTCGAAAAACGGTACGGCAGAGAGATCCACATTGATCTCGAATACGAATACGACGAGTAAGAATAGACCTTTCGACAACAATAAGACAAGGCCCGGAGCATCTGCTTCGGGCCTTGTCTTGTCTTTTATTCACAGTCAATCAGCCTGCAAGACGCCTTTGCTGCTGCCTAGCATTGCATGGAAAAGAATCGTTTTTCGCACGACGCTATCGACTTGAGAAGAAGGACGTTGAACACCGTCCAGAAAAGGTGCAGCCCCAGATATCTCGCCCGCAGGGAGCTATTGCACCGTCGGAAGCGTGAATATAAAGGATGAGCCGACGCCGATTTCAGACTCGACCCATATACGGCCACCGTAGTGTTCAACTATCTCACGACAGATGGTCAGGCCAAGACCTGTCCCCTGAGGTTTGTTGACCATGGTGTCATACCGTGTCTGATGAAATTTCTCGAAAATCCGTGCCTGGTCTTCAGTATGGATGCCGGTTCCCGTATCAACCACTTCAACGCGAAGCTGCCCAAAACGAGGAAAGGCCCGTAATGTGACCATGCCCTGTTCCGTGAACTTTGCAGCGTTGTTGAGAAGATTGATAAGCACCTGCTGAATACGATCCGGGTCAGCCATGACCGACGGCAGATCAGGCTCAATTTCAGTGACAAGATTCAGGGTTGTCTGCGTGAACATTCCGCTGACGGAATTGGCCGCCACGGAGATGACTTCATTCATTTCCAGCCGTTCATCACGCCAGCCCATGGAGCCGGACTCGATCTTGTTCAGATCAAGCACGTCATTGATAAGCCTGGTCAAACGTTCACCTTCATGGCTGATAATCTTGAGGTTGGCCTGGATACGCTCCCCCTTCCTGACCAGTCGCCCTTCTTCGACAAGCGGCATGAAGTTCTTTGTAAATTCCTTATTCAGCAACTTGGCAAATCCGAGAATGGATGTCAGCGGCGTCCGCAACTCGTGCGACACCGACGAAAGAAAGGCTGATTTCATTTCATCAAGTTCACGCAATCGCTGGTTAGCTTCTTCCAACTCACGGGCTTTGGTCACCAAATCCTCGGTACGGTCACGTACCAATTGTTCCAGGTGGCGATTGAGGTCTGCCAGATCCTGTTCGGCCTTTTTGCGGTCGGAGATGTCTTCAAGAATCCCGTCAATAAAAACAAAAGAACCGAACTCATCATAAATGGCCCGGGCGTTGAGCGACCCCCACATGGTCTTGCCGTCACGACGATAATACTCCGCCTCGAAACGTTTGACCTCACCGTCGGTCCTGACCTTGTCAAAAAAATCCTGCATGTGCTCGGGATTCACCATGATGCGGGAACTCAAGCTCCGCACGTTAGAAAGGAATTCATCCAGTGAATCATACCCAAAAATCCTGGCCATGGCCGGGTTTGCCCTACGCAAAATGCCATCCGGTGTTGCCTGAAAAATACCTTCCACTGCATTCTCAAAGATACCGCGAAACTTTTCCTCGGCCTCCTGCAGCGTTTTATTCATGGTTTGTAGTTTATTCTCACGACCTTCAATCTCAATGGACATGCGCCGGAATCGCTTGGCTATCTCCAGAAGCTCCGCATGATAGACTTCTCCAAAATCATAGGAAAAATCACCTTTGGCAACACGGGCAATACCGGATTGAAGAACCATGAGAGGCTTGTTCAGGAAGACGCGCAGCAGCAGGCCGGTAATAGCGAGAATAACCGAGATGGCCACCACGATGATTATGACGGAAACGAGCATCTGCTCATCCAGGCGCTTCTTGTCCCGTGCCAGTGTAAAATCGATCTCGGCACGACCAATGGTTCTGCCTTCAAACACGATGGACCGGACTCTGCTGAAATCCGCTTGCGAACCAGAGAATTTCTCATGTGCGAACACGACTTCATTTCGCGAACCATAGATACGAATCCCCTGAACCATGTCATCATGCGTATAGACCGAACCGATGAGCCGGGCATTGTCGTAATCGAGGTTCCAGATGGGGACGGCCAAAATTTCGGCCACGCTGGTAATGGTGTCTTCGCCTTTTTCTTCGGCAGTGGCCCACATCTCCTGGGACTGTTGCCAATAGATATAACTGCCCATTGCCGTAGCAATGATCATGACGATGACGACAAGACTGAAGGTCAAATCCCGAGAAATTGACCGACTTGTCATAAAGGGTTTTTTTCTTCTGGTTTTTTTTGCGCTCATGGGTTTTCTTGAAAGAGAAGCATATTCGCAGCAACTTCTTCCATCAGTGGACACCTTTACATAAGTCGGGGCCTGCTGTCATCCGCCTTATAATAAATACTTGTTTCGAATACGCTCAACCGTGCCATTGTCGACAAGTCGCTGAATTGCCGCCCTCACCCTCTCGACCAAAGCAACAGAAGCATGCCGGGACACATACACTGTAACCGGAGCAAGGCAGGCCAACAGCGGTCGAGAGAACGCCATACGAGGCAAATCATGCATCTTGATGGTGTGTTCAAGACCGAGTCGTGGTCCCAGCACAGCATCAACACGTCCTTCAAGCAACAGATTAAGGCTTTGCAGATAACTTGTCGCGGGGGAAAGAATGACTCCGCTTTCTGCTGAAACAGTTGCAGCATATCGCGCCCCCCGAATCGAAGCGACTCTTTTCCCGACAAGATCACCCGGAGACTGGATTCCCGATTTTACCAGACCGATAACAACCGACTCTTCGTGAAACAACTGCCCAAGATTGTACCCGACAGACTCGGCCTCCGGGGAAGCGAGCAGAATAATCATATCCGCCCTGCCCATCCGCATTTCCTCAAGCCCTCGATGTAGCCGCATCGGAATATTCCTTGCCACCAGACCGCACTCCTCAGCAACGGCATTCCCGATCTCACCACAGATTCCAGCCGGTTTATTTTCGTCATGATACCAGTATGGAGGTAGGTCAAGAGTCACTATACGCAACTCCCCGGACTGGGCTGCAACAGGTGCCAGCATCAGGCATGTACACAGGAGACAGAAAACACGGCGTCTCAACATGGACTCTCCAGACTCATTAATTTTGCTCGTCTATATCACATAACAATTAAAATTATAAGTCCGTCGTCTCACAAATTATAGACAAATCATTCTTGCCTTAGCGCACCCCCTCCATTATTCAACGAACCAATCGTCATGCTTAAAAAACTGCATACCATCTGCCTGTTGGCCATTCTCGCACTGCTCCTGACACCAAGTCAGGGACGCTGCCACCCCCACGTTTTCGTTGATGCATCACTGACGTTTCTTATCGATGAGGCAGGGGTGACCGGGGTGCGCGAGCACTGGCTTTTTGACGACATCTTTACTCAGGCCATTTTGAGTGACCTAGGCGTTGATGCGCAGAGCCTGCCTACAACCCTCGGGCAGGAAAAAATCCGTGACGGAGCTTTTGCCTACCTCGTAAACTTCGGATACTTCACGTTCATTGAATCCGAGGGCAACCAGATACCCGTAACCGAAACCAGAGACTTTCGGGCCTCACTGGAAAACGGTCGTCTGGTTTACGATTTCTTCGTCCCTCTCAATCTCCCCTTCGAGCACTTCAAGAACTTTCGCATGGCCGTGTTCGACAAGGACTATTACTCGGACGTCGTACTCGTGAAAGACGGCATCTCGTTTGAAATTGACGGCATGGTCCAGGTCAGTCACACCATCAGACCGGCAAAGGATCATACGTACTGGAAATTCATCGTGCCCGAGGCTGTACACCTGTCGATTGTCGGATCTCCATCCACAAACGTGGACACCGTGGAAGAAGTCGAAGCTCTCGGCCCTGTCGAAAACCTCATGTCATTGGTCCGCTCTACCCAAAAACAACTGACCGAACGCCTCAACGGATTCGGCATGCAGCTCAAAGGCAACCCCTTTGGCCCGGCCTTATGGATGTTCCTCGGTCTTTCTTTCCTGTACGGGATCGTCCACGCGGTTGGCCCCGGCCATGGCAAAGCCGTTGTCTGTTCATACTTTCTGAGCAATCCCGGGTCCCTGATGAATGGAGCGTTGATGGGTAACGCCATCACGTTTGTTCATATGAGCTCCGCAGCCGTGGCTGTGGGGGCCGCCTATCTGATTTTTTCCTCAGGCATGGGCGGCTTCGCCGCAGCCAGTCGCGCCCTGCAGCCGGCCAGCTATGCACTCCTCGCCCTCATGGGCATTTTCCTTTTGATCAAGGCACTGAGAGACATCTTCAAAGGCGGCATGATCGCTGACCCATCATGCAGACACACCCACGACGAACCAGAAGCCGGAAACATCAGGTCCATCCTGTCTGTCTCATTTATCACAGGTCTCGTGCCATGCCCCGGCGCAGCCGTCATTCTCGCCTTTGCCATCGGACTGAACATTTTCTGGATCGGTATGATCGCTCTGGTCTGTATGGCGGTGGGAATGGGGCTGACCACAACACTCTTCGCTTGGGTCGCAGTCACTGCGCGGTCCGCAACGCTCAAGCTTTCCGGCAAAAACAGAAAAGCGTTCAATCTGATTTACGCGGGATTATCCATCTGCGGCGCCGGAACAATCGCCCTGTTCGGCTCGGCCTTATTTTTCGGCAGTCTGTAACGATTCATCCGTATTCCCTCCTCCTCTTGGCCCAACACACTGGGGGATTTCCCCCATGTCACTCCTTTTCGAACTTACAAAAAAATATTGACAACAATTTTCACTTTTCGATAAAAACCTTTCACCAAGTTTTCGAAAAGGAAAATACCCGATATAATCAATATGAAAAGCACTCTCGACACACAAGACAAAAAACTGGTGGCCGCGCTGACCAAAAATGGACAGTTGTCACCGAACAAAATCGGCTCGACCATGGGCGTCACTGCGCCTACGGTTCGATCCCGTATGAAAAACCTCATTACGGCTGGTGCACTCAAGGTTGCGGGCCTGATAAACCCCATGGAAGCCAAAGGGCTGACCGTAGCCATGGTGGGCATCACGCTACACAGCCATGAACAGCTCGGCGAAAAACTGGAGCAGATCGGCTCCCTGCCGCGCGTCAACTGGTGTGCAGTGGTCACGGGCCGCTACGACATCATTGTTGAAATCATCTGCACAGACGAAATGAGCGACCTGTACGACTTCCTTGATCAGGACCTTTCCAAAGTCGGCGGCGTCAATTCCAGCGAATCTTTTGTCGTCATGAAATCCCGGCGCAAGTGGTTGTTACTGCCCGACGCCGTTGTCGACAGATTCAACAAATAACCCCTTTCTGCCGGGTACGGCAGAACCGTTTTTTCAAAGGAGAGAGAAAAAAAATGATTATCGGTATCCCCAAGGAAATCAAAACACTTGAAAATCGTGTCTCCATGACCCCCGGGGCCGTGGAGTCCCTTGTACGCCATGGCAACACAGTGCTTGTCGAAGCCGGCGCCGGACTGGGTAGCGGCCTGACTGATGAAGAGTACGAAACGGCAGGAGCCTCCATGGTGTCCGCAGAGGAAGCATGGGGCGCAGAAATGGTCATCAAGGTCAAGGAGCCGCTGGAATCCGAATTCAAATTCCTGCGCAAAGGCCTGATTCTGTTCACCTACCTGCACCTCGCAGCCGCGGAATCCCTGACCCATGCACTGCTGGACTCCGGCACCATCGGCATTGCTTACGAGACAGTTGAATCACCGGACCACACCCTGCCGCTGCTCACCCCCATGTCCGAAGTGGCAGGCCGTATGGCAACACAGGTCGGCGCACACTACCTTGAGAAGACTCAGGGCGGAGAGGGCATCCTGCTCGGCGGCGTCCCCGGCGTATATCCGGCTGAAGTTCTGGTCATCGGAGGCGGAGTAGTCGGCACCAATGCAGCCCGCATCGCCATGGGTATGGGCGCTCGCGTGACCATCCTCGACCTTTCCCACCAGCGCCTTCAGTATCTTGATGAAATCTTCCAGGGCCGCATCACCACCATGATGTCCACCGAACCGAACATCCGCCAGATGATCACCAAGGCCGATCTGGTCATCGGCGCTGTTCTCATTCCCGGTGCAAAGGCTCCGAATCTCATCACCCGCGACATGCTTCCGCTCATGAAAAAGGGTTCCGTCATCGTCGATGTGGCTGTTGACCAAGGCGGCTGCGTGGAAACCATCAAGGCAACCACGCACGATGATCCCATCTACATCGTGGACGGCGTGGTTCACTACGGCGTGGCGAACATGCCCGGCGCAGTTCCCCGCACATCCACTTTCGCACTGGTCAACCAGACCACACCGTACGCCCTGCGCCTGGCCGCCAAGGGCGTGGACGCCCTCAAGGACGACCGCGGCCTGGCTCTCGGCCTGAACACCTACATGGGCAAACTGACCTGCCCTGCCGTTGGTGAAGCCTTCGGCATGGAGTCGATGACTCCTGAAGAGGCTCTCGGCATATAGCCAGACTCGAACACCAACATCCTTCGACTATTGCACAGTCCCCGGTCAATTGACCGGGGACTGTTTTGCTTTTTGAGATGGCATACGATATTTTCGAGTAAAGGAGTATGCAATGATGAAGGATAGACTTTTCACACTGCCCGGCAGCTTTATGCACGGCATGGACGGTCCCTTGTATTGACCTGAATGTGCGGTCCTGGAAGGACTGCTCGGCTATTTCCCGCAATTACTGGAGACGCTTGACGTCATTAAGATTGGATTTGAACGGCCCAGAGCCGCCATTATTGATTTCTTGGGCGAAGACAATCAGGACTGCCCCAGCCTTGTGCTGGCCGACCCTGCCAAAGCAGACGGTCTTCCTGTCAAGAGGTACGGCAAATACACCTTCATCAACGACCACAGGGTCATCATCGAATACCTGGCCCGCAACCACGGCACCAGCCGTCCGTCACATGACTGAAAGCGTCAATCGGGAAACTACTTGCCCACGTGGAGCTTCTGCCCCGGCCTGATGGTGGATTTGGTGGACAACTTGTTGAGCTTGCACAGTTGCCAGAGACTCATGTCGTGCCTGCGTGCGATGCCCGTTAAGGAATCGCCCCGCTTGACCACATAGGTCACGGGCTTGAGGGTCTTCCGATACTTGGCGATGAGCGGGTGATATTGTTTGGCGAACTCTTCTGCCGCACCTTCCGGCAAATAGAGGACGTGATCACCCTTGGGAATGATATCAGTCAGTATCTGCGGATTCAGATCACGGATAGTCTTGTAATACGTCTTTGCCGCCTTGGCCACGAGAGCGATCGGCGTGGGATACTTGGCCTTGAGCTTAATACGGTCAAACGACGTCGGGGTATAGTAGTCGCCGGGGCGCATATAGAACCCGTAACGGGCCGGATCAGACAGAATCAATTTGGCCGCAATGGCACGAGGAATGTATCGCTCGGTTTCGTTTGGCAGATGGAGCCGGTAGTAGTCTTTCACTTCCTGCTTCTCGATCTGTTTTTGCAACCCCTGCTCACCCATATTGTACCCAGCGCATCCGAGGGTCCATGACCCGAACATGTCATGCAGTTCACCCAAATAACGCACCGCAGCCTTAGTGGACAAAAAGAAGTTTCGCCGCTCGTCCATTGAGTAATCTACGACGAGATCATAGTTGCGTGCTGTTGACGGGATGAACTGCCAGATACCGCGCGCTCCCTTGTTCGACCCGGCATGCGGTTTGAGCGCACTCTCGATCACCGCAACATATTTAAGATCGTCGGGCATATTCGCTCCCTTGAGCACCACTTCGATGTGCGGGAAATACCGACCGGTCCGTTTAAGCCAGAGAATGACCTGCGCTCGATCCCAGAGCATGAGCAGCAGTTCCTTTTCCAGGCGCTCACGCACCTCAGGCAGATGAATAGGCACATACTCACCGCAAAACTCAAGCGGTCCCTTGATTCGAATGGCCGATTCCAACGATGGAAAGACCGCCGTTTTCATTGGTTCGACAAGGGATGGAGACTGGGCAGCCCCCGGAAGACTCCAAAGAAATAGCAAAAAAACCGCCAGAAGCGGAATATGAATATGCCTGATGGGCACAATACAACTCCATGATACCCGCGCCGGACAATGCGCCCGGCGCGGGGTGGTACATTACAGTTTTGATTTCAGCACGATATCCGTAATGGGACCGCGAGAACGGTCGCCCTTGAGGACCATGTGTGCATAGTTCTTGTACCCTTTGAGCTTGCGAACTGTCCAGTTGAGTCCGTTATTCGACTCATTGAGGTACGGATTGTCCACCTGACGGGTGTCTCCGAGGCAGATACATTTGACCCCCTCACCCATACGGGTGAGCAAGGCTCTGGTTTCACCGCGAGACAGATTCTGCATCTCGTCCACGATGACCACCGCGTTTTCGATGTTCATGCCGCGCAGGAAGGCTACAGGCTGCACTTCGAATTTCTTCGGGTTGAATTTGAACGAATCCCCGGAGGGGTCCTGAAAGATGCGATTGGCAGGCCGGATATCATGCAGTTTGATAAGCAGATCCTGCACGTACTTGATGTACGGAAGCATCTTCTCTTCAATATCACCCGGAAGATAGCCCATCTTGGCACCTATCTCCACCACAGGTTTGACCAGATAAATTTTGCGGTAGAGGTTGTCCTTGCGTTCCAGCATCAAGTACAGAGCAGCTGCCAGCGACAGAAAGGTCTTGCCATACCCTGCTTCGGACTGGATGGACACAAGGTCGACACCGTCCTGCAGCATCAATTCCAAGGCAAGGTTCTGATAGATCGAACGAGGTTTTACGCCCCATATTTCGTGGGAATAGCCGATCTCCCTTGGCCCATCGGGACCATAAAAAACAGGTGTGCCGTTTTCCCATTTGAAACAGTTGTGGACAGGTTCTTCTCCTTCTTCAATAAACCCGGTGTACTTCTGTGACTCGGAACAGAACGGATCCGAATCACGATATTCTTCGCTGGGAATACCATAACACTTGGCCTTGATCTGAAGGATGCGATCATTGGTAATGAGTATGGGCTCTTCCGGCCCCACATGAAGAATTTCCTTGAGGATACGGTCATCCATCACGGGATCTGTAAGTGTCTCGGCAAAATCGGGCGGGAAGATGTTGACGTCGTCGTCTTCGAGGATGGCGCGCACGGCCTGGGACACGATGTGCCCTATACGCGGGTCTTTCTTGAGTCCGTCCAGTTCTCCAAGGACGGTGTATGGAATGTATATCTGGTTTTCCACCCCGTTTCTCAGGGCGATGATACATTTGGGATTTTCTATAAGGACGTTGGTATCGAGGACAAAGTGCTTCTGAGCCATAATCCCCCATCCGTGAGTTTGAAGGTTGATTCCAAGGTTTCACCATGCCTTGTACCCGAGGCCGGGAATCAGTGAATCAATTTCATCTGCACCTCCATGCTTTTTCCTTTTCTATCATGAACCATGACCATTTTTTAAGAGAAAGTCTAGAGACAAGATGCTCGACAAAAGCGGCTCGCGTCATGACGAACAGGTGACGATACCGTGGAGGGATGGGGCGTTGGTCGCCTGCGACACCAATCTGGAGGATCAGGAGATACGGTGCACCAGCAGGCCGGAGCGGTCGCGCGCTTTGAGGACACGCATGAAGGCGGCTTCCTGCCCTTGCCGAGTGGCAATATTCAGGCCCAGACGCAACTCTTCAAGTCCGGAATCCAGGCGATAGGCAGCCAGGTTAACCAGCCCGAGTTCCAGGGCCAGTCGCCAATCGTCACGCTTGAACAGGGTCAGGATGGAGAGAAAGCCCATACGGGCCTGCTCCAGCCCCGGCAGGGGAAGAAGCATGGAGTCCAACAGGCGAAGCGTGGGCAGATCATTCGGTTCGTCAGCAAGGATGGTCAGCAGGCATTCAGCAGCAGTCCCAGGCAGGTGCCGCCCGATATCAAAAGAAAACCCCTGTCGAACCACACGGTCCCGCCGGGCCAGATCCTTTGCCCACAAGGTGAGCAGTTCCCTGGGAGTCCCGGGCGGAGCACATTCGATGCCTTCAGTTTCAAGATGACGATACCAGAACACCTTGGCGACATTGAAATCATTCACCCGCAAGGCAGCCATCGACGCAGTCTGATTCACGTCTGCGGTCGCACCAGAAACCGGCGACGTCAGCAGGGTTTTCAGGTTCCACTCAAGCACCGGGACACCGCCTGCCATGGCCTGCACCCGCAGCGCCATGGCGACAACATCCGCGTCCTGCGGCACGGAGGCAAGCAGGGAAAACAGGTCTGCGTGAGACATGTCCACCAGCCCGGCTTCGCCCATGGCACAGGCGGCAAGCGCGGTCCACTTGGCAGCGTCCCTGCCCGTGGCCCGATTCCGTCCGGCATCCGCAGCAAATTCGAGAATCCGTGCCGCCCGATGATCAGGCAGATGTTCCGCCTTGATCCGAGCATGGGCCGCCCTGCCCATGGCACCGGCCAGACGGGGGTTGTCACGATACATGGACAGCTTTTCATCCAGTTCGACAACATGAGAATAGGTGTCCATCTCCCGCCCGGGCTCAAACAGCTCCGTCTGTTCTTCAATATTCTGGCCAAGCACAAGACATCCGCAGGACGCGCCTTCGAACAAACGAAAGTTCACTTCGCCGAAGATGGATTCGTTGGGAATGATGCGACTGGCACGATACAATGCCATCATTTCCGAGAAGGCCAATCCTTCCCGAAGTGTCAGATCATGTCCTGCGGCTTGAGTCCGCAGGAATTCAACCATCCACCTCCGGATTGGACGCTGATCGGTGACGCGCCCGACAAAAGTCAGGCCATGCTGCCGCTCACTCCAGTCGACGAAAGGCTCTTTGCGACCATACCACGGCAGCCAGCGCACATCCGTCGCGCCATGCTGTCCGAGTCTGGCTGTCCACGCCTTTTGCGTGGAATAGACCACATCGAACAACCGCGCGTACAGGCTGTGCCAATGGGCATTGAGATGAGGGTCCAGACACCAGAGCATGACCGGGCATTCCAACTGATCAAGCCCGGTAAGGATGGTCCGTGAAGCCAGACGCTCGACCTGCAACACGAGATCGGGTGATTTCCCTGCCTTGTTCAAGACGGTAGGGAGATCAAAAAACAGATCTTCGGGAGTACGCAAAGAAAAAACGTCCACTCCGGCACGGATAAAGGCGTTCTCAAGTTCTGGTTGCCCATCAATAAGGCAAAGGGTGCGAATGTCGTCAACCATGCTCTGCGTATACACTCTTTTTTGCGCATTTGTCATGATCATCCTCTGTCTCGTCAATGGCGACGGAACCCTTGTCAGTCATGATTTTCTCGGCTTTTTACTCTCATCTCAAAAAACACAACCTCCTTTTTTTTAAGGACATAATTATTCGTCAAAAAGCCGGATTTCACCCTAAGCATTCCAGCCGTCCTGACCGATAAGAGTTTCAACTGTGAACGAAAGTCTGATCGTCAGACCCGCTTTGCAGTCATTCAGAAGGTTACGAAAGAGGATGACCGCAAGGATGCGGTCAGAGGCTGTCGCAACGGGATGAAGGGAGAACATGGGGAGGACGTGAGACATCCTCCCACTGACTTCAATAACCCAGGGAGGGGTTAATGAAGGGTTATACAGATAGTCGCGCTTACTGCGTGGTCGATATAGAGACCGAACAGGTCTTCGACAATTTCAGCGCAACCGAGTCGGACCGCCCCCACAAGGACAGTCCTGACGAACGAGCCAGAAAGATCGCACGCCTCAAAGCCAAGGTGAACGCCGGGGAATACGAACCGGACGTCATGGACATCGCAAAACTGCTGACGTCAGCGATGGACCCGACATTGTAAGCACCCAAAAACAAACGGCCCGGAATGAGATTTCATTCCGGGCCGTTTGTTTTTGGGAAGCGCGAAACACCGCAAAACCGCCATACTGTCGTTACCAAAAAAAAGACCCGAATCGCACATGGCAATTCGGGTCAGATGATATCCTGTCACGACCGTTCTGGTCGGACTCGATTTTTCTTTACCTATTTGTTCGATGCCACATACCAGCCGCTGGACTTGGTCAGCAGATCCTGCACGCGACCCACGAGAGCGTGGGGATCGGTGAGGTAGCCTTCAAGCAGCAGGGCCGACTCAAAGAGCTGATTGGCGGCCTGATCGATGAACGGATCGTTTTCGTCCTTTTCAAAGATGGTCAGCATATTGCGGATGAGCGCGTGATCGGGATTGATCTCCAGCACCTTCTTGGGGATTGAGGAATCCTTGCTCATGACGCGCATGATCTTGTCCATGGAGGAAGTCACGTTGCCGTCCGGGTTGGCCAGACAGACCGGAGAATCCGACAGACGGGAAGACGCCTTGACTTCGGTCACGCCGTCACCCAGCACGCTCTTGATACGAGCGAGCAACTTGTCGAAAGTGGACTTCTGGTCATCGGACAGCGCCTCGGGTTTCTCTTCCTTGACCAGAGACTCGAACTGGTCGAGCTTGGACACATCGGCGTGCTCAGCGGACACAAGGGTGTATCCGTCAAAGTCACGCAGGGCATCCATGACGAACTCGTCAATCGGTTCGTACAGATACAGCACCTCGATACCCTTCTTGCGGAACACCTCAAGGTGCGGGGACAAGCCCAGAGCTTCACGGCTTGGACCATAGGCGTAGTAGATTTCCTTCTGTCCTTCCTTGGCGCGGGTGATATACTCGGCAAACGAGGACAAGCCCTTGTCGTCTTCGGAAACGGAAGAATTGAAACGGACAAGATGGCCGAATTTATCCTTGTTCAGAAAGTCCATGTAACCGGCCTTGAACAGCTCGCCATGGGCATGCCAGAACTCGGCGTAACGGTCGGCGTTGTCCTTGGCCATTTTGTCGAGATGGTTCAGCACCTGCTTGACCAGCGTGGAGCTGATCTTGCGCATGAGGATATTGTCCTGCAACGTTTCGCGGGAAATATTCAGGGGCAGATCCTCGGTATCCACCACGCCTTTGACAAAGGCGAGGTATTCCGGGAGCAGATCTTTATTCTGCTTCTCGATGAGCACGCGACGCACATACAGATCGAGACCACGGTTCTCACGGCCCATGCCAAACGGATCGCCGCCTTCATTGGGAATGAACATCAACGCGTTGAACTGAACCGGGGCGTCCACAGAAGTATGCAGCGTGTCAAACGGGTCCTCGGAATCAAAGGTGAGGAATTTGTAGAACTCGGCGTACTGTTCGGGTTTGATCTGGAACTTAGGTTCACGCCACAAGGCCTGAATGGTGTTGACGCGTTCCTCGCCGACAAAAATGGGGAAATTAATGAAGTTGGAATGCTTGTTGACGACATGTTTGAGGTGCGCTTCGTTGGTAAACTGGGCAGCCAGGTCTTCCTTGAGGGATACGGTGATCTCGGTGCCGTGCGGACGGTCCTCGTCCAGATCCTGCAACTTGTAGTCGGTTCGACCATCAGAGGTCCAGGCAATGGCTTTGGCATCAGGCTCGATGGAACGGGTGGTCACGGTCACCTCATCAGCGACCATATACACGGAATAGAAACCCACACCAAAGCGACCAATCAGGGAATCAAGAGACTCCTTGCCTTCCTCTGCCAGTCGGGCCAGCTCAGCAGTGCCGGAGTGGGCGATGGTACCGATGTTGCGCATGAGCTCGTCACGGGTCATGCCGATACCTGTATCCGTGATGGTCAACGTCTTGGCATCTGCATCGGTGGTTATACGGATTTCCGGAGCAAGCTCGGCTTCACCGTTGTCGGACTGCGCCTTGAAGCGAACCTTTTCCAGTGCGTCAGATGCATTGGAAATCAGCTCGCGCAGAAAAATTTCCTTGTTGGTGTAGAGCGAGTGGACCAGAATTTCGAGAAGCTGGCTGACTTCAGCCTTGAATTTGTGGGTGGTTTTGCGACCCATGGTATACCTCCAATGAAATGATATGAACGCCCGCCGGGTGAGCAATATGGCTCACTCGGCGGGGCTTGCTATAAAAAGTATATGTTCGAAAGATTTCGTCCCAGAACAGGGACTAGGTAGATACTGATTTAATCTTGTCAAGCAGGTACTTTTCCATTTCACGACGGTCCTTTCTAAGCCGGACCATCTCTGCTTCCATAACGGCGAGTTTTTCCTTGAGTTCCCGATTCTCGTTCTTGAGAGCTTCGGTCTCCTCCATGGTACTCGTGATACGTTCTGCCGCTTCTTCCAACCCATGACGGATATCAGTGACATCCTGAGAGCCTCCGCCACTCTGATCGAGAACGGACCGGATACCCTCGCCCACGGACTTGGCGATTTCAAGCCCGATCGCAGCAGCCATTTTCATGGCAGGCTCCATGGCATTGACCGGCATCATTGTCGAGACTTCACCGTTACCGCCATGCATGGGCAGGGCGTCGGCCTGAAGTGGATAACTTTGCGACAACTGGTCCATGACGTCGCGAGCAGTGTGCCCTTCCTTGAGCAGACGAGAAATGGTTCCGAAAATTTCTATGGCTTCGGGCTTGAAACGTTTCTGCCGTCCGCGCCCCACAGAGGGCAGATGCTGGGCGAACCGATTCTTCCAATAATGCACCGTGGACTCGGGCAGTTCCAGCTCGCGGGCGATTTCGGCCACGGAAAGCACTTTCTTGCCAGTCATGTCACACTCCCTTGAAGACCTTGTTGTTCTTCATTGGAGTACATAAAAAATCAAACAACCACAAGGGAAAAACTTTTCCATCCACTTCATTTTAAAGTATTTTTATAAAACAACGAACGCTATTCATTGATTGCGGTTGATATTCTTGAATTTTTCTAGACTTTTAATAGACGGCCCGTCCCTAAAAAACTCTATTCGCACAAAACGTCGGCACAGAGCTGTTTGCGCTCAAGGGAATATCTCTTTATGGTCGTTCAGTTGTCTCACGCTTCGCCGTACCAAAGGAATGTACTGACCATGAAATCATTTTTTGCCTCCCAGGCTGCATATATCTTCCTCAGAGTGCTCATCGGTGGCTTGTTCGTCTATGCAGGGGTTCTCAAGCTGTTGAATCCTTATGACTTTGCCATAACCATCAACATGTACGGACTTGTCACATGGCGCATGTCCACGGCAATATCATATATCATTCCGTGCATTGAAATCATGAGTGGATTGGGCTTGATTCTGAACGTCAGGGGAGCGTTGGCTTTGGTTGTTGCACAGTTGTTGGGGTTCATGGCCGTACTTCTGTATGCCCTGCATATCGGCCTGGATGCTGACTGTGGATGTTTCGGCACCCCTCGCACCACAGACAGTGTTTCAGTTGGTCCACTGGAAGCCATCATCCGCGACGTCGGCATGCTCACGGCATGTGCAACCATGTACTGGCAGCGCAAGACAGGAAGCCACACCCCGAGGTCTGTGGTTCACAAAATTCTGAGAAAAGCCTAACCATTTTTATCTACGTTCTTTCCGACAAGAAAAGCCCGGAGGCCGTCCTTCGGGCTTTTCATTTCATGTGAACAAACAGATATCGCAGTCACCGGCAAACCTGATAAAGTCTTCTGCGGTCCAGACTTCCACGCCTTCCACAAAATCTTTTTGGTCGAGTTTCATCATTTCCATGGTCATATGGCAGGCAACCAATCTAACCCCTTCGATCTGCGCCATCTCAAACATGGTTTCAGGGTCGGGAATATTGGCCTCACTCATCCACTTTTTCATCATGTTCGTAGCCACATGAGGCATCCCCGGAATCGCGCCCATGGTGCCCTCCGGGTAGTATTTGAGTTTCTCAACGCCGCCATGCTTGATGACCTCCATTCCCATGAAGGTATAAAAAATCGTCGCGTCGTGTCCAAGACGCACTGAGTTCAAGGCCATGACCAGGGCGGGCATCGCCCCGTCCAGCGTTCCTCTGGATGTAATGAACGCATGCTGTTTTCTTGCGGTCAGTTGTTGTTCCATGACAGATCCTCCCTCAAGAACCTCTTTGAAAGAACAGGTGCATATTGCCTGAGACAAAGACATTTATCAGTATCGGAATTGTAAACTGAAATGGGGAGTATTGCCAGCGACCGTGTATTATTAAGGACAACTTTTCAAGAAACCAAAAGGACCGCTTGAGAGCGGCCCTTTCTACAACAACTTACTGCACTAACTGCCAGGTCCCGTCAGGCTGCCTGTACGCCTTGGCATAGACAGTTTCCATCTCGCCGCTGGGCATGCGTGCCCGCAATGTCACATCGCGCTCAATACGACCATCATCATACCGACGAGTTGGCTGTGGGATAGCCTGATGGTGCATGCGTGTGTCAGGATTTGTCCACTGGGAAGCCTGCCCGGATGGCATGGTTTCCAGAGTGTTCGTAATCTGCCGTTCGTCATAGGCATCATACTTTTCCATTTCGTTACCAACAATGTACCCGACCAACAGCCCCGTTCCTGCGCCAATGGCAGCGCCGGAAACCTTATTTTTGAAGGTAAGCGCACCCAGCGTGGCACCTGCCAATGTGCCGAGAGTCGCTGCATTTTGTGCTGTGGTGGTTGTGCAGCCTGTCATCAACGCAAGTATCAAAGTCAGGGGGATTAAAGCTCTCATGGTTGTCTCCTCGTTGTTTCCGCCAGAGGCGGAGGAAGGCCTTGCAGGCACCTTTTACGTGATATTTGAATTGGTATGAGCAATGAACATGCCGTTTTAAACACGCTGATATTATTTACTTTTTATTTTTATGAAGAAACTTTGAGCGCGCAAAATGTGTACGGGGACGCAAAAATGGTTCTTTCTTAAGGCAGAGAAAATGGAAAGAGGGAGCGTATGGATTTATTGCGTGCGTTCGCAGTGGAGGCTCAAACGGTATTTTTGCAAAGGTTTCGCCTTTACGGCGACCTGCTTTTTGCGGGGCGGCAAAAAGGAGGCAAAAAGCGCCTTTTGCGCTGTGAGCCTGATACCGGACCCAAGAGCCTGTACGCGGCTTCACTGCCCGACAGATTTGTCTGTTGAAACAGACGGCGGTCGGGCTGCGTTGCGCCGCGCGGGACAAGCTCTAAGGTCCGCTATCAATTGGTCGTCGCTGTAAGATACTGCTCAGTGTAGGTGATAGGTTTTGTTTTTTTGGCTCTTCGATAACCATAAAGGGCCTTGGGGTGCATCGCACCCCAACACCGCTCTTCCTTCGAGGACGATTTCTTCCCCTCTTCAAGACGAAGATCGAACCTAGCCCTTGATCGGAAGGCTTAGAAGCTGACAGCGCGCAGTGGCAGCGTCTTGTTCGGAATTGTACTGGAGCGAAGCGGAAGAACGCGATTCCGAAAGCTGCGCGCGGTGATCAGCTTCTTGCCGCCGATCACCGGGCGGCCAAGCTGGAAAGGGGCTTTTTTTCGGCCCTTTTTTTGCCCCAACAAAAAAAGGGCCCCCGCCGGGAGGGCATGGAGAACGTTGGGTGCTTCAGCACCCAACAACGGCTCTCGCCGAAGGCGCATCTTCCAATAAAAAAGGCCGCATGAAAGCGGCCATCCTTACTTCTTCTCTCCACCAGGGCCAAAACCCCACATCCGTCATCGCAACCGATAGGACTCCGGCATCTTCGGCATAGCCCCCGGACAACCGCAAACATACGCAGCCACTCTCGTTGCATATCGATTCATCTCATCAAGTGACTGCCCATTAAGATAGGCCAACACCAAAGCGGCGGTAAACGAATCCCCGGCACCAATGGTATCCACAATTTCGGTAGGTTGCCCCGACAAATCAGAAAACCCGTCAGGAGATACAATCAGACTCCCCTTGTCGCCGCGAGTCAGCACACCCAGCTTGAGGGAATGTTGGAACATAAGTGTTTCCAACGCTTCTCGTTCGCCTTCAGGCAGAGACAGCATTCTCGTCACCAATGCCAATTCGTCATCATTGATTTTCAATACATCTGCCAGATCGAGAGACTGACTGACAATCTCAGTCGTATAAAAATTCTGGCGCAGGTTAATGTCATACACCTTGAGCGCACCGGACGCAGCATCGAGAAATTGGCGGATCGCCTTCCGGGATATTTCAGACCTCTGGGCCAGTGTTCCAAAACACACAGCTCTGGTTTTGGCTGCCAAGGCCAGAGCCGCATCATTCAGCGACAGAAAATCCCAGGCCACGTTATCTGGGAAAACATAGGTTGCCACCCCCTGAGCGTCGACATGTGCGTCGACAATACCGGTCGGATGCTCTCCATCCACGGCAATTGCGTCGGTGTTCAAACCACGCATCACCAAAAGCGAAAGCGCCTCACGCCCTAAATCGTCATCCCCCACACAGGAAACAGGAACACCCTCTCCGCCCAATGCATTTATATGATAGGCAAAATTTGCGGGAGCACCGCCGAGCATCCGTTTATCAGGCAACACGTCCCACAGAATTTCACCCAGACCGACAGCAAGCACAGAATCCATGTTTACCCCGCTCTTTCCACTATTTTCTGCAACCGGGCCTCGGCTCTGACACGCAGATCTTCCTGACTGGAAGCCACCAGTTTTTCCAGGAGTGCGATGAAATTATCCAACGCAGGCTCCATGAGCGGATGATGCGCTCCGAGTGCGTATTCGTAGGCGGCAAGTCCGTTATCAAAGTAATCGAAAGCTTCTTCATAGCGGCCGACGGAATCAAGCAGCAATCCCATGTTGCACATTGCCTGCGCTGTTTCCGGGTGATCCGGACCGTAAACCTGCTCACGGATGGCAAGACTTATCCTGAAATGTTCTTCGGCTTTAGCGGCATTGCCAAGACGATCATGAAGCAAGGCTACCGTATTGTGATCACCGGCCACCTCAGGATGATGGTCTCCGTAGAGCCTGCGGTTGATGGCAAGCCCCTGCTCTGCCAACTCCAGAGCGTGTTCAGGCTCGTCCATGGCCTCATACAGCAGGGCCATATTCGAAAGACAGGACGCAGTGGCAGGATGGGCCTCGCCCTGTGTAGCTCGCAACACGGTCAGGCACTCTTCAAATGTGGTCTTGGCCTCATCAAGACGTCCCCGCGCCTGACGAATCACACCCAGGCTGTTGAGAATGGGCGCAGTCGCGACATTGCCTTCGGTAAAAATTTCCTTTTGCAACTCAAGACAGGCCATGAACGTGGCTTCGGCCCGATCGAAATTTTCTGCGGCCCAATAGACTGTTGCCAATCCTTCCAGATCGGAGACTATATCGGGATGTTGTCCGCCCTTAAGCTCCACATCCACGGCCATGGCAGCTTCCAGTAATTCGACGGCTTCATTGTACCGCTGCTGATGATACAGGGAAAAACCAGCCTGATGCATAACCCGGTTTGCAGCGGCAGTATTCACGCCAAGCTCTTTCACGAGGTCACGGCAGGCCAGGATGTGCGGCATGAGCCACTGGACAGTAGGCCAGTTCTGGGGTTCTGCATCCGGCAGGGCAAGATTCAAACCATATATGGCCCGTCCTGCCCAATCCAGGGTTTGCTCCTCGGTCATAGAGGCCCGGAGTTCAACACGCACATCGTCCTTGAGCGCAAAAATCTGACTGTCCGCATCCACATCGACAAGCCCATTCGTCACGAGGGGATCAATGAGTGCCGTGGCCGCAAAAAAAGCCGCTGCCGGATTAATCAATGCGGGGTTATGCGGTGTGCCGTCCATGGACAGGGCATAATCGTAGGGAAGTGGCGAATCGGCCAACATGGCTGCCATGAACAGGGCTTCAGCACCGCCCGGGGCTTCCTGCTCCACCCTCTTTATCGCTTCCAGAATCGCTTCACTGCTTCGGTATTCACTCTGCTCGGTCACGGATAACTCCTTGGTTGCCTGACACATGGTTCCACTATCCGGTTTGCACAGGGAATTCAAGGCGGGTAAAGGAAATGACCATACAAATAAAAACAGAAAACGCTGTCCGGCATATGCCGGACAGCGTTTGAATGTCGCGTGTCATGCGAAATTATCGTTTGGTGCTAATGAGTGTGTTGAGCAGTGAATCACTGGTGGAAATGACCTTGGTGTTGGCCTGGAATCCACGCTGGGTAAGAATCATGTTGGCAAATTCCTGCGCCATGTCGACATTACTCCCCTCAAGGGAGCTGTCAGAGATGGAACCACGGCCTCTGTCTCTGGCAACACCGGCTATGGCTGCCCCCGAATCCGGCGTGGCGGTGAAACCTGTTTGCCCCGCACGATCCAACCCCCACGGACTGTTAAAGCGATACACGGCAACCTGGTATAACTTCTCGCTCTGGCTATTGGTGAACTGCCCAGTCAGAAAACCGTCTTCGTCAACGCTGACATTGCGGAGATACCCCCAGGTATACCCGTTCTGAATGTGATACATTGTTGCAGACGGAGAATCATAATTAGTGGAAACACGCGCATCCCGATTCAAATCATTCATTTGGACAAGGTTGCCCACGTTCGTCCCGACGGATGCAGCGGAGCCGGCCCCGGAAAGCCATGTAGAACTGTCGGAATTGATACCGAAATCATACGAAATAGTACGAGGCGTACCAACTGCTCCACCATTACTGCCAAAAGCGTATGTTATCTGTGGCAGCCCGTCTTCACTGAACGTGCTTGGCGTCCAGGAACCAAGATTTGTTCCTCCACCACCACTTGTGGCAGTCGGGTCCAGAGCATAGGCAGCCTGCCCCACAAGTATACCCTGGTCATTGAAAGTCAGGACGCCCAGTCCAGCCAACCCGGCCGCAGAAGTACCATATGCGCTCGAGCCGTCAGACTCGGGCGGCATCGCTACAAGATACTCCCAATAGCTGTATCCCGGGACCGCATTCGACAGTGAGTTGGCAGTGACAGGATCAAAGTAGATCGTCATTTCATGACCACCGCCATCTTCATCATATACGGTGATACTTGACGAATACTCAGGCAGATCTCCGCCAAACGGCGTTGTGGCGTTGCTCTGGGTGGTGTTATACGCCTGCAACATGGAAAACATGGGATTGTTGGAATCGGTGAAAAGATCGGCTGCGGAGTGGTCCAGGTTCGTAACCATTTCCACGGAAGATGTTGCGAGGGGTTCGGAACGGACAAGTCGAACCGGCTCGCCGTCCACTATGACATCTTCATACGGAAGCTGGATGTCGGAAAGCGCTGTGGATACTTCGCCAGTCTCGCGATTAACGGCATATCCCTGCAGGCGATAGTCGTGAGCATCCACAAGATACGCCTCGTTGCTGAAGCGGAATGCTCCGGCACGAGTATAGTTCGATGCTCCGGCGGCTGCTCCCGATGGATTTCTCACACCGAAAAACCCCTGCCCGGAAATGGCAAGATCCGTGGCGGTGTTGGTATTCTCCAGTGCGCCGGGCTTGAAAATGGTCCTGATTTCGGACACACCCACGCCTTTACCCATCTGGCTCATGCCATAGCTGCCCGACTGGTACTGTACGCCGCTCGTTCCGAGCTGTTGACTCATGAGCGTTCCGAACTGGACGTCTGCCCTTTTATACCCGGTGGTGCTGACGTTGGCGAGGTTGTTCGCCACCACCTGCATACTGGCATTGTGGGCGACCACCCCGGTAGCTCCAACATACATACTACTGAAACTCATATTTCCTCCAATCCGACCTCTGCCGAATATGGTGGGAACCTCCAGGAGACCCATTCCCGGAAAAAAATTCCCGATTCCTTCTCACCGGAGGAAATAGCAAGGGGTGTGCCATATGAAATGCACAGGTATTTCAGGCTGAAAGAATCCAAAGTCAGTAGGCACATCGTGCCCATGAACTCTTTTCACCTTGATATTCAGCCACAAAAGAAGAAGCCGGGCCAATCATGTTTCCCCTTGCCACCAACTGGCCTCCCGAGTAGTCTGGCTCGACTTTGTCAAAGAGTGACACCAACCAAACAATGGAGACGAATGATATGAAACGGATGATTACCCTGCTCCTGGCTGCAACCCTTTGCCTCGGCCTGGTGGCCTGCAACCAGCAGCAAGCCCCGGTCAAGATCGGCGTTGTAGACGAAGCTGCCGCTTTCAAGGACAATAAGGTTGCCCAGGAAGCCATGGCATACCTCAAGGAAGTTGGTACGCCGTTGCAGACCAAGGCCGAAGCGGCCTACAAGGCCATGCAGGAGAACCAGACCGAAGAGACCGTGGCAGCTTACAAGTTGGCCATGGGTGAATTGCAGAATACCATGGGCACCGAGCAACAGCGCGTTGTCGGTCTTGTTGAAAACGAATTCACCAACGCATTGGAAGCCTACCGCGCTGAAAAAGGCCTGGAAGTCATTCTGAGCAAGCAGTCCGTCATCGCTTCCAGCGATACCGTCGATATCACCAATGATATTGTTAACGCCATGAACGGTGTGACTGTCGACTTCACCAAACCCGAAGCTCCCGCTGCTCCCGAGGCAGTAAAGGCCGAAGAGCCTGCACAGGAAGAGCCCAAGGCTGAAGAAGCCGCAACTGAAGAGACCAAGCCCGCTGAATAGGCTGAGCTAACACTCAATAATAAAGGCCTGTCCACACTGTGGACAGGCCTTTTGTATTCTCTCTCAAAAAGACGCTATCTGCCGTCCCTGAATGCTTCCAATTGGATATTCACCTGCTCCAGAAAATCTGAAAACTGCGCATACAGTTCCCGTACCAAATCGAGCTGTCCCTCTCTGGCGGCCAATTCCATATCCAAGGCTAGTTCGGACAACACGTCAGCACGAACCACCCCGCACATCCCTTTGAGCGAATGGGCCATCTTCGATGCCATGACTGCATCATTGGTATCCAGCGCATCAACAAGGGATTCCGTTCTGATCGGACAATCTTCCAAAAAAGCGTTTATCAGTTCGCAAGCCAATTCTTCATCATTGGCCAAACTCTCCAAAAAGGCTTCCTTGTCGAATAAACTCTGGATCATAAAGTTACTCCGTACGTGAGAAAATTCCGACTTGTCAGGTACCACTCTGAATAAGGGAAGAAAAGGAATATCACACCTTGTGATAAAAACAAAATTGACGGGAAAAAGAGAGTACTTTCTTCAGCCGCACACGCAGCCGCCTCCGGCGAGCCAGTCCCACCTCCTGCCTGTAAAAGAGAGCAACACCTCCTGCATCGTTCGATGTGTGCAATTATTCAGGCAAACTTTGTTGGGAAGTTCTTTGAACGCATCCGAGACCTTACAGGCGTAGGAATAATGCGAACGCACCCACACGTTCTTTTCCGGATTCACGGAAAGAATATACTTATAAGCCTGATCCGCAGAGGAGCCCCCCTGCCTTGGGGCGGTAACAACTGTAGGATGATCAAGCATCAATGAACGGCGTCTATTCAAAAAAGACAGTGTTGTATCTCCGCAAAAAAGTGCACCACAGCAACCATCACCATACCGAAAGACCAACCCCTTACCTTTGGCAAAAGGGCGGCACGCCGCGCTTAACAGATTTTCCGGAGTCACCCTGGGAGGTAATCCTTCCCATGATCTGACCTCTACACCATTCACGATTTTGAAGGGATGCCGAGGGACAAAAGAATCCTCAAGTTGACCTGTTTGTCGAAAATACCGCACATCCCCGGCGACACTGACCGAGAGTGCCATGGTCATGACAGCCAGAGCAATCCCCTGAGCAGCCAGCTTCCGTCCCTTGCACTCGCTGCCAACCATGGCCTCGGCTTCATGGTAGAGCAAACGGCCGCACAGAAGGACGACATCTTCAACACCACCCCAATCCTTATACCCTTGCCCTAGCACCTGTAGAGCCTGCCCAACGCCCCCTGGAGTTCCAACAACCCTCCCTGCGACCTGTTCAGACAATATAGACAACGAATTATCAACGATCTGTCGCGGACGGCTTCCCACAGGAGCTCGTCCGGAGCAGGCGGCCACACCCAATGCCACAAGTGTTGCAGCGCTTTCAAGCCAGCCTCTTCCGAGCAACAAATACGACGAACAACCCGCAATATTTACGTCTTCCGGAACCGGCCACTCGCACAGATCGAACCATCCGGGCCAATCTCCATTGAATCCACACGCCAGCATGGGCATGACAAACGCCCAATCCGGAAGCCAGTATTCCGAGACCTTGTATCCTTTTTCCATAAGATCAAGGATACCGCCCAGCCGTTCCGGGCTGGGGTATGTACATATGGCAGCCCGTATTTTGCCCACAGTCCGTTCATATAGCATCTCGGGCAGAAACCCGGAATGCACACCGCCGTCCACGAGATAACTTCCCCGCGCACTCTTGAGTAAATATGCGTCCCCACATCGGACAGGAAGCATCCTGAATTGCGTCAAACCGCCATAATCCTTACATTCGTTGTCAAAGCGAACCGAATTAGGACATGATATATAAAACATGTCAATCTATATTGGTTTATATAGATAACTGTTTAATCATAGCACCTGAAAAGGCATGGAATCTCTACTACATGCACCAATATAAACAGTTGATCTGCTAGTCAATTTTTATAAATTAATGCTGTAAATTCAAATTAATAGAGCCATTTCAACCAGGCCGATCATGAAAATAATTTACTCGTTGACAAGGCTATGACCTATCATTATATGCACCAAGTCAAAAAATAACGGGAGATATCTATTTAATGAAAATATTACTCAACTACGTCATCACTGCGACCCTCTGTGCGGTCATTACAGTCATGGCAGTGGTTGTCGTCGTCAAACAACAGCGCATCGACGATCTCAGCCACAGGCTTGACCTGGCACAGAAGACCGCAACGGCACGCAAGCAACTGGTTGAAGAAGCCCGCCTTCTTCAGAAAGCCATGAACATGTCGCCGGTCCGCACGGTGACAGTTACCGCATACAATCCGACCTCCGAACAGTGTGACGCAGATCCACTCATAGCGGCATCCATGCGAAAGGTTCGCTCCGGCACCATTGCCGTTTCCCGCGATCTCTTCGACCAGGGCTGGGTATTCGGCCGCAAAGTACGCATCGAAGGATACGGCATATTCGAAATCAACGACCTCATGAACAAACGCTTCACCCAACGCATCGACATCTTCATGTGGGATGAAGGCCAAGCCAGAAGCTTTGGTAAAAAAAATATCAAGGCTGCTTTGCTTGAGATTTAGTTCAGTTGAAATGACAAAAAAAATAGCCCCGCCAACAAAGCGGGGCTATTTTTTTGCCATTTCAACTAGGCCAGCACGGATTGCGACAGCAAACCTCACATGCTCACGCGCTCCTTTTCTTAGAGGAAGAAAAGGTCTTGAGCTACCTGAGGCATATCATCTAATCCAACCAGGCGATCTCAACGTCGCGACGAGCAGGTACGCGTTTATAACGATATTTTGGATATCCCAGCATAAGGGCGGCATACACGCCGTGCCCTTCGGGGATGCCAAGCATCTCGCGGATAGCGCAACACCCTTCTGCCACTTCCATAAGGAATCCGGCCCAACAGGCTCCAATGCCGTGAGCATGAGCCGCCAATTCTAGATAAGCAGCCGAAAGGGAACAGTCCTCAGCAGGGTTGAACCCATCTTCAGGCGCATGGGCCACTGCCACATGGGGCGCACCGTGCAGAATCTTGTCGAATCCCCTTTCCCAGTTCTTGACCACGCCAGGAAAAACCGAATGGGTCGCCATATACTCGACTGTCAAACCGGCCAGACGACGCGTTGCCAAGGGCGAACGGGTGATGATCCAGCGGGCGGGTTGACCGTTCTTTGCACTCGGTGCAAACCGGGAAACGCGGAACAAGTGGTTCAAGACTTCCTCAGGAACGACCTTATCCTTGTAGGATCGAACAGACCGACGACCACGCAGGAATTGATCCGCCTGCTCCGACGATATCCTGAGATCCTTGAGCATGGGCAAACAGGCGTCAGGGGCCAGCCCCCTTGAAACAGGCATCTCCGGCAACGTGACGGCGCCCGCAGGACATACGGCAACACAGTGCCCACAATCAATACAGGTCTTCTTGGCTGCAAGGCGGAGCTTTGGGAATCCGTCCTTGTCATCCACAATCAAATCAAAAGGACACTCGTCCAGGCATGCGCCGCATTGCTTACATTTCTCTTTATCAACAAACATGAATTTCTCTTATCTGGAACCGGAAAGAAGGGACTACATGGGAGATGAAGCGACAGCGGCAATCGCCGGTACAGCTTCACTCATGATGCCACGCAGAGCCTCGGCCAATATATCGGACTCGGAAGCATACCCGGGTACCACGATGTCTTCCACTTCGCTGGTGTATTTTTCCACATGCAGTGTCTGCCCGGCCTTGGAAACCATGATCCTGACCGACACCTTTCCGGCATACATGGTTGTCCCCGTCTGGTTCAATTCGACGGCCAGCACTTCACCTGTCACCAGTACGGTGTCACCGGGCATAACGGTGGAAGTCCTGTATTTTGGGTTGCAGCCGGAACTCTTGAGTTCGTCAAATAACGCCCAGCCCACCCAATCAGCGACATCAGACACCGTCGCAATGGAGCTATTGTCAGCATCCTTGCCGAGACGCACGATGGGCCTTTTGTCCTCAAACTTGAAAACCACGACATCTCCCCGGCAACTGACCGTGTTTGCGTTCAGGGCATACGTAAGTTTGATGGCTTCATTCTTGGCACAGCCTGTGACCAGGATAAGCATCAGGCACAGAGCTGAAAACCATTTCATATAGGAAAGCATTCTTTTCTCCGTCAGATTTCATCCCCTTGCGGCGGGGTCTGTTTCGTTTCATTCAACCGTTCATCCAACTCCTGTTCCATATTATCCAGAAGTTTCCGGGTCAATTCCATCAATCGAGCCAGATTCTCGTTAACAAAAGATTTGGCCTTTTCATCAAGTTCCTGCTCGGCGGAAGGAGCGGATAATTCATTGTCACCTGGGTCAGGCTCTCTGCTCGTGCCGTTTTCGAGCAATGTCTGAATACTTTCAAGATTCTTGCGTACCAAAGCGAGTTCTTTCTTCACAGTCTTCTCCCAGGCCTCGGATTTAAGCCGCAAAGCTCTTACCTCAGCCTCAAGAGCGGTAATCCTTTCTGAATCGGCAGCGGGGTCCGAACAGGCAAACAAGACGAACAAGGTACACAGCAGCACGATGACCGAAAGACTCTTCTTCATGACTTTCTCCTTCATGCGCAACATTTACCACACAGGAGGACCAACGACAATCCGTGCAGTTTTCTTCGCCCACCAGCTGTTTTCTCTCCTCTCCATCTTGATTTTACCTTGAGAGTCAGTACAATGAACACCATAGTAGATTGCGCTTTCATTGACAAAAAAACAAAGGCATTAGCCATGAAAACACATCATATTCTGGCATTGGCCCTCATTCTGTCGTTCATGGCGACTCCGACTCTGGCCTCCGACTATGTCTCCACCCCACCGCCATCCAGTTTCCGCGGCCTGGAGTGGGGAACTAAGCTGGCTGACATCCCTGATCTGGCTCCCGTAGCTAAAGCCGGATTCAGCGACACTTTTTTCCGTCCAAATGAAGAACTGAAGTTCGGTGAAGCCGAAATAGTCTCTGTGGCCTACTATTTCCACGAAGATAAACTCTACCGCGTGGGCATAGCTTTCAAAGGCCGCGTCAATCAGTTTTTCCTCAAGGACATGCTCTTGCAAAAAT
Organism: uncultured Pseudodesulfovibrio sp.; assembly: GCF_963675635.1. Classification (NCBI taxonomy): domain Bacteria; kingdom Pseudomonadati; phylum Thermodesulfobacteriota; class Desulfovibrionia; order Desulfovibrionales; family Desulfovibrionaceae; genus Pseudodesulfovibrio; species uncultured Pseudodesulfovibrio sp. The sequence goes on along the minus strand of NZ_OY776488.1, from coordinate 3,006,974 downwards.
ACGGTCCAGGCAGAGGCGTGGGCTTTCGCTATGGCTGGATGTGGCCGAACTTCTCCATCGATCTTTCTTATGACAACGACAAGAACACGGGCGCCCTTTTCTACACATTTGAGGGCTCCCAGAAATAAAACACGGCCACGACGATCCTATGAGCACAGAGAAACACACGACACACAGGCCCAAAACGCGGTACAAGGCTTTTTACATCCTGAGCGTTTTGGCTCTTGCGGCACTGTTCTGCGTTTTTTTTGGCATCATATATACACTGATCATCACTCCACCGTCCGAGCCGCAGACAATGATGCGCATGGTCTATCTGATCATGGTGGGTGGATTTTTCATATTGGCAGCCCAAGCTCTGCTGATCCTTAAGCGTGTCATGGCGGTCATGGACTGTGATGCAACAACTGCCGGAGAAATGGCTGAACGCCTCGAGCAACTGGCCGTCCTCGACGACCTGACCAAAGCATACAATCGGGGCAAGTTCGAATCCGTTGCCACTCGGGAGCTTGCCAATGTACGCCGATATGAGCATCAGCTGACTGGCATAATGTTCGATGTGGACAATTTCAAATCCATTAACGAAGATCACGGATATAGTACCGGCGACCGCCTTTTGGCCAACCTCGCTCATTTCGTCAACGGAAAACTCAGAAACAACGACTACCTCTTCCGCTGGCGTGGTGGGAAGTTCATCATCCTTGCTCCGCACACCGACAGCGACAAGGCCGTCATGGTAGCAGAAAAACTTCGACAGATCGTTTCGCACAAACTCTTTGGTGGGAAAATCAGGATGTCCATATCCCTTGGTGTGGCTCAAGCCGTAGCCGAGGACACCACCGACAGTTTCATGCAACGGCTTCAGGCCGCGCTTGCCAGCGCCAAGAACTCCGGCAAGAATCGAGTTGTCTCCGACAGCGATGACACCTCTCTGTCCTAACATTTTCTCACAATGCAAGGGCGCGCACTCCTACTCCCTTCCATATAATTTCTAACGAGCTTCCCTTATCCCGGCGTTGTAGGCTACACTAGAGGGTGTAGACCATCAGCTTTCAACGACTGAACAGAGTGAGACCATGCCGTATAATAAGCACAACTCGATCTTCAAGAACACGCCGGTCCGCGTAATCCTTCCGTCGATCATTATGCTTTTGCTGTTTGCAGGGTCCATTTTCTTCTACCTGCTGCCATCTCTGGAAAACGCGCTCATGCAGTCAAAAAAAAATGCCATCAAAGAGATGACGGGCACTGCCATCGGATCGTTGAAACACCTGCAAAATCAGGTTGAACGAGGGGAGATCTCGCTGGAAGAAGCCCAAATAACCGCTAAAGGACTCGTCAAGGCAATGCGGTATGGGCCGGAATTCAAGGATTACTTCTGGATATCAGATATGGACGCCTTCATGGTCATGCATCCATACCTCCCGGAACTGGACGGGAAGGATCTCTCTGATTTCAAGGACATGAAAGGGAAACTCGTCTTCAAGGATTTTGCCCAAGACATCCGTGAAGGTGGAGACGGCTTCATTGAATATTACTGGCAGTGGAAAGACCAACCCGACCAGATAGCACACAAGTTATCATACATCCGTGAATTCAAACCCTGGGGATGGATTCTGGGGACTGGCCTTTACCTAGATGATATCAACTCGGAAATAGCATTATATCGTAACAGAATCGCAGCCATTTTCATTGCCATTCTCATGGTTACTTCAATACTTGCCCTCTATGTCATAAAGCAGATGTACCTCTCAGAACAAAAAAAGTCTGCCATTCAAGGGCAACGGGAACGACTGGTGCGCGTACTTCAGGAGAGCGAGGAACGCTACAGAACCATTGCTGACTTCGCCTACGACTGGGAAGCCTGGGTGGGTACCAATGGAGCCATCCTCTACTGCTCTCCGGCCAGTGAACGCATTACAGGCTATCCACCAGAAAAATTCTTTGCCAACCCTGCCCTTGTCCGGGAAATCATCATTGATGAAGATCAATCCTCATGGGATGCGTATTGTATCAACGCCAACACCGACCAAGGGGATTCCATTGACATCCGTATTACATCTGCACAGGGCGACTCCCGCTGGCTCGGCGTGGTCGGCAGGGCGGTCTCCGGCATTCGCGGCAAACCACTCGGCATCAGGTTCAGCTTCCGGGACATCACAGACCGCAAGCAGATGGAGGATCAACTCAGGCATCAGGCACTGCACGATCCACTGACAAATCTGGCTAATCGAACGCTCTGCCTTGACCGCATCGGTCAGGCCATGAACAGAGCCAAGCGACGTCAAAAATATTTCTTTGCCGTGATCTTTCTCGATCTTGATCGATTCAAAATCATTAACGACTCACTGGGCCACCGATTCGGCGATATGGTTTTAACAGAAACAGGAGTTCGACTGTCGGAAGAAATGCGCGGCCTCGACACGGTCTCACGATTCGGTGGTGACGAATTTGTCCTCCTTCTGGACGAGTTGACCAGCCCCGGCGAAGCAATACGCATTATCAAACGAATTCGTGAGAAAATGTCCAAACCATTTCGATTCAACGGCAACGAAGTACAGACAACAGCCAGCTTCGGCATCGTCCTGAGCCCCGTCTCCGATATCAAGCCTGCCGACGTCCTCCAGCACGCCAATATAGCCATGCACCGGGCCAAGGAGGCAGGACGCAACCGATTCAAAGTCTTTACCGAACGCATGCTGGAAACGGCAGTGGACCAACTGACGATGGAAAACGACATGCGCCGGGGACTTGATGGTGACGAATTCTATCTGGTCTACCAACCCATCCTGAATCTCGACAACACGGACCTGATCGGTTTCGAAGCACTGGCTCGATGGAACCATCCCAGACGTGGCAATATTTCTCCATCCGAATTCATTCCCATGGCCGAGGAGTCAGGCCTGATTCTCCAGCTTGGTGAATGGGTGCTGCACAGAGCGCTTGAGAACCTCGCCCAATGGCGGAAACAAACGCCAGGCGCAGAAAACGTTTACATGTCAGTCAATCTCTCCAGCAAACAGTTTGCACGTATTGAATTGGACAAAGTAATTGTCAGCACATTAAAGAAACTGGATCTCCCGCCTTCGTGTCTTCAACTCGAAATAACCGAATCTGCCATCATGGATAACACTGAGTCAGCCATCCGCACACTGCACCGTTTGCGCAAGGCCGGCATCCACTTCTCCATCGACGACTTCGGCACAGGGTATTCTTCCTTATCCCAACTCCAGCAACTTCCTGTGAACACCCTCAAAGTCGACCGGACCTTTATTTCGCGGATGAAAACCGACCCCGAAAACATGGAAATTGTCCGAGCTGTTATAGCTTTGGCACACTCACTGGATCTCAATGTCATTGCTGAGGGAGTGGAAGACCCGGATCAACTTTGCTCGCTCATGGAACTCAACTGTCAGTGCGTCCAAGGTTTCTTATTTCACAAGCCCATGACCAGCCTAAAAGCCCTGGAGCTCATAGATCGCCGTAACAGCAATGACAACAAAGCCTCCTTTGACAAGATGGAGAAAGCAAGACAGGACTGCAAAGAGAACAAGGCATAAATCACCCGGAAAGCAAAAAGCCTTCCTGAGCTGTACTCAGGAAGGCTTTTTTGCTTTATTTCAACCGGCTCTATTCACCGAGATAGGCCTTTCTGATATCTGGATTCGCCAACAGTTTGGCTGCATCGTCTTCCATGACCACGTTACCGGTTTCCAGTACATAGCCCCGCTGCGCCGCCTGCAAGGCAAGATTCGCATTCTGCTCGACCAGTACCACGGTCACGCCCTGGCTGTTAATCATCTTTATGATGTCGAAAATCTGCTTTACCAACAGCGGAGCCAGCCCCATGGACGGTTCGTCGAGAAGCAGCACTTTTGGTCGACTCATGAGTGCACGCCCCATGGCCAGCATCTGCTGTTCTCCACCCGACAACGTCCCGCCAAGTTGTTTACGTCGCTCCCTAAGCTTCGGGAACAGGTTGAATACCCGCTCCACGTCTTCCTTGATATTCGCGGCGTCAGTCCGGAAAAAAGCACCCATGTCCAGATTCTCCAGCACGGTCAGACGTGGAAATATCCGACGTCCCTCAGGGACCTGACACAAGCCCATGGTGGGCAACACTTCAGAACCGACGCCGTTGATACGTTCGCCCTTGTAGAAGATGTCCCCTTCAATGGCCTTCACGATATTGCAGATAGTCATCAACGTCGTTGATTTACCAGCACCGTTAGCCCCGATGATAGACACGATCTCACCATCATAGACCTTGAGCGAAATGCCCTTCAATGCCTGGATTCGACCATAGGCCGAAACCACGTTTTTCAATTCCAGTATAGGTTTCTTGTCAGCCATGATTCTACTTCGGTTACTCTGCTTCTTCGGAACGGCGTCCGACACGTTTTGCGGGCCAGATACCAGCCGGACGAATAAGCATCATGAGTGTCATGACGCCACCAAAAACGAGCATGCGATACAACTCCAGACCTCGGAACATCTCGGGTAAAGCCACCAGGGCGAGGACGCCGAGGATGACGCCGGGGATGGACCCCATGCCACCAAGCACGACCATGGCGAGGACCATGGCGGACTCCAGAAACGAAAAGGATTCGGGACCGACGAACTTCATACGCGCAGCGAAAAATGCTCCGGCAACTCCGGCGAACGTGGCTCCCATGGCATAAGCCAGAAGCTTCAGAAGGAATGTATTCACGCCCATGAGTTCAGCCGCGGTCTCATCCTCGCGGATGGCCTCCCAGGCACGTCCGATTCGTGAATAGTTCAGACGGTAGACCGCCAGGATGGTGAAAACGGCGATGGCCAGAATGACATAATACATGGACCAGAGAGGCTTGAAGTTGAAGCCGAACAACTCGGGACGCGGGATGGAAAGGATACCGTTGGGACCATTAGTCAACGCCATCCAGTTATTCAGGATAAGCCGGACGATTTCACCGAAACCAAGCGTGACGATAGCAAGATAGTCACCGCGCATACGCAGGGTCGGGTACCCAATGATACACCCGGCCACAGCCGCTGTCAGAGCAGCGATGGGCAGACAGAACCAGAACGACAGCCCGAAATGCAGACTCATGAGGGCGTAGGTGTAGGCACCAACGCCGTAAAAAGCGATGTACCCAAGGTCAAGCAGACCGGCCAGACCGACCACGATATTCAAACCAAGCCCGAGACAGATATAAATCAGCACGGAGATGGAGACATCATGGGCATAGCGACCTGTAACCAACGGAAAGATGATAGCAAGGGCAAGCACCGTCGTCAGCAGAATCCAACTGGGAGTCTTCTCATAAATCTGCCCGACAATCCCGGTCGCAGACTTGAGGGGAGTCCCCACCATGTCCAGATGACCGGCTTCCTTGACCTGATAAAAAAACATGATGAAAACCGCAGCTACAGCTACATAGCCGAAGACCTTGAACGTCTTGCTGAACTCCAATCCTTCAGGCGTGATGCCGAGCATCGGCCACAGCAAGATCAGAAACCAGATGAGGCCGACACCGCAGCCAATCCATAATTTTTTAGACTCGTGTATCGTCAACGTTCTCTCCCATAATGCCGGTGGGTCGGAAATACAGCACGGCGATCAAAATAATGAAGGCGAACACGTCCTTGTACTCACCGGAGATATATCCGGCGGCAAAGATCTCAACCATGCCGATAATCAATCCGCCAACCAACGCGCCGGTAATGTTGCCGATACCGCCAAGTACCGCGGCGGCAAAGGCCTTGATGCCGGGGACAAACCCCATGGAATAGTTGACCGATCCGTAATACAGGCCGACCATGATACCCGCAGCAGCAGCCAGCCCTGCTCCGATGGCGAAGGTGATGGCGATGATCCGGTTGGAATTGATCCCCACCAGCGCGGACATGACCTTGTCCTGCGATGTGGCGCGCATGGCGCGTCCAATTCGAGTCTTGAAGACCAGCACGTTCAAGCCGACCAACAACGCAGCGGTCAGAAGCACAATGAAAATCTGCATGTAGGAAACAGAAACAAGCCCCCACTCGAATCCACCGGAGGTGATCTCCGTGGGGTATGCCTTGTCATAGACGCCTTGTGTAAGCATCAGGCCGTTTTGTAGAAAAATAGACATACCAAGCGCGGACAGAAGTGCGGCCAATCGAGAGGCTTGCCGAAGCGGCTTGTATGCGAGTTGTTCTACGGCCATGGCAAGGAGGGCGCAGTACCCCATGGCCAGAACCAGCGCGATGGCCAGACAGGCATACGGGTGCAACCCTTGCGCGGACAGATAGGAGATCAGAATCACGCCCATGTACCCGCCCGCCGCAAAAAATTCACCGTGAGCGAAGTTAATAAGCTGAATGATGCCGTAGACCATGGTGTAGCCTAGGGCGATCAGAGCATAAACGCCTCCGAGCGTGATACCATTAATCAACTGCTGTATGAAAAATTCAAAATCCATGATGTTCCAGTATCCGGGGCCCTGCTCATGCAGAGCCCCGGTGTGTTTGCAATGTAGGGTAGACTAGTACTTTTCGCCGGTCAGGGAGTTCCAGTACGGGGTGAACTTGCCGTCGGAAACCTTGTACACGGTATAGTTCGAACCGGAATCACCATTTTCTTCGTACTTGAGCTGCTTGGAAGCACCTGTGAAATCGAGCTTCAACAACTCTTCGCGAACCTTGGCGGGATCAGTGGTGCCAGCGGCCTTGACTGCCATCATGTACGCCATGGCGGAGTCAAAGGAATACGCGGAGTATGCACCGGGTTCATTGCCGGTCTTGGCCTTGTACTTAGCCTGGAATTCCTTGTACTTCGGAGCATCCTTGTCAATGGCGCCAAAGGTGCAGAACATGCCGTCGGAATCATCTTTTGCTATTTCGATAAGCTTGGGATGATACACAGCATCCTGTCCCATAAGGATGGCATTGATACCCATACGCTTGGCCTGAATGACCATGAGTGCGCCTGTGGCGGAGTTCTGCAGAGAGATGTAGAACAGATCAGGATTGGCAGATTTGACCTTGGTCAGCACTGCGGAGAAATCCTTGTCGCCCTGATTGACGTGGTCGTGTTCCAGAACAGTGATACCAGTAGCCTTGGCGGCAGCGGCCACACCCTCGGCCAGCCCCTGAGAATACGTGGTCTTGTCGTCAACAATGAAGATGGACTTCACGTTTTCGACTTCTTTCATAAATTTGACGGCAGCCGGTGCCTGGTGGTCATCACGACCACAGGTACGGAACATGTAAGGCAAGCCGCGCTCGGTCACCTTGGGGTTCGTGGAAGCCGGGGTCAGCATGATAATATTGTCTTCGGCCAGAGTCTCGGAAGAGGGAATGGTCGAGCTGGAGCAGTATGCGCCCACGACAGCGGTAACCTGCTCGTTGATGAGCTTGTTGGCTGCGGCAACGGCCTGTTTGGGATCGCATGCGGTATCCTGCGGAAAAACCAGAATATCTGCGAAACCGGGAATACCGCCTTCCGCCTTGATAACTTCAATGGCAATTTCTGTACCCTGCCGGATATCGTTACCGTCAGCGGCATACGGGCCGGTCAATGGGGACATGGTGCCGATTTTGAGAACCTGTTCGGCTTTTTTCTCTTCACCGCCGCAGCCCGCGAGCAGCAGACCAAGAGCGGCCAGAGCCACTACCAGTATGAGTAAACGTTTCATAAAACTCTCTCCATTCGTTGCGGTTGCAGCCAGCCTCTCTACTGGCCCAAATATGCCTCAATCACGTCAGGATTCCGCTGAATCTCTTCAGGCAAACCTTCCGCGATCATTACCCCATGATCGAGAACGACAATTCTATTACATATACCCATGACGACCTTCATATCATGCTCCACCATAAGCACGTTGATACCAAGGTCGGTAATTTTGCCGATGAACTTCATAAGCTCCATGGATTCAGCCGGATTCAGACCAGCCGCTGGTTCATCGAGCAATATGGTGTGTGGTTCACTCGCAAGGGCACGGGCTATCTCGAGTCTGCGTTGATGCCCGTACGGCAGATTGGAAGCGACTTCATCAGAGATACTGCCCAAACCCATGAACTCAAGAGCCTTTTGCGATTTTTCGATGATACGCTCTTCTTCACGCTTCTGCCCCGGACTGCGCAGGATAGCTCCGAGCACGCCGGTCTTTGACCGACTATGCTGAGCAACCATGCAGTTTTCCAGAGCCGTCATATTCTGAAAAAGCCTGATGTTCTGAAAAGTGCGGGCTATACCCATGGACAGGACCTGATAAGGCCTGCGTCCCGTGATGGTCGTCCCATCATAGGATACCGTCCCACTCGAAGCCGTATACACTCCGGTAATAACATTAAAAACCGTCGTCTTTCCCGCCCCGTTGGGTCCGATCAATCCGACAACCTCTCCCTTGCTTACGGAAAAGGAGACATCGGTCAATGCTTGCAGCCCACCGAATCGGACACAAATGTCGTCAAGAATAAGATTTGCCATACAATTCCAATGAAAGAGTAGTATCACGCACTCTCCGAAGGAGAGACATTCTGTCATTCCAATGCAATCGTCTGGAATGACGGACTTTTTATAGGACACAATTTATTAACCCATTTAGGGGGAAAAGTCTAACCCACGCTGAATTTATTGATAAACAGAGTAAAATTTTGTCATATTTATAATACACTGAACTTCATTCTGTTTTTTATAGGCCATAAACGTAGAAACATAACAATTATTGCCAAAAGAGTTTCTTTCCATTTTTACAAAAATATACTGCACGCCCTTTTCTTCTATTATCGAATGAGATAATTCACCCTTCAGACACATAATAGGAGGCAGTTCATGTCGAAAACAGTATTGATAACAGGTGCTACAGCCGGATTTGGCAAAGCCATGGCCGAACGATATGCGTCGGAAGGATGGAATCTGATTCTGACAGGTCGCAGAAAGGAAAAACTGAAGGAATTGCAACAAGCCCTCGCACCAACCCCGGTACATATTGCCGCCTTTGATGTAAGTGACAAACAAGCGTGTTTTGATGCTGTCGCCCAACTTCCTGATTCGTTCAAAACTGTAGATGTCCTTGTCAACAACGCGGGTCTCGCACTCGGTCTCGACCCGGCCCAATCCTGCGATCTCAACGACTGGGAAACCATGATCGACACCAATATAAAAGGACTCATGTACATGACTCGCGCCCTGCTCCCGTCCATGGTTGAGCAGGACAAAGGCCACATCGTCAATCTCGGCTCCGTGGCTGGTACATATCCCTACCCCGGCGGCAACTGCTACGGCGGCACCAAGGCTTTCGTGAACCATTTCTCCAAAAATCTCCTGGCCGATTTGCTCGGCACCAGGATTCGCGTTACCAACATCGAACCCGGACTCTGCGAATCAGAGTTCTCCGTGGTCCGCTTCAAAGGCGACAAAAACGCTGCTGACAAAGTCTATCAAGGCACACAGCCCATCAAACCGGAAGATATCGCCGAAATAGTCTACTGGACCACAACCTTGCCAGCACACATCAATATCAACTCGCTCGAAGTCATGCCCGTGGACCAGGCATTCTCGCCTTTCGCGATCAATAGAAAATAAGAACGCCTCCGGCGGCTGGGTGAAGGGGAGGACAAACCCTTTGAAAAGGGCTGTTTCCTCCCCTTCCCCCAGACCCCCATCCCTTTCTTTTCCTAAACTTTTCGTGTCGCCTTCGTCGGGATGATTTATACTTTTCTCACGATCATCCGCCAGCGCTCCAAATTTCATTATCGCACAGACTGTGTTAGTGATTTTACAGGAGGGCTTTGTACAACAATACGCCGATTAAGCGGGAATTCGGGCATTTCATCCTTTGCCATTAAGGACAACTCAATATGCATTGAATTCAAAAATAGCGGTACACACCTCTACACTGCTAATGGTATCGGTTTTTCTCACCTAGGAACTATGAAGAAGCTAGCCCTCAACGACAGAGGGCTAAATACGTATATTACCCAAAATTTGGATGTTTATCATGGGGCCAATAAAACAAATTGTTCATAGCCTTTTCTGAATCAAAGTACTGATCACATATTGCTTCTTTTCATTTTCTTTGAGTGATTTTGGGGGCACAGCACCCCAAACAGCGGCTCTTCATCCCCGATGCCGTGAGGCTTGGGAGAGTGGTGCAGATGGGCCGCTATCGCAAGCCGTCCGAGTATCCCCGGAAAACGCGCAAAAAAAGACCCCGCGCCAAATAGGCACGGGGTCTTGTTTTTGTGCGGTAATCCGGGGCTACCAGGAGTCGCCACCGAATGCGTCGCCACCGAGGCCGAAATCGGCTTCGGGTTCGCCGCCAACCTGCGGGCCGGTGGACATACCGTCGCCAGCATCAGCAGCAGCTGCGCCGTCACCGGCAACACCGGCAACCACGACGCCCTGGCTCTTGACCTTGTCGACTTCCGCCATCAGGTCGTTGAGCTTCTTGGTCATCTCGTCGAGCTTGGTGGAAGCAACAGCGACTTTCTGTTCGCCGGTTGCATTCTGAGCGTCGATGGTTTTGACCTTGGCTTCCAAGGGGCTGATTTTAGCAGCCAGTTCAGCCTTTTCAGCGTTCAGTTTTTCAACTTCAGCCTGCAGGGCTGCATTCTCTGCTTTCAGATCAGCCAAGATGTTCAGGACAGCCTGAGCACGGACAGCTTCACCTTCAGGCAGAGCTTCGATCTTAACCTGATTTCCGAGCTTGGCGATATCGCCTTCGGCATAGGAAGTCAGACCGGGTTCTTGTTCGTAAATCCAGGCCTTGGACAGAGCCTGCGCCACAGGGGCGACGTCTGCGTCCACGGTTTCAGCCTGGGTGATGTAAGCCAGCATATCGAGCTGAGTCTGGTCGGCGGTTTCACCGCGGAGCACAGACACAAAAGCGTTCATTGGGAATACCTTAGCTTCAGCCATTTGATGCCTCCTTAACTAAGTAAGCTTCGTTTATATGTTCACCCAGACGACTATTTGTCGGCGCCCATGGGGATGCGGCCAATCTTCTTGGCGTAGGACAATGCCACAGTACGATATACCAGGTGACCCAACTTGGACCACGGCAGGTATGCGAGCAGCATGAACACGCCGATCAGATGCACATAGTAGATCGGGTAAGCCAATACGGCTACACCGAGGACACGGAAGACCATGGCAGCGATACCAGTCAGGAAGATGGTCCAGATCAAAGTGATCAGGTACCAGTCATACCAGCTGGAAGACTGCTTGGCTTCGTCCAGGTTAACGCGACGTTTGGTCAGAGCCATGAGGCCGTAGACACCGAGACCGGCGCCGACCAAAGCCAACAGCTTGATCGGATGATAGAACGGCATGGGAGTATGACCAATGGCGGACACGATGTCTCCCAGACCGGTTATACCGAGGAAGCGAAGCGTCCAGCCGCCCCAGTGACCAGCGGCAACAGTGCCGGTAACGATCATCAGAGCGATGAAAGAGAACATCAACCAACGGTGACCAGAGGCACGCTTGATGTCCAATTCGTCAGCATCGTCATCGTTGCAATCCAGGAACTGGGTATGCTGCAGGATTTCGTACTTGACGGTATCAATCAGGCAAGCGCAGAAGCATGGCTCATTTTTGCGGCCCACGATAAAGGTCTTGGGCTGCTCTTTGAATGCCTTGAGCATATTGCGCACACCGGCATAGAAACCCCATACCATGAAGGCGAAGACCAGCATGAAGACGGGGTCAATGGTGTAATCACCGGGGAACAGTCCACCGAAGACGATCTGGCCGTCTGCGGCGGGAATCCAGGAGTGCGTTGCGGCATCCCAGTTGAACGTCGGCAGGAAGGAACCAACCTTGCCAGCCATGATGAACCAGATGATGCCGTAGAACAGTGCCGGAATCGCAGCCAGGGGCAGCATGCCGCTGGAGCTGGACATCAGCTTGCCGATGATCGGCAGCGGAGCCAGATTGCGATAGGCCATGTTGCGCAGGGCAGACAGCAGGTCGCCCGGCTTGGCGCCACGGGGGCACAGGTCTGAACAGGTGCCGCAGTTGTGACACAGCCAGATATCGATATCATTGACCAGGCGGTCTTTGAGACCCCACTGCGCCCAGACCATCTCCTTGCGGGGGTATGGGTTGTCAGCCGGGGACAAAGGACAGACCACCGAGCAGGTGGCGCACTGGTAGCATTTCTTCAGGGAGTCGCCGCCTACGGCCTGCAACTCTTTTACGAACTTAAGGTCCGGTTGTACCTTGACGGTATTAGACATGCCGTACCTCCTAGTAACCCTTGAACGGGTTGGGGCCGAAGTTGGTGGTGATGTTCTCAACGAACTCGTCGATCATGGCCGGGACCTGATCGTACATGTCGATGGAGACCTCGTACTGCTCAACGCGTTCAGGTTCGACACCGAGACGTCCGAGGGACTCAGCGATGTTTTCCTTGCGGCGGTTACACAGTTCGGAACCCTTGACGAAGTGGCACTGGTAGTCGTCGCCATACTTACAGCCAAGCATCATCACGCCGTCAACGCCCTTGGACATTGCGTCAGCGACCCAGATGGCATTGACAGAACCGAGGCAGCGCACGGGAATGAAGCGCACATAGGGGCTCCAGTTCTTACCGCGCATGGCAGCCATGTCCAGAGCCGGGTAAGCATCGTTCTCGCATGCCAGGACGATAATGCGGGGACCGCCTTCTTCCAGGGTATCGGGAACCTTGACTTCCTTGATGGCCTGACCAATTTGGCTGACACCGTAGTTGGAGAAGGAGATGACACGTTCCGGACATGCACCCATGCAGGTACCGCAACGGCGGCAGCGGGTGGGGTTCGGAAGCGGCGTACCCTTCTCGTCATCGTCCAGAGCGCCAAACGGACATTCCTCGGTGCAACGCTTACACTGAGTACAACGAGTAAAGTTGAACTCGGGGAAGCTCAAGTCACCGGAACGGGGATGTACAGACATACCACGGTTGGCGGACTCGATACACTGAATGGCCTTGAGGGCAGCACCGGCTGCGTCCTCTGCTGCGAGACCAAGACCCATGGGCTGACGCACACAACCGGCGGCGTAGACGCCCGTGCGGCGGGTCTCGTAGGGGAAGCAGATATAGTTTGAATCAGCGAACCCGTCGAACAATTCAAGATCCGGGAATGCCGGGCCCTGGCGGTAGACGAAGTTCATGGTCGGGTTGGCAGCGGTGGTCGGGACGATGGCGGTGGGAACCACGACCATGTCAGCGGCCAGTTCGATGTCTGCGCCCAACAGGGTGTTCTTGGCCTTGACGATAACGGAACTGCCGGCCTCGGAAACACCTGTAACGGTGCCCTTTGTCAGCATGACGCCCGGATCGTCCTGAGCGGCCTGATAGTATTTTTCATTGATGCCGGGAACCATCATGTGATCGTAAATCACATAGGCAGTGGCATCAGGAGCAAGCTCGCGCACGTAATTGGCGTGCTTCAAGGCGACCAGGGAGGTCATCTCAGAGCTGTAGGCCAGATGCTTGGCGGATTCCTTGTCCTTGTAATCAAAGACTTCGCACTCATCTTCTTCCGTGCTGCTTTCGTCGCAGGGAAGTTCTTCTTCGCAGGCTTCGCCGCACGGATCGTAGGTAACGCCCTTCATCAGAAGAGTTGTGTCTACAATAAAGGCGACGGAAGACGGGGTCCGACCGTCAGCAGTCTTGATACCGCCATTGGCAGCCATAAGCTCGAACTCGGCAGAGGTCACCACGTTCTTTATGGAACCGTAACCCAATGGAGCCAGGAACTTGGTCTTGCCAGGCACGAAGCCGGTAGCCATGACGACTGCACCGATCTCGTACTCAGTGCCGGCGATGGTGGCCTTGTACTGGGCAGGAGCACCAGCCAGAGCTTCAATTGTAGCCCCAGTGATAACCTGAATCTTGTCGTTGGACTCAACCTGGTTGATCAGGCCCGCGACATCAATCTTCTCCGCGCGATCACCAAAAGGAGCGCCCAGCGGATAGGATTTATACATCGTGGCGGCCTTGCCACCCAACTTTTCGTCCTTTTCAACGAGGATTACAGAGTAACCGACGCTGGCAGCATTCAGTGCCGCATTCAGACCGGTATAACCGCCGCCCACGACCAGGATGGTCTTGAAGGCATCCGGCAGTTCCGGTGCAGGAATCTTGCTGTTGAACAGCTTGATGATTCCCATATTGGTGTAATCCTTGGCGATGACTTCCATCTGACCAGGGAACTTCGGATCTTCCTGATAGGACCAGACGCACTGCTCGCGCAGAGAGACTCGTTCCACCTGGACTTTATCGCCGAACTTGAACACGTCCCACTTGGCGCGGGGGGAACAGGCGCAGCAAACCACGCCGTCCAGGTCGTTCTCAGCGATATCGGCCTCAATCATGGCCTTGCCTTCCGGGCTGCAAAGAACCGGGTTGGACTTGGCCACGGTAACGTATGCGGAGTGTTTGCCTTTGGCAGCGAATTCGGCCAGGGCATCGACATCGAGACTTGCTCCGATGTCACAACCTCCACAGATATATACTCCAAGCTTTTCAGCCATTGGTTACCTCCCTACCACGGTTTGAATCGCCTTCATCGCGGCAGCGGTGCCGGACTGGGCAGACTTCATGACGTCAAAGGGCTGCTTGGCACAACCGGCGGCAATAATGCCTTCGCCGTCAATGACGAAACCGTCAGCGTCAATCTTACCGGCCGGAGCCTTGAGACCAGCACAGCTGGGCTCCATTCCTGTAGCCAGAACGACCATGTCAAACTTCTCTTCGGTCTTTATACCCGTGAGTGCGTTTTCAACGGTGACGATGGGGTTGCCTTGGGCGTCTTCAACAATCTTCGCGACCTTGCCCTTGACCAAGCTGAGTTTTTCATCAGTTTCGGTAATGGACTTGAACTTGTCATAACGACCGGGAGTACGCAGATCAATGTAGTAGATCGTTGCACTGGCGTCAGAACGTTCACGGACATAGCGAACATGCTTGAGGGAAGCCATGCAGCAAATGTAGGAACAGTAGTTCAGGTGATTCTGATCACGCGAACCTGCACACTGGACAAAAGCGATCTTCTGAGGCTCTGCGCCATCAGAAGGACGTTTGATCTTGCCAACAGTAGGACCGTTGGGCGCACACAGACGCTCGAACTGCATGTTGGTGACCACGTTTTTCAGTGTGCCGCCGCCGAGGTTGGTCAGGTTGGAAACGTCATACGGCTTCCAGCCGGTCGCAACAACGATGGCACCGACGGCCAAATCAATTTCCTTGGCAGCGTCGTCCAATGCAACAGCTTCGTACGGGCAGGATGCCTTGATGGCTTCCAACTCGGACTCGGATGCGTTTTCAGCATCCACAACATAGCGCATGGGGAACATGAAAGGATGGGTCTTGTAAGCCAAACCGCGTTTACCAGTACCGAAATCAAATTCGGACTCGATCTTGGTGGAAGTCGCCTTCTCACACTCGCCGCAGGCTGTACATTTTTCGTTCACGAAGCGAGGACGCTGCGTGATCTTGACATCATAGTTGCCGGCGCTGCCGGAAACAGATGTCACGTCGGCCATGGTAATGACCTTAACATTTGGATTGTTCTTGATACGCTGAAACTGAATCTCCAAACCACAGGAAGGAGGACACAGCTTCGGAAAATACTGATTCAGCTGTGCAACCCGTCCACCAAGGTAGGGATTTGTTTCAACGATGTACACCTCGTAGCCGATTTCGGCAGCTTCGAGGGCGGCGGTGATTCCTGCGAACCCCCCGCCTACAACGAGAATACTATTATTCGACATTCTCTTAATTCCTCCCGAATAAAGTTGAGGCTCAGCCAACAAAATGGCCTAAACCCGGACCGGGAGCCCGTTCCCGGCCCGGATTCAGACCATTTTAGCCCCGGACATTTAAAAGTGTCCGCGGGCCGGGGGCCCGCGGACACGGGGTGATCATTACCTAATGCTTAGGCGTCGGGGATGATCTTGACGTAAGGCTTCTTGAAGACAGTAGTCACGCCGGTGGCGGGATCGTACTTGGAGTTACAGAAGCACTTCCACTTGGAATCGTCCAGACCCATGAAGTCGCCGCGGTAGTAGAAGCCCGGGTAACGGGATTCTTCACGGAACTCGATGTGCTGCATGTGCAGGCGGACGGTCCACAGGCGGTGGAACTGTTCCCAGCAGCGCATCAGTTCGTGGAGGTCACGAGCTGCGAGCTTCTTGGAATCTTCTTCCATCATGCCGAGCAACCAGAAACCGGTGTTCAGCAGAGCCTTGGAGGTCATGTACAGGGTAGCAACACCACCACCGTATTCATCGGTGCACTTAATGAGGCGCATCATGAAGTTGTGGGGAGTGATGTAAGCAGGGTTGACAACAGGATCGGTGGAACCGGCCTTGTTCTCTTCGTAGGTGTACCAGGGCTGGTAGATTTCTTTGGCCAGGTCAGCACCAGTCTCTTTCAGAGCGGGCTTGAAGTCCTTGTGGTCAACAACCCAACGGACCATCTGCTTACCGACGATGCGGCCTTCAGCATGGGAACCGGAGGAGAACTTGTGACCAGAAGCGCCAACACCATCAGCACAGGTCCAGAGGCCGTTAACGGAAGTCATGCGGTTGTAGACTTTGCCGTTGTCAGCTTTGATCT
Organism: uncultured Pseudodesulfovibrio sp.; assembly: GCF_963675635.1. Classification (NCBI taxonomy): domain Bacteria; kingdom Pseudomonadati; phylum Thermodesulfobacteriota; class Desulfovibrionia; order Desulfovibrionales; family Desulfovibrionaceae; genus Pseudodesulfovibrio; species uncultured Pseudodesulfovibrio sp. The sequence goes on along the minus strand of NZ_OY776488.1, from coordinate 2,990,397 downwards.
TGTAGGATTCGGGAACCCATTCTTCATCGGGGCCGGAGCACCAGATGCCGCAGCAACCGGAGTGGGAGCCGAGGAGGTAAGGTTCGGTGGGCATGATCTCGGAACCGCGGTCTTCAGGAGCGCAGTTGGTAGCAGCCCAGAGGTTAGCCTGGCCAACGCACATGTCGAGGAAGTCTTCCCAAGCCTCAGACTCGAGGTGCTTCCATTCGGGACCGGTCAGGTCGCCGCCAACAGTGTTCAGCAGGGCAGTTTTGGTGTCCATGAAGATCGGGCCGCGGCCTTCACGCATTTCACGGAGCATCATGTGGTTACGCAGGCAGGTGGGGATAATGTGACCCTTGGCGTAGCCGCGATCCTCGTAAGGCTTCAGCATTGCGCGGTTGGTCTCACAGTAATCTTCACCCTTGTAGTTGGTAGCTTTGGCCTTGAAGAGGAGGAACCAAGCGCCGACCGGACCGTAACCATCTTTGAAACGGGCGGGGACGAAGCGGTTTTCCATCATGGTCATTTCGCCGCCAACCTGGGCAACCATGGTGTAGGTGGAACCTGCGTTCCAAACGGGGTACCATGCGCGACCCATACCCTCACCAGTGGAGCGGGGACGGTACACGTTAACAGCACCACCACAAGCGACAACAGCTGCGTTGCACTTGTAGACGTAAACTTTATTCTCGCGAGTGGAGAAACCAACAGCACCAGCGATACGGTTGGGCTCGTTAGCATCCAACAGCATCTTAACGATGAACACGCGCTCAACGTAGCGGTCTTCACCAATGGCGTTCTTGGCAGCTTCAGCAACGATGCACTTGTAGGACTCACCGTTGATCATGATCTGCCAACGACCGGAACGAACCGGAGCGTCGCCGTTGCGGATGGCCAAGCCTTCAGCCTTAGCCTTGGCGCCGTCGAGGTTCTTGCCGTCTTTCTTAACCCAAACGGGGAGGCCCCATTCTTCGAAGAGGTGGACAGAATCATCAACGTGACGGCCGAGGTCGAAGATCAAGTCTTCGCGGACGATGCCCATCAGGTCAGTACGGACCATGCGGACGTAATCGTCTACATCGTTCTCACCGCAGTAGGTGTTAATAGCAGACAGACCCTGAGCAATTGCGCCGGAGCGATCAAGAGCGGCCTTGTCAACGAGTTCGAGGGTGATGGACGGGTCAACTTTTTCGATCCAACGCATGGCTTCGAAAGCGGCACCACAGTTACCCATACCACCGCCGACCATCAGGATATCAACGTCTTTCTCGATGATTTCCGGCTCGGCGAGAGCAACACCCTTAGAAGCTTCTTTGCTGGGAAGCAGAGGCATAATATTTCTCCTAGTATTTAACGTGATTCAAGTAGTCTAACAGACAAATACGCAAACTGGACTAGACCAGGTTGGCGTAATCTTCCATCTTCCACTCTTTCTTCAGGTCAGCTTCAGTAACAGAAGCTTCTTCCATTGCAGTTGCCTTCGGGGCGACCAGTTCGGCCTCAGTGAACAACAGTTCGTTGTCCAGATCGGTCGGCTCGGGCTTACCTTCGAAAGGCTTAATGGAACCTTCAGCGGTGGTACGGATGGGGAACTTGAAGCGTTTCACGCTGCCATTACGGAATTTGATGGTCCACATGATATCTTCAGCGGAGCGCATCGGGATGGAGGTACCACCCATGGGGGCGAAGTCGGCATACGGGCGGGCTTCAATAGCGCCCTGGGGGCAAATCTTCACGCAAGAATAACATTCCCAACATGCAGACGGTTCCTGGTTGTAAGCTTTCATTTCGTCAGCATCCAGGATCATCAGATCGTTAGGGCAAATGTACATGCAAGCGGTCTTTTCGCCACCCTTGCAGCCGTCACATTTTTCCGGGTTAACAAAGGTCGGCATAACTTCTCCTCCTAAATAGGGTTTTATTATTCACAATAACCGACATCCTCTACCTAAACAAAATATGCACCACACAGTTCAACTGCGCGGAATCTGGGAATTAGCAAGACGATCAACCCTTGTCAACGTGAAAGTGAATTTTTTAACAAGCGGCATCAATCCCACTCGGCACGAGTCTCTCGGATATCGGCATAAAACCTGGTTTTCCACCCAATTCCCACCAAGGTGAAGCCTCTCGCAAATGCCTTTCTAAATCCATGAAACAATCAAGTTATTAGTGTAAATGAACAGTTCAATGCAAGCCTTTTTTCAAATACCGACCGCGAAAAACTTATTTAGTTTTAACTATCTAAAATAACTAGATAAAAAATACCGACAAAGACAACTTATTTCTAGACTTTTTTCTGAAAAAGTCTAAGCGGCCATCTTTGTTACAATACATATTATAAAGTAACACTTTTGTCGGAAAAAACAGCTTGACACGACTTTCACAAACGTACAATAAAGGCTGACCCTTACATGGGAAATAATCATGGTTAATGAAGCGGCATGAATCGCACGCCATGAATTAAGGCAATGGTTTCATTGACAAAAACTATTTAGGAGGCTTAAATGTCCAACCTCGTAGCACCTCACGGTGGAAAAGGTCTCGTCTGCTGCCTGCTCGAAGGCGCTGAGCTCGAAGCTGAAATTAAAAAGGCTGAAGGCCTGAAGACTCTCGAAATTTCTGATCGCGCCAAGGGCGATCTGATCATGATGGGTATCGGTGGTTTCTCTCCGCTGAACGGCTTCATGACCAAGGCTGACTGGAAGGGCGTCTGCAAAGACTTCCTGATGGCTGACGGCACATTCTGGCCCATCCCCATCACTCTGGCCACCGACGACGAAGAAGTTGCAGTTGGTGATGAAGTCGCTCTGAAGGCTGCTGACGGCACCGTCTACGCCACCATGAAGATCGAAGAAAAATACGAAATGACCGAAGCCGACAAGAAGTGGGAATGCGAACTCGTCTACAAGGGCGAGGGCGAAGAGTCCGCTGATGACGTCTTCTGGAAAGTTGCCATGGAAGATCATCCTGGCGTCCAGATGGTCATGGCTCAGGGCAAGTACAACTTGGCCGGTCCTGTTAAAGTTCTGTCCGAAGGCAACTACGCCGCTCGTTTCCCCGGTGTTTACCTGACTCCTGCTCAGATCCGCGCCGAAATGGAAAAACGCGGCTGGTCCAACGTTGCTGCTCTGCAGCTGCGTAACCCCATGCACCGTTCCCACGAATTCCTGGCCAAGATCGCTGTGGAAGTGTGTGACGGCGTCGTGATTCACTCCCTGATCGGTAACCTGAAGCCGGGCGATATCCCGGGTGACGTCCGCATCAAGTGCATCCAGACCCTGATCGACAACTACTTCGTTCCCGAGAACGTCATCAACGCTGGTTACCCTCTGGACATGCGTTACGCCGGTCCTCGTGAAGGCCTCATTCACGCCACCTTCCGTCAGAACTACGGCATCAACAACATGCTGATCGGTCGTGACCACGCTGGTGTTGGCGATTTCTACGGTCTGTTCGAAGCTCAGGAAATCTTCAAGAAGATCCCTTACCAAGATGGTTGCTCCGCCGAGCCCGGAAAGGCTCTGCTCTGCCGCAACATGAACATCGACTGGACCTTCTACTGCTACAAGTGCGACGGCATGGCTTCCATGCGTACGTGCCCCCATACCAAAGAAGACCGCGTCATCCTGTCCGGTACCAAGCTGCGTAAGGCCCTTTCCGAGGGCGCCGAAGTTGTCGACCACTTTGGTCGCGACGAAGTTCTCGTCATCCTGCGCGAGTACTACGCTGGCCTGACCGAAAAGGTTGAGGTCAAGATGCAGAAGGCTGCTTCCGGCGCCGACATGTAAGTGTCTGCCGGTCGGCTCACGCTGACTATTCAAGGGGGACTGGCTCAAGCCAGTCCCCCTTTTCATTTGTCTGCGAATACGGCCAAGTGCAGCTTAAGACGACGAGTCGATCCGCAATCTCTCACGTACGGCTGCCCCCTCATCCAACCGATGCTCAGTTTCAAAATATTCGTCTCTTCTCCACCCTTGCACGCCTCAAAACGTTTTGAATACCCCCTTGAAGTACACACACTGCAAGAAGCATAATTAAAGGAATTGATCGAGGGTGACCGCACGAGTTCTTTATTGCTTTTGGATTGAATTTCCAGCAAAGAAATGGACTTATGAAAGACCATACCAAGGCCATATTCCTGATGGCGGCCACCGCACTCGTCTGGAGTTCTGGCGGATTGGCCATCAAACTCGTCGACTGGCACCCCATGGCAATCACTGGATTGCGCAGTGGTCTCGCTGCAGCGACCCTGATACTGATTTTTCGCAGCAAGCTCCGCTTCTGCTTTTCTCCCATCCAATGGGGCGCGGCCCTGGGGTATGCAGGCTTACTCATTACCAATGTAGTTGCCACCAAGCTGACAACCTCGGCCAACGCCATTCTTTTGGCATACACAGCCCCGGTATACGTGGCATTGCTCGCACCGAGGTTTCTTAAAGAACAAACACGACGAAGTGACTGGATTTTTATCGCGTTCACAGTCGGCGGCATGACGCTCTTCTTCCTCGACAAACTGACGCCCACCGGGCTGTGGGGCAACATCATCGCCATCGGCACTGGCGTGTCGTACGCCTTATTCACTCTGTGCATGCGCGCGCAAAAAGACGCCTCCCCTGTCGAATCAGTCATCATGGGACACTGTATTACCGCCTTGTGCGGCTTTCCTTTCATGTTCGACACAATTCCTTCAGCCGAAAGCTGGATGGGACTGTTTTATCTCGGTATTCTGCAACAAGGTGTATCACTCGTATTTTACACCTGGGCTATCAAACGGCTCGGTGCCCTTGAAGCCATCCTTATCATGATGCTGGAACCGATCTTCAATCCCGTTTTTGTGGCTGTCGGGTACGGGGAAGTCCCCGGCGCGTGGGCTCTATCCGGCGGCCTGCTGGTGGTTGGTGCTGTCACACTTCGAGGAATTGCCGGAACAGCCAGACCCAAGCCGTAACCAAAGGGAGGAAATCGATGACCGATTTCCTCCCTGAGTACCAATGCTTCTTTGGCAATTCTTATGAACCACTTGTTGCTGAGACTTTACTGCTTGAGATGCCAGACACCCTTGTCATCACGCCAGGCCTTTGCCATTATTTCCTGTCCGTCCTTGGCATCTTTGATAACCACGTCACGATATACTTTATCTTCTGACATGTAAGGTGGTGTCGGAGTTGCGGTATAACTCGCGCCGGTGTCTGGGTTGGTCCAAGACTGCGCTTGGCCGGATCGACCTCTCTCGAGAGTGTTTTGAACCTGTTTTTCATCACTTTTATCCCACTCATTGCCGACAATATAGCCCATCAGGACACCGACACCTGCACCGACTGCCGCACCGAGCAACTTATCATTGAAGGTCAACGCACCAATGGTTGCACCAGCCAGACCGCCCACTGTTGCTCCTTGCTGTGCCTTGTTCGCACAGCCAACTCCGGCCGAGACGAAACAGATCAGCAATGCCACGATCAAGATATTCCGCATCACAAACCTCCATTTTTTTTAAAAATCAATTTATTCATTTAGATACACGGGCACTACCTGTTTATTCTACAGTCCCGCACGCTGTTAAGTTACCTTAGCATTGTTGCTGAGTTTATTATTTTTTTCATAGCACAATCAAGGCCATACAGTCACGACCAATCACTAAGTCCCAGTAAACAAGTAGGATAGACCTTCATAGACGCCTCTTTCGCAACGCTTGCATATCAGGAACTTTCACGGTAGGAAGTCGATTCCTCTTTTTTTGAAGAGGAACCATATCATTTATAAGGAAGACGGTAAGACGATGATCAAGATCCGCAAAAACGACAGCAGTGGTCCCTCCTCGGAACGACCACGCAGAGATGACAGCCGAGCTCCTCGCAGAGATGACAGTCGAGCTCCTCGCAGAGATGACAGTCGAGCTCCTCGTCGAGACGACAGCCAGGCTCCACGTAGAGATGACAGCCGTGGCCCACGCAAATTCGAAAAGCGTGATGGTCCCAGAGATGGCGGCCGCAAATTCGACAAACGCGGTGGTGGCAACCGCGGTGGTCGTGATTTCTTCGGCAACAAGCCTGAAAGACCCATGCCTGATGAAGATGCTCCCGCCAAGTCCGATGTAGTCGCCGGACACCGATTCAACGACATTTCCGACATAGACGACCAGATCCTGCATCTGCTGGAAAAACGTGCGTTCCTCATCCGCAAGGAAGGCGCATGGCGTAAATCCAGGCAGAAATCCCTTGTCGATCCCAAACTCGAAAAATTGCTCCGGGGCTCCTTTGACCGCAAGGCCGGAGAGCTCAGCCTCGACGCCAAGCTCGCCAAACAGCTCTTCACCATACTCAACCAGTTTTCGCTGGCTGATGTTCGCAAGAAGTTTGAAGGTGAAGGCTATAAGCTCGCCCCCCGTGTTGACCGCATCAAGGCCGGTATCGCAGGACCGCGGTCCTTCCGTTTCACTCGCATGATGCTCGCCATGGCCGCCAGTGCAGGCGCAAAAACAACCTTGTCCCCGGTGACAATGAATGCACCGAACAAAGATCTGGCCAAAGCTTTGAAACAGGTTGGCGCCCCGATCACATGGGACGAAGACTGGATCAAAAACGAGGGCGGCAAAACCCTTGAATTCGAAGGCAACATGGCCTTTGTAGGCGAAGACCCTTTCAATTTCTATATGCTGCTGTGCCTGGCTCTGGGGCATGCAGGTCGCTGTAAGTTCACGGGCAAACCCGCCCTACAACTGCTGGACGTCGCCTCCCTGAACAAAATCCTGCCGAGTCTCGGCGCACGCCTTGTCCCCATGAACCCGAACAACCCCGGCCTGCCCGTGCGGTTGGAATGTGGCGGCTTCATGGATGAGGCAATCACCCTGCCAGGCAACGTCGACCCGGAATTTGCAGCCGCGCTGACTCTGGCTGCATGGTCCTTCCCTGGCGGTCTGACTATCAAGGGCCTGAACAGTGAAGCCCGTGACCGCGTAGCCGAAGCCGTTGAAGTCTTGAACGTCTGCGGTATTGAAGCCGTACTGAAAAAGGATTCGGTCACTGTCCCCGACGGCGCTCCGACCATCGACGCTTCCCCGCTCCTGCCTTTATCCGTCAAACTCAACTCCATGCTTCTGGCTCTGCCCATCCTGAGTGGAGGTTCCATCAATATCGAAGGAGCCTGGCCCAAAAACGACCACGCCGACAAGGTGCTCAAACAGTTGGGCAACCTCGGTCTGAAAGTGACCGTTGCCACGGAAAACGTGGTTGCGACCATGGAAGGCCCCTTGCCTGATAACGCGGAGATCACCCTTGGTGAAGATGCGGAGCTTATGCCACTGGCACTCGCACTGGCTCTCAAGGTCGGCAACGCCACCCTGGTCGGAGCAGAGAACCCCACAGCCCTTGAGCTGCTTGATCGCATGGGTGCTTCTTACGAAATCACCGACAGCGGCATCGAACTGAAGCCCGGAAAGCACGTATGGGACAGCACATGGTTCAGTCCGGAACCGATTTGGTCCATGGGTTGCGCTCTGGCCGCCTATGCCGTACCCGGTATTGTGCTCGAAAACCATGGCGAGGTCACCGCGACCTGGCCCGAGTTCTGGAACTTCTACAATTCCCTGCCCACCGGCATCATGAAACCCAAACCGGTACGTGAGACAAAAGATGACACACGCAGAAGAATCAAAATCCGTTGAGACTCGTCTCAGCGACGACATACCGACCCTGGAGGCCGAAGTCGCGAAACTGACCGCTGAACGCGATGAAGCGATGCTCAGAATCCGCCAGCTCAGAGACGACGAAGACCCGAAAGCCGGTGTCTATTACCATAATGAGATTTTCCAGACGCAGCAGGACAAACTGCGATTGGATGTGGAAATCAAATTCCGCACCAACAAAATCAACCGGATCAATCTCGGCATTGCGGAAATGGACAGCAATAGCGGCGTGAAGAACGGATTTCTGTTCTAACACTGGCAACACCCGATTGAGCGCATCACATCCGGGAGGTGAGAGACCCGGACGACCTCTGGCATGCGCTCAAACGGTTTTCAGAGAGACCCTTTTGAACATCGAGGATTGAAGACATGGGCAAGAACATTACGCACAAGATTATTGAAAAGCACCTCGTCTCCGGTGAAATGATTCCCGGACATGAAGTGGGACTGCGCATCGATCAGACCCTGACCCAGGATGCCACAGGCACCATGGCGTGGCTCCAGTTCGAAGCTATCGGCATCGGCAAGGTCAAAACCGACCTGTCTGTCAGTTACGTTGACCACAATACGTTGCAGATGGGCTTCCGCAATCCCGATGATCACCGCTATCTGCGCACCGTGGCTGCCAAGTCCGGCGCAGTGTTCTCCCCTGCAGGCACCGGCATCTGTCATCAACTGCACCTGGAAAACTTCGGCAAACCCGGAGCAACCTTGATCGGTTCCGATTCCCACACACCGACTGCAGGCGGTATCGGTTCCATGGCCATGGGTGCGGGCGGATTGTCCGTAGCACTCGCTATGGCTGGCGAGGCTTACTTCATTCCCATGCCGGAAGTGGTCAAGGTCAATCTGACCGGCGAACTGACCGGCTGGACTGCTGGCAAAGATGTAATCCTCGAACTGCTTCGCCGCCTGACCGTCAAGGGCGGCGTGGGAAAAGTCTTTGAATACGCCGGACCCGGTGTGGGAGCTCTTTCCGTACCGGATCGTGCCACCATCACCAATATGGGTGCGGAACTCGGCGCCACGACCTCGATCTTCCCTTCCGATGACCGGACCAGAGAGTTTCTGGAGAAGATGGGTCGTCTGGACGACTTCATGGAATTGGTCGCCGATGAAGACGCTCAGTATGATGATGTCATTGAAATCAACCTCTCCGAACTTGAGCCACTGGTCGCCCAACCGCACATGCCGGATCAAGTGTGCAAGATCAAGGATCTGGCCGGAAAGAAAATCGATCAGTGTGCCATCGGTTCCTGCACCAATTCGTCCTATTCCGACCTCAAGAACACAGCCCAGATTCTGACAGGAAAACAGACGCCACCTGAAACCGATCTGATGATTTCTCCCGGTTCCAAGCAGGTCATGAAGATGTTGGCTCGAGAAGGACTCATCGAACCGCTGCTCGACGCCGGGGCACGCCTGTTGGAATGTTCCTGCGGCCCGTGCATCGGCATGGGTGGCTCTCCGATTTCTGCCGGTGTGTCAGTTCGCACCTTCAACCGCAACTTTGAAGGACGCTCCGGCACACTTGACGGCCAAGTCTATCTGGCTTCGGCTCAAGCCGCTGCGCGTCTCGCGCTGGACGGTGAATTCACCGATCCCGCCACCTGGGGACCGGCTCCAGAGCGCGTGGAACTGCCCGAAGACGTGCCGTCAATTCGCAACCTGTTCGTGTTCCCGCCTGAAGACACCAATTCTGTCGACATTTTGCGCGGACCAAACATCGTTGCCCTGGAAGATTTCGACAAGCTTCCCGACACCATTGAGGCCAACGTGCTGCTCAAAGTCGGAGACAACATCACCACAGACCACATCCTGCCTGCTGGTGCCGAAATCACGGCCCTGCGGTCCAATATTCCGGCAATTAGCCAATACATCTTCAGCCGAGTGGACCAGGGGTTCGTCGGGCGCATGAAGGAAGCCGGAAAGGGTGTGATCCTTGGCGGAGAGAACTACGGCCAGGGATCCAGCCGTGAGCATGCAGCTCTCGGTCCGCGCCATCTCGGCGTCAAGGCAGTCATCGTTAAATCTCTTGCCCGTATCCACCGTGCCAACCTGATCAACTTCGGCATATTGCCTTTGCTGTTGGTCAACCCTGCAGATTACGACACACTGTCAGAAGGCAGCGGATTGACCATTCCGGCCAGCGACATGACTCCTGGCGGAATCATAGGCATTTCAGTGGACTCTGGTGAAACCATCCAGGTCACAAATGATTTGACCAAAAAGGAACTGGAGATTATCCAGTCAGGTGGACTTCTCAATGCTGTCAGAGAAGATCAATCATAAGAAGCGAGCAATTGCCGCCCCATTTATCGGGGTGGTGTCCTGTCAAACAGAGCTACTGGAGCTAAAATGTTAGAGATAATGCGTGAGAACGCCTCCGGCTGGATCGTCAAGATCCTGTTTGCCATCATCATCATCGTTTTCGTCTTTGCCTTTGGTATGTCCGGCCTTGCCCCCACAGGCGATCCGGTTCTGGCAACCGTGAACGACCAGGCCATTACACGAGCCGAATACGAATTTGCCTACCAACGTATGGCAGAGGCCATCGGCCGTTCCAATCCGAACGTCACCTCCGCACAGTTGCAGAGTGCACAGTTCAAGCAAATGGTCATGGGTGAGCTTATCAGCAAAAAACTTCTGCTGGGTGAAGCTGACAAACTCGGTATCGGCGCATCAGACACGGAAGTGGTCGAAGGTATCGCGTCCCAGCCCATGTTCAAAAACAAGAACGGTGCATTCGACAAGGGCATCTATCAATCCGCACTGCGGAGCATTCGTATGACTCCGGCCCAGTTTGAAGCCGACTTCAAGCAGGAATTGATTATCGAAAAGGTCAAGCAGGGCGTCGGCAGTGCTGCTGCCGCCACACCGGCTCAGGCTCGCCAGATTTTCGACTGGGTGGGTGAACAGGTCAGCATCGACTACATCCAGATTGTTCCCCAAGACTTCATGGATACTGCGACTGTTTCCAACGATGAAATCAAGGCGTACTTCCTGACCAACCAGGATCGCTTCACAGCTCCTGCACAGGTTCGCCTGCGGATCATCCCCTTCACCCCAGACGCCTTGTCCAAATTCCAGGACGTCACCGACGAGGAAATCAAAGCATACTACGACGCCAACTCGGCAGAGTTGCAACAGCCAGAACAGGTTCGCGCCCGTCACATCCTCGTGATGGTCAAGGATACCGACTCTGATGCTGACAAAGAAAAAGCAAAAAGCAAGATTGAAGACGTCCTCACAATAGCCAAGTCCGGTGACGATTTCGCAGCTCTTGCCCAGAAATATTCCGAAGGACCGAGTGGTCCTAACGGCGGAGAGCTCGGCTGGTTTGGTCGCGGAGCCATGGTGCCTGAATTTGAAAAGGCAGCATTCGATACCGCCACAGGTGAGATCTCCGGCCTGGTCAAAACCCAGTTCGGCTGGCACATCATCAAGGTCGAAGAACGAAAAGACGCTTCTACCCGGACTTTGGAAGAAGCCACAGATGAACTGCGCACCAAAATCGCTCAGGAAAAAGCATCCGAGAAGATCACCGAACAGTTGGACCAGGCCATGGATCGCCTCGTGTCCGGCATGAACATTGATGACATTGCCAAGGAACTCAACCTTGAGGCTGTCGTCACCGAGCCCATGCCTGCGATCTTCCTGACACAAATATTCGGCCTGACCCCTGAAGCGGCCAAGACCGTTCAGGAAATGACTCCCGGCGACGTACACAGGTCACCCATTGCCGTCAACGGCGGCTATATGCTCGTTGAAAAGGTCTATGACATTCCGCCGACACTCATGCCGCTGGACAAAGTCAAAGCGACTATCGTCAACAGCATCAAGAAGCAGAAAAGTGACGAAATGGCCCAGAATGAAGCTGAAAAAATTCATGCTGAGCTGACCGGAGCAAACGCCGACAAGGCCGCCAAGACCTATGCTGACCGTATCAAGACATCCAAGCCTTTTGGCCGCCAGGGTGACATTGCAGAACTCGGCCAGAGCAAGCCCTTGACAGAAGCCATCTTCGCGACCAAGGACACCACGTGGCTGCCGTTGGTCTACACCATGCCGAACAGCGTTCTGGTCGTCCGACTGAACGAACGCATTCCCGCTTCTGAAGAAGCATGGCAGGAACAGAAGCAATTCTGGATGGAACAGGCAGGACAGAGTTACCGCAAGGAAATGCTCGCAGCCTTCATGGATGAGCTGAGCAAGAATGCGAAGATCGACATCGTCCAGCCAGAGATTCTCCAGTAAACAGCACGTACAGATAATCACAAAAAGGCCTTTCCTGACTCAGGAAAGGCCTTTTTTCGCAACGTATCTTCGTGGAAATCATCCGACCCGCAGGATCTCGTCCCACACCGTAGTATAACGCGGAGACCGCATCTCCCGCTTCATCTTCCATCCCTGCTTGATACCGGATGCCGCAAAGGAAATCGTATCACGTCCCCACCTCGTATTGCAGTTGTCCACGACTTGCATCAACGGCTTGTCGCTCGGACGATGGGCGGGTGGCAAGGCGAGCAGGTTCAGCCAGCGACCATGTTCCGGTTCCAACCCCGAGAGCATCACCCCGCACTTCTTATAGGCGTACCCTTCTCTGTAAAGGTGTTCCATACCTGCCAATGCCGTACGGATGAGCGTGGGAGTGTGGGCCGTACTCACCACCAAAGGAATGGACTTGGTGGTGCAATATTGCGGTTCGCCAAAATTGAATCGGTTGGTCTCCAACGATACATGCACGTTCGCAGCCACGGATCGCTGTCTGCGCAACTTCTCAGCAGCGCGGGTCATATACTTGGCCGTGGCTTCCAGCATATCCTCCAGCGTCGTTACCGGATGGCCGAAAGATCGCGAAGAAACAATAGTCTTCTTGTCTGCCGGGCCCATGGCAAAATCAAAACACGGCCAGCCACGCAATTCCAGCAAGGTGTGCAAGCCGGTGACTGTCATCTTTTTTTTCACCCAGTCCCGCTTCAAATCTCGAAACTTCAGCGCGTCTGTCACACCGATCTTTCGCAACCGCTTCGCATGACGCGGCCCGATACCCCATACATCCCCGATCTCAGTCCATTGCAGAACCAGATCCGGAGCTGGACTGGAACCGAAGTCAAACACACCACGACACCGTTCCTGCTTTTTCGCAAATCGATTGGCGAGTTTGGCAAGAGTTTTTGTTGCACCTATACCCACCGACACCGGAATACCCGTCCAAGCATGCACTGTGGCCCGTAGCTTTCGCCCAAAGGCTTCGGCTCCGCCCGGCACACCTGTCAGATCGCAAAAAGCTTCATCAATGGAATAGATATCCACACTCGGACAAAATCGACTCAGCACCCGCATGACACGCGCTGACATGTCACCATACAGGGCATAATTGGATGAGAACACTGCCACACCATGTCGTTCCAGCATGGATCGGCATTTGAAATACGGCGCCCCCATGGGCACACCGACAGCCTTGGCTTCGTTGGACCGGGCAATAACGCACCCGTCATTATTGGACAGCACCACAACAGGACGACTGACAAGATCAGGCCGAAATGCCCGCTCGCAGGAGGCATAAAAGTTGTTGCAGTCGATCAGTGCATAGCTTTTGGACATTGGGAATCTCATCATGAGAATGCAGCCGGGTGCGCAATAACTTTGCGCTCCTTCGACCAAGATACGAGGGATTCTTCCCCTACAGCTTGTGGATCACGTGCTGGACAACTCCCCACACCTGAAAATCAGTATCTTCCGACAATGAGACCACAGGGTAATCCGGGTTTTCCGGGGCAAGTTCCAGACCGAATTCTGTCTTACGCAGCCGCTTGACAGTAAACTCGCCATCCACGCATGCAATGACGACATCTCCAGAGCGCGGTATACGAGATCGGTCAACCACCAGCATGTCGTCATGATGAATGGCCGCGCCTATCATGGAGTCACCGCATACACGCACGAAAAACGTCGATTCCGGTCTCGGCACCAGATGTTCATTCAGATCAAGCGTCTTCTCCAGATACTCCTCAGCCGGTGACGGAAACCCTGCATGTACAGCCTCACCAGCCAAGGCAATAGGCACCCGGCTTCCGCAATCCGCACGAGCCACAACGCCTACCCAAGAAGCTGACAAAGGCATCACACCATCTCCATGTATCTGAATCACTTTACTCACCAATTGTTAATTTTAATAAAACATTTTTCTGCTAATTCCCCCAAATTGTCAACCTAAACGATACACTTTCTCATGCCGTCTGCTGTAAAATCAAAGTAGCGGCGTGCCATGTTTGCTCCATGGTGCGCCGCTACTTTTTTGCCTTGGCTATGTAGAAAGAGACTCCCACCTTCGGTGCCGAGTCCCCGAAGGACCACCAAATTTTACTCAGGCATCTGCGCCATGCAATAAAACCCGGCTGAGTGATGGCCGTGCATAGTGTCGAATACGACTTCCTCAAACGTATGGACCGTAAAATCAGAAAACAAGGCTTCCATGTGATTACGGTCATGGTGCCGGACAACGCCCCCATCCGGGAGGTCGAAAATGCCGTAGATGCCGTATTTATGCTTGCCGAGCATGTACCGATCAAGATTACGCTTGTCCCGATTGAGCAGGAAGTCGTTGACGTAAAGCAGTCCACCGGGAACAAGCACCCGCTTCAACTCAAGAAGCGCTTCAGCCTGCATTTTGGTCTCGGGCATGCAGGTAAACACGCCGAGCATGATGGCTGCATCAAAACTGTTGTCCTCAAACGGCAGGAGGCCGCCGGGATAGACTTGAAGATCAAGGGCAGGGTGCTCACGTCTTCCCCTATCAATAAGCGATTGTGAAAAGTCGATACCTGTGACTTCGGTATATCCTGCCTCGGTCAATTCCGCGACAGTCCTTCCATACCCGCATCCAAAGTCGAGCACTCTCGCATCGTCTGAAACATACCGTTGAAATTCATTGAGCATAAGCGGCGTGGTAAAGGTCTTGTCTGCGCCTTTATCAGTCCAGTATTCACGTTGTGGTTCGATGACGGGCCTCCTACAGGGTCATACGGACGTTATACAGGTTACGTCCTCGCTGCACACGCATGAGAACCGTCTGCTGCATGCGATTACGCAGGAAGGCATTCAACAGGTCAATGCCGGACTTGAGTCGTCGGTTTCCGATCTGATGAATGGTGTCACCGACTTTCAACCCGAGTCTGGCGGCTGCAGAACCAGGGACCACTGTGGTGACTTCCGCTCCACTGCCTTGCGCACGATCAGCCAACTCAAAACCCCAGCGGGTACGGACAAGGTCCAGGGCCATGCGCTTATCCAGAACCTGAGGCCTGAGCGTATGGCGAAACGTCTTGCCGTCGCGAAGCACTGTCAGGAGCAAGGCCTCCGACTTGGTCGTACTGAAAATCCGAGTCAGATATTCATCCTTGTTGATGATATTCTGCCCATTGACCGTCAGGACAATATCGGCAGCCTTGATACCTGCCTTGGCAGCGGGTGTCTTGGGGTAAACCTCGGAAACCAGCATGCCTTTCAAATCCTTCAGATTGAAGTAACGGGCAGCAGCCTGATCAATATCCTGACCGAACATGCCAAGCCAGATAGGCGAAACATGTCCCGAATCCAGCAATTCCGCGATCACGAACTTGGCCTTGTTGATGGGAATGGCAAAACCGATTCCCTCGGCGCGAGCATGAATGGCGGTATTGATACCGATGAGTTCACCATGGATATTCAGAAGCGGTCCGCCCGAGTTGCCGGGATTAATGGCCGCGTCGGTCTGGATAAAACTACCGAATGCGCCCTTGTTGGTCCGCATGGGACGATTCAAGGCCGACACGACACCTGTAGTCACGGTGTGCGAATAACCAAACGGGTTACCGATGGCGATAACAGTCTCACCGATGAATATATCACCGGAATCGCCCATGGCGACCTGCGGCAAATGGGACGCTTTATCCAGCTTGAGCACAGCCAGATCAAAATCCGTATCAGAACCGACCAGTTCAGCCGTGAACTCGCGTCCATCATTAAGACGAACCGTAATTGTACCGCCTGAGGCAACGACATGCGCATTGGTCAACACCAATGCCTTGTCGCCGTCGATAATCACGCCGGAGCCAAGACTCTGGGAATCCCGCTGCCGCTGGTTGCCATAAAATTCCTTGAAGAACTGATCGAAGAAGGGGTCTCCAAAAGGGGAAACCGCACCGCCCGTATTCTTCTTGACGACAGTGATATTCACGACAGAAGGGCTGACCGCTTCAACGGCCTTGACCACCGGAGTACGACGGTCATTTTCAGCTTGGACCGGCCCTGCTGCAACAGCAAGGCAGAAAATCAGAGAAAGAACGACGAGCGGTTTATTCATGACATCTATTCTCCTGCCATGGCGCGGAGCCTGGCAATACGTTCTTCAATAGGTGGATGTGTCGCGAACAGGGACATGGCTCGCCGACCGGAAAAAGGATTGACGATAAACATGTTTTCCGTAGCCGGGCTGCCCTGAAGCGGCACCTGCCGGGAGGCCGCATCGAGCTTGGCAAGCGCCCCCGCAAGATGAAGCGGATTCTGCGCAAGACGTGCGCCGGTGGCATCAGCCAGATATTCCCGCGAACGGGATATGGCCATCTGGATCAAACCGGCGGCGACAGGCGCAAGGAAAGCCATGGCCAATGCAGCAAGAGGACTGCCCCCTTCATCGTCATCACGGGAGAAACCACCAAAAATAGCGGCCCACTGCAACATGTTGGCAATGAACACGATGGCTCCGGCCAACACTGCCGCGATAGTCTGAATGAGGATGTCACGGTTGGCGATATGCCCCAGTTCATGCGCAAGCACACCCTTGAGTTCATCGGGGTTCAGGATATTGACGATCCCCCGGGTTACGGCCACCACGGCGTTTTCCGGGTTGCGTCCAGTGGCAAAGGCGTTGGGTGAATCCTGGGGAATGAGAAAAATACGCGGCTTGGGAATGCCTGCGGTCGCGGCCATTTCTTCCACAACACGGTGAATGTGCGGCGCGTCACCCGGAGATAATTCCTGTGCCTTATACATCTTGAGGACGATTTTATCCGAATACCAATAGCTGCCCACATTCATGAGCATGGCAAGGCCAAAGGCCAGAAACAAACCCGTGCGGCCACCCATGGCACCGCCGAGCATCATAAGCAGCCCCGTGAGCAGGCCCAAAAGCAGAACTGTCTTTATCTGACTGGTCATGTCAGTTGTATCCTCCGAAACATTTCAACTTGTTGACTGCCAATAGATAGGAATTCGGGTACAAAGGTCAAGAGAAAGGCAAAGGAGAAATCGAATGCCCTGCACGTTCTCTGTCACATCTCTGAATTGATATCTATTTCGTAACGTTCCGAAAAAACGCATTTATAATTTGCTCAAGTACCAAAATAATTATAGTTGTAAGACTAATACCCACCCTCGCGCCCGGGAGACCGCTCATGAAAACACATCAGGATGAAACCGTAATGCCAAAAAGCACTGAGATTATGACCGTTGGCCCTGCCAAGATCAAAAATCCCATTAACTTCGGTCGATTTACCGAAGAAGATGAAGCCGTTCTGGTCAACATTTCACGCAGGAATGTCGATGGGTCACCCCGGAGCAAAAAAATACCGGAACACATATATTTTGAACCGGCTGGTCCCCGGGAAAAGATTTATTTTGATGCCAGCAAGACCAAATGCGCAATCGTCACCTGTGGAGGACTCTGTCCCGGCCTGAATGACGTCATCAGGGCCATCGTCATGAGCGCCCACCATGAGTACAAGGTCACATCCGTCTTCGGCATCCAGTATGGTCTTGCCGGATTCGTGCCGGAACAAGGATATGATGTGATCGAGCTGACCCCTGAATATGTCAGTCGCATCCATGAATTCGGTGGTACGGTCCTGGGCAGCTCCCGAGGTCCGCAGGAACCGGAAGCTATCGTGGACGCCCTGGAGCGCATGAATATCTCCATCCTGTTCATGGTCGGCGGCGACGGCACCATGCGGGCCGCCTCAAAAGTCGTCGAGGAGATTTCCAAACGAGGTCTGTCCATTTCGGTTGTCGGCCTGCCCAAGACCATTGACAACGATATCAACTACGTCTCACCATCTTTCGGCTTCGACACATCTGTAGAAACCGCCGCCATGGCCATAAAGGGTGCACATGTGGAAGCCACGGGTGCACCCTGGGGCATAGGGATGGTCAAAGTCATGGGACGAGATGCAGGATACATTGCCGCGCAAAGCGCATTGTCCTGCCAGGAGGTAAACTTCTGCCTCATTCCCGAAGATCCTTTCGATATCCATGGCGAAAACGGTTTTCTGAACGCCTTGAACAAACGGATGAAAAAAAGCGGAAACGCCGTCATTGTGGTGGCCGAAGGGGCCGGACAGGAACTCCTTGACGAATCAAGTCAGAAAGACGCTTCCGGCAATGTCAAATTGAGTGACATCGCATCCTTGCTCAAAAAGGAAATTCTCGACTTTTTCAAAGATCAGGGAATCGAAGCGACCCTGAAATATATCGACCCGAGCTATATCATTCGCTCTGTCCCAGCCAATGCCAATGACCGCATCTATTGTTCATTCCTCGGCATCAACGCCGTCCATGCAGGCATGACCGGACGCACTGGGCTTGTCATTTCCCGCTGGAACGGGCGATATGTTCATATCCCCATGGAACTCGTCATCAAGGGCAAAAAACGAATTAACATTCAATCAAATTATTGGCGGGCAGTTCTAGAATCCACAGGACAGCCGGTCAGTATGAAAAATGAATAGCCTCTTGTGAAAGTAATAATTATTGTTGATTAAGAAAAAGGATAGGTTTATGGTCCTCAGAATCTTGAGTATTTTTTTGGCTAATGTTTCACTAGCAATATCCGCAAGGGGGTTTGTATGGATGTGCTGATGCTTTCAAGGCTGCAATTTGCTGCGGCCACCATGTTTCACTTTATCTTTGTTCCACTGACGCTGGGTCTGTCGGTACTCATCGCGTTCATGGAAACGAGGTATGTCCAGACCGGCGATGAAGTGTACCGAAAAATGGCAAAATTCTGGGGTAAAATATTTCTGGTCAACTTCGCGCTCGGCGTTGTCACCGGCATCACGCTAGAGTTTCAATTCGGCACCAACTGGTCGAGGTACTCCGCCTATGTTGGTGACATCTTCGGTTCTCTGCTCGCTATTGAGGCGACAGCCGCATTTTTCCTTGAATCTACATTTATCGGTGTCTGGCACTTCGGCTGGGAAAAGCTCACACCAAAAGCGCACGCCACCGTGGCATGGCTTGTGGCCGGAGCTTCAAACCTGTCCGCCATCTGGATCCTCATTGCCAACGGTTTCATGCAGGACCCGACCGGATACGTTATCCGTAACGGTCGTGCCGAATTGACCGACTTCCTGGCCGTCATCACCAACAAGTGGGCATGGTTGGAATTCTTTCACGTGATCCCTGCGGCACTGTGTCTCGCCGGGTTCTTCCTCATGGGCGTCTCTGCCTGGCACCTTATCAGAAAGAGTGAAGTCGATTTCTTCCAGAAATCATTCAATATCGGCGTGACCGTAGCGCTGATCTTCTCCATCGTGGTGGCTGTCGAAGGCCACATACACGGCAATAACATGTCTCTCAAGCAGCCCGCCAAGCTGGCTGCAATGGAATCACACTGGGAAACCCAGACAAACGCACCCATGTATCTGTTGGTCGTTCCGGGAGAAGATGGGAACCTTGTGGAAGCCTTACCTATTCCTGGTGCGTTAAGCTTCCTGGCTTACAACGATTTCAACGCAGAAGTAAAAGGGTTGAATGACTTCCCCAAGGAAGACCGTCCGCCCGTCATCATCACTTTCCTGGCTTTCCGGACCATGGTCGGTATCGGTACGCTGATGCCTGCAATTGCCCTGCTCGGCTGGGTCATGCGTAACAAACTCGACAAGATACCGCTGTACCTGAAGGTGCTGCCGTACTGTATTCCCCTTCCCTATATCGCTATCTGGGCCGGTTGGACCCTGGCAGAAGTCGGTCGCCAACCATGGATCGTTTACGGTCTCATGCGGACCTCTGATGCTGTATCTCCGATCGGAACGGGTGAGGTCACGTTCTCGTTCATCCTCATGTGTACCCTTTACACACTGCTTGGTGCAGCCGGTATCTGGCTGATGATCAAGCTTGCCAAGAAGGGTCCCGAAGACCACAGCCCCATCCAGGTTTAACCTGCGTGTGCGAATAGAAGGAGTTACTCTATGGAAAATCTGATAGAAATCGGTTCGCTGCACTACTACCTGGCGATGATCTGGTTCATCCTCTGGGGCGTGCTCTGGGCCGTCTATTTCATTCTTGATGGCTTTGACCTGGGTGTCGGGAGCCTGCTCCCCTTCCTGGCAAAAGACGAGGCTGAAAAACGGGCTATGCTCAATTCCACTGGTCCCTTCTGGGACGGCAACGAGGTCTGGCTGATCGCGGCCGGTGGCGTGACTTTCGCAGCCTTCCCGTATGCCTATGCCCAGATGTTCAGTGGGTTGTATACGGCACTCATGCTGCTCCTGTTCACGCTCATCGTACGCGGTGTGTCTTTTGAATTTCGTTCAAAAGTGGAACACGACGGCTGGAAGAAGCTCTGGGACACCGCCCACGCAGTCTGTTCCTTCCTTCCCGCCCTGCTTCTCGGCGTGGCCTTCGGCAACATCTTCCAGGGACTGCCCCTGGATGCAACCGGATTCTCTCAGGCCGGATTGCTTGGCCTGCTCAATCCATACGGACTGGCTGGCGGCGTACTGTTCGTGGTCATATTCCTGATGCATGGTGCACTCTGGCTGACCATCCGCACCACCGGCGAACTCCATACCCGTGCTGAAAACCTGGCAATCAAAATCTGGCCTGCTCAGGTCGTTCTGACTGTCCTGTTCCTCGCCTTCACTGCCGTGAGCACCAAACTGTTCACCAACTACATGGTCTACCCGATCCTCTTTGTCATCCTCCTGCTGCCCGTGGCTGGATTGGTGCTCATGCGCACCTATCTCGGCGCGAAAAAATACTGGATGGCATGGGGTGCTTCCTGCCTCTACATCGGCGGCACGGCACTGTTCGGCGTGGTCGGCATTTTCCCGGCGATTATCCCGTCCAACCCGAATCCGGCTCACAGCTTGACCATCCTGAACTCATCATCCAGCCAGTTGACATTGACGATCATGCTCGGCGTGGCCGTGGTGTTCGTTCCGCTGGTCATCGGTTACCAGTTCTGGGCATACAAGACGCTCGCAACACCGATTACCGATGAAGACATTCATTACTAGGTCACAAGCCTGTTAAAAATAAAAAATCCCTGTCCAGTTAACTGGACAGGGATTTTTTATATTCATTGGACCGCCTGCGGCGAAAAACTCAAGCGGCTTCGTCGCCGACGGCCTTAAGAGTTCCGTGTCGCCTGCGGCGAACTTTTTTCATATTAAAAAAACATTGTAAGCAGCAAATTTGCGAAGCGACATACTCGGTTCTGGAGAGTCCTGAGAACCTTTTTCATAAGTTTCTCTGGTCCAACTGAAAGCGACCTCCGGTAGGCCCACCAGAGACTTATTTCTGTTTTCGCGTCCCGGCATAGAGTTCATACTCAAGCAAACGACATTCGATCTTGGCGTTCCAGAAAATCTTGCGACTCTTTGTACGCAGACCGATACGTTTGGCGAGGCCGGAGTTACCGGTAAAAATAAAGCCTGACTTGCCACCGCAACGCTGCTTAAAAAAATCACCGATACCGCTGTAAACGCTTTCAAGCTGTTGAATATCACCGAGCCGCTGCCCATATTCAGGGTTGAGCATGACGATGCCGGGACCATCGGGGATTTCCGTTTCCGAATAATCACAGACTGCGAATTCGATAAAATCACCGACTCCCGCAAGACGCGCGTTATCTCTGGCGGCCTCGATGGCTTCGGGATCATGATCGATCGCAATGATCCGGCCCTTGATCTCCGGGTTTTCGGCATCTTCAGCCTGACCGAGCATGTCATCCCAAAATTCCTGATCGAATCCGAGAAGCTGCTTGAAGGCAAAATCATCCCGCAACAAACCCGGCGCACCGTTCATGGCCATGAGGGCGGCCTCGATGGCGAGGGTTCCGGCACCACACATGGGTCCGATGAAATGTCCACCCTGTTTGGCGAGCTCGGGCCACCCGGAAGAGAGCACACAGGCCGCAGCCAGTGTTTCCTGCATGGGAGCCTTGTGAGGACGCTTGCGATACCCACGCCGAGGTAGAGGATCACCCGTGGTGTCGAGATAGATAGTCGCCTGATTCTCCCGCCAATGCAGGAATAGACAGACACCTGTCGTCTCAGGACCCGAATCCGGCCGAACAGAGAACGTCTCCATGAAACGATCTGCCACGGCATCCTTGACCCGTAACGCGGCGAATCTGGAATCAGTAACCGTGGTGTCTCGGATGGAAGCGTCCACCCGAAAGTATCCGTCTCTGGCAATAAACTCTTCCCATGGAAGAGCACGAATTTCACGGTATATTTCATCGGTATCAAAGGCACGGAACCGCTTGAGTTCAAGGAGTACCCGGTGACCTGTCCGAATCCAGAGATTCAGGCGCATACAGTCCTTGAGTGAACCGAATGTCTGGACACCTGCGTCCATGACATGTCTGCGTGAGTAGCCGAGCTGTTCAAGTTCACGATCAAGGTACTCGGGTATTCCCTTGGGACAGGTGACGAGAATGGGAGCGTTCTGAGAAAAAGTAGTCATGAAGAACCTCGATTATAATGGGCGCATGTTCCACTCAGCCACGGGATCGTGGTCATCGGAACTGGATGAATGTTCAGTAGCGGGAACAGTCCTGGCATTGGGTAGGCGTGCTGATCGGGACAAAGCCAGAATAAATGCCAAGCCCATGGCAACCCCCAACGACGGACTGTATAACAAGGGAGCAGCCATTCCTTGTATCAACAGGACAGCGAGGAGGCCTGCGCCCATTCGTGACATCCTGCGATACAGAAGGACAAGCAGACTCGCCAAACAGAAAAAAGGAATAATCAGCCCCCAGCCCAATACAAAGCGGAGCCAGAAAGCGGATATATTAGACAAATGTGCACCCATGAGAGCCAACGACCCTGTCGCTGCCTCCCAAAGACCATTCATTCCAGGCGGAAAGGTAAAAGGCAGCGCCTTGGCGAGCGGCAAGCCGCTGAGCAGCAGCATGGGGTCACCAGCAAGAAGAGACAGAGACTTGACCCACAGCCAGTAGTCCACATACCGAATGGCCTCTGAAGACGTCGTAGGCAACAGAAACGTCAAACCGATAAGCAGAAAGAACGCGAGCAGAACAAAAACGCGAACCAGTTTTGATCCGCGACCAAAACACAGGAATATCCATCCGGCCGCAAACAGACTGGGCCTGGACAAGCAGGCTGCAATACCGAGCAGGATAACCACCCGCCAGAATGAACTTCCCTGATCTGGTTCGTAGACGCCGCCATCGTTTTCCCCGCACCGAAGACTCGCGCAGAGAGAGACAAGCAGCAATCCCGCCAGAATATCGACATTACCGATCCAACGCATGACTGGGGCACCGTGAAAGATGAACCCTTCGACCACCAGATCAAGAAGACAGAATATACCGAGCAAACCGCCATACCGCTGAAAATCCCCCCTATCAGGCAGGCCGAACGTGACACTCCACAAAAAGCAGAAGGCGAGTATGATCACTGGCGTCAATTCCGTTGCCACCGGGAAAAAATCGCCGAATTGATGCATGAAATTCTGTCTATTTATGACCAAGATGACCGCCAGGACCGCGAACATGCACACTTCGAAAAAAAATCGCTTTTTAAGACGAACACCGGAGCGGCGGAACAACATGGCATGGACGGCACCAAGGCCTGCCAAAATCAACCACGGCAGAAAGGGCAGGACAGGGCGAGCCAATGGCAGAAGCAATCCCGAAAGAGCCGCCAGTGGCACGACGACATAAGCAATGGCAAGGGGAATTGGCGCCAGTCTGGCTGCAGTCCCGATTACGGTTTGTTCCTGTTGCATACCCACCGTCAGTTACCTTGTTGGGTAGCCCAGGTAAAGGCGGATTCCACACCCAAAATCGGTTTCCCTTTTGCGTATCAAAAGTGCTTTTTTTAACTCGCTGCCATCATTGAAGATTCTCTCAATTCACCATATACACCTGTATCCGACTGAAATAATGTTATAAAACCACAACTCCCTAAAGACGTTGTAATTATTGTCCGATAGAGAAAATTACTGTATGGTAACAACGTGTTGCCAAGCCTGGGGGGGCATGTGTGGACAACGATATTCTGACTGGAGTGTCCATGAAAAAGGTCGCACTGATCAAATCCGGGAAACCGATTTGCACTGCATTTTTCCTCGCGTTGCTGATCGGGCTTTTGCCCGGCTGCGCAGTAGTTGGGCCGTTGTTAAGCCTGGGTGGCTTTGCCGGACTCGCACCTCTACAGTATATCTCGACAGCCTACACCATCGGCGAATTTTCCTACGAATACGCTGCCAATGACAAAGACCCCGGTGAAGTCATCGAGGGCAAAATCAATGCCGTGGTCTCCGGAGAAGCGTTCGAAATGCCTGCCTACATGCAGTCCGACCCAGCCGGACCGGCAGCACCCGTCATGGTGGCTGAAGCAGATGCCAAGCAAACCCCCTCCATGGCCGAAGACGCCCGCCAGAAAAGAATCGACAACCTCATGGGCCGTCGCCAGGTGCAATTTGAACGGCTGGAGCTGCGGCGTATGGCCTTCCTTAAGGCACAATCAAAGAATGAACTGAGTCTCCGCCAAACCGCCATGTCCGAAAAGACCGACCTGTTCCGGGGAGCCATAGACGAAGTTTCGCTGGACTAGCAGCAGCGACCTGCAAAGGATTTCCAGGCACATGTCTCACGGGGCGTGTGCCTTTTTTCGTCTGGATAATTTGGACCAACGCGAGTATATCCTGCTCCAACGATATGAAAAAATCACTCACATACACATACGTCCTGCTCGTCGTCAGCATGATGCTGTGGGGTGGCACATGGGTGGCCGGTCGGGTTCTTGCCCAGTCCATGCACCCCATGTCCGCAGCCTTCCTGCGCTTCGCCTTTGCTTCAGCCACGCTCCTCATCATGTGCTGGAAAGCAGAAGGCCGCATGCCCAGACTCGCGCGCAACCAGATCATGCCCGTCCTCGGCCTCGGCGCGACCGGCGTCTTCGCCTACAGCTATTTTTTCTTCACCGGGTTGCAGACCACCTCAGCCGGGCGCGCCGCGCTCATTGTAGCCTGCATTCCGGTCTGCATTTCAATACTGTCCGCCCTGTTCTACAAGGAACGGTTCGGCCCGGTACGAATCATCGGCGCGCTGACATCCCTGATTGGCGTGTCCGTGGTCATTGCCGACGGCAGCCCGCTCACCCTTCTCTCCGAAGGCGTGAGCAGAGGCGACTTCATGATTCTCGGCTGTGTGGTCAGTTGGACCGCCTATACCTTGGGCGGACGCTCGGTCATGAAATCCCTGTCTCCGCTGATGTCTGTTGCATGGTCCTGCTTTTTCGGCATGATCCTGCTCCTGCCTGCGGCTCTGGCCGGGGGGCTGGCTTCGGACATCGGCAACATACAGCCCGTCGGGTGGTTCTGCATCGTCTACCTTGGTGTTCTGGCAACCGGATTTGCCTATTTCTGGTATTACGAAGGTATAACCGTCATCGGTGCTTCAAGGGCCGGAATTTTCATCAACACGGTCCCGGTGTTCGCAGTAATCATGGGCTTCTTCCTGCTGGGTGAACCGATTCACCTCTCACTGGCCCTCGGCGGCCTCATGGTCATCACAGGCGTCTACCTGACCAACAGGCCATAAGTCTCTTATTGCCAACACACAGCACATGACGCACACTCTGTTCTCCAAGGAGGACATCATGGAAAAACGTTTGGAACGACTGGAAAGTCTTGTGGCGCTCCAGGACAGGACCATGGAAAAGTTGAATGATCGACTGTTTGAACAACAGCAACAGATCATCAATCTGGAAAAACTGGTACGGCGGCTGGCGGGCAAAGTCCGCGAACTGGATGCCGACATGGAACAATCCGGAGGGCTAGACGTACCTCCACCCCACTACAACGGATAAAGGCGACTCATGACCAAACCTTCGGCTCAGGAAATTATCGATCTACTTGGCCTCATCCCGCACCCGGAAGAAGGTGGCTGGTTCCTCGAAACGCACCGCTCCAATGATTTTTTCACACAGGACATCCTGCCCGAACGGTACTGCGGCGATCGATGCCATTCAACAGCCATATACTACCTGCTGACACCGGAAACCTACTCTCATATGCACCGTCTCTTGACCGATGAAATCTTTCATTTCTACGCCGGTGACCCATGTGAAATGCTGCAACTCCACCCGGACGGCTCCGGCAGAATCATCACGTTGGGCAACGATCTGCTGTCCGGTCAAAAGCCGCAGGTGAAAGTACCATGTTCCTCATGGCAGGGCATGCGTCTTCTGCCCGGCGGCACCTTCGCGCTCATGGGCTGCACCGTGGCGCCGGGGTTCGAATTCGCAGACTACTCTCACGGGACACGACAGGCTCTTGTCGCCGAATACCCGGAATTCAAGGAACAGATTGTCCGACTGACCGCATAATAACAAAGGGCACCTTCGAATGAAGGTGCCCTCCCTGTAAGACACGGTATACGACCTAAGCCGACTCCAAATAACAGATCTCAACAGCCTCGACCTCAGCCACAGTAGAGGCCGCATCCTGTGCGTCCTGGTACGCAAGCCGCTGACCGACAACCGCCCCGGCGAGCAACACCCAGGCAGCGCGGTTGTCCACGATATGCCCTGCCAGTGTCGCCACATCCATCCCCCTGTGCACCGCAATGACGTCCAGAAGGGGGACACAGGATTCGGGGTCGGCACGATACGCCACGGCCTCGGCATACTGCTGCTCCCAGGTCTGCCGCTCCATAAGGCCATACTTGCCTTCTACGGCCAGAATAAAAGCATCTGCCCGACTGCATATCTCCTGCTGCTTGGCTTTCCGAGCGGCGTCCAGCATGGCGGCATCGTCCACCGTGGCGGACACGACAACCTCCCTAAACAGCAGATCCTCACTTTTCGACCATCGGGTCTCGTAGGAGGTGAACGGCTCCCGATCAATGGGGACAGCCTCATTATATCCCAATTCGTTCCATTGCTCGCGAGTCAGGTCGGCGAACTTTCGAATAAGGCCGTTATGCTCGACTCTGGCCGGAGGATTTTGTCGATAGGTTCCATCAAAATATCTGAACATGGTGAACTCCTTTAGAAAGCATTGCTATATTTTATTGATTCGAGAACAGCGAGGCCGACATAACGAACTCCGGACTCGTTCCACGTCGTGGCTGGCGTTGTTATTTTGAAGCCCTGAGAAGTATAGACAAGCAGGTCGGTCGACGCCGTATATTCGGCTTCGGCCGTACTCGGATACAGAGCCGCCCTATCGGCGTTGACAGGCACACGCCGAGTGTCATGACTGACCCAGCCGGTTGTTCCGTGCCCCTTCAGAAATGGAATCCCGAGCACACGACCGCCAATCGGTACACACGGGCCGTCAGTCACACCGTTTCCTGTATAGCTGAACGGCTTGAATACATCAGAATCAGTGAACAGATAAGCAACATAGAGGCCGGTCGGCGCATCGTGCGGAATTCCAAAGGCAGTGGCGCTATTCCTCCACGACATGGCAGTTGCTGCACTCGTGTCGAATTTCAGCCCGAGGGACTCGCCAAGTGAAGCATGATATATTCGCCACGGGTCCGTTCCGTCTGTCTGCTTGATGAATGCAAAAACAACAGGCTTGCCAAAACCGTGGACAAGATCTGTTTCAACACCTTCGACGTGACTGAATGTGGCAATCTCAAACCCTTGCGATCCACCAGCCTTCAGACAGAAATCAACAAAGTGTTCACTCCGTTCATTGAGATGAACACCTGTACCTAGCGTGTAGCCATCAGGTTCAAAGGACTTGAGGAATTCCCCACTCGCATTCTGCATATCCACGGTGTTGGTTTCGAGCTTCTTTGTCGCTCCGCGTTGAGAATCGTAAAGATTCCAGTTCCGATTTGCTCTGCTTCTGCACTTGATAGAGACAAAATCAGGGCAGAAGCCCAATGAAGCAACCTCAGTCGTCCCCACTTCTCCGGTGAAAAACTGAGCCTCTAGAATGTACGTCGTGTCATTTGCAGCCGCTGGAATACGCATCCGGTGTTGCAGGAATGCGGCAGAACCGGCGTAATCAATGGTGGCGACCTTGTCGTCAGTAATTGTCAGGGTACCGAGCGTTACCCAGCTTGTCCCATCGTTCGATCCCTGGAGCTGAATTTCACGAACTTGATGCTGATACGTAATTCCATAATCGAAAACCCCATACCATCGTGCACGGGTTATACATTTCGGGGAGTCCCACACCTTGCCTATCATAGGAACTGGACCATAATTTGCGAGCCTCTCTGACGTATCGATCACGTCATTGAAAGCCTTGCTCAAATCACCGTCTGAATAGTACTTCCATGAACTCCCAATCGCTGTCCCAGCCGCACAGTCGACAAGACATAAACCCGCGTCTTCCCCCTCTCCCATCCGCAAAAGTATATCTGCTACGGTTGCTGACTCCATGGGACGAGGCATCGGAAGATTGTCGGAACAAAGCGGCAGATAGCCGGCAGGGAGCCAGCTTGAATCCTCTGAACCAAAAGAGACATGGCTCCACAGCGTATCCGGGCCGTTGTGCTTCCCGAACACCGGGACATAGTTGCCATCAGGCAAAACGGCGACTGGCCCCATGGATACGCCATTATTCCATATGGTAGAGGGAGCACCGTCTCTCATTATCCTGAGCTGTCTCAACCCAGCATCATACATGATGATTCCCGTTGAAGGGAGCGACGTATCCACGGCCACACTCCCACCCCAGGAATCGTTTGTCTGCCCGACCATGCCGCCGGATAAACCATCGACCTTCATGACCCCGGAAAAAGCGTGAGTACCTGACATTGCAGTCGTATGGACTCTCCAGGCCCATTTGCCAGACCGAGGAAGAACAAAGGTGCCTGAAGACCATTCCTCGCCTGCGCCTGCAGTACAATCCCTGACAAGATTTCCATTGCCATATGAAACGGTCCCATTGTCCAACGGAGATAACGGATTCAAGACACAGTAGTTGTTGGTAGGGGTATCCGTGGTCTGCACCGCATCGTTCAGTATCCAATGGTTACCTGAACCGGAGACATCCAGACCAAGTCCCGCCGGTTTTGTGCCTTCATACTGCATAATCGGTGCGCGCCACGAAACATTTGTCCACACAAGCTCTGCCCCGACGGCAGTCACAAGATTCCCGGCCGCGTCTCCCCCCTGGCCAGCCGCGGTTGTACATGACACGCACCTGTCAGTATGGACACACATGCGATATGAGAACCCATCACTCGGAACAAGAAACGGGGTTTCAAGCGTCACGGAACAGAATCCGGCAGCTGTTCCGATGGTCAGTTTCTGAAAAGAGACAAGCGTCCCTTTCCCTGCACCAGTCTGTCGATAGATTCCAACACGCGCATTGGATGTCGCACGCGTGCCATCGGTCCAGACTTTCAAAGCGGTTACTGTTGTTCCAGCCGGAATTTCCACCGTCTGATCAAAAACGGTATAATTATTTGAGACACTGTTTG
This sequence comes from uncultured Pseudodesulfovibrio sp., assembly GCF_963675635.1. Classification (NCBI taxonomy): domain Bacteria; kingdom Pseudomonadati; phylum Thermodesulfobacteriota; class Desulfovibrionia; order Desulfovibrionales; family Desulfovibrionaceae; genus Pseudodesulfovibrio; species uncultured Pseudodesulfovibrio sp. Next base: position 2,961,043 of record NZ_OY776488.1, on the reverse strand, counting down.
CACCGATATCCTCAGAACTCCATCCGCCCTCAACAGAAACAATTGCGGACGAATTCCCATCAGTAAAATCAAGATGCGTGTGCAGCGGCATCCCCTCGCTACTTTTTGGCACCCACAGCCCGGTCACCATGTCCGAAAGCCCCAAAAACGCTGTGTAATCGAGCGCATCTTCGACAATACGAAGACTTGAGTAATATCCATGACTACTGCCGGAATAAAAGATCAGAACGTTCGTCACCAACTCCGCATAGGTTGTCCCGACAACCCCGGTGTAGGCCTCAAGCGCACAATTGTTTTTCCAGACACGAATCATCGTCCCGATTTTCGTAATCGTCAGAAGATAATGGCCGGTCACGTCACACAAGGGCTTTGTCAGATCGGGTCTTGTCGGCTTGAAACCAAAAGCGACAGTGGCATTTTCAGCCATACTGCCTCTTGAACTGAAGCCCGCTTCAAGAATCGCTGAATACTTGATCCCACATGGGAAAACCCTTTTCCCGACACCGACACCACATATTTCCTTTGGTGAGAGCATGGCTAGGCCCTCACATTCTGCACGGCAAGGATGGTCTTGCGTGCATTGTATTGTTCAATCACCAACCGAATTTCACCGGCCAAGGGGTTGGGCTCAAGCAAAACCTCCTCCGTTTTGTAGGAGGCAGCCAGAGCCAGGTTGTGCCCTTCTGGATACACATGAAAAACATACGTCCCGTCATACGGAAGAACCACATCCGTAAACTGACTATCCGCTGCCAAGGTCCATGAGATATGATTACGCTCCACCACAAGATCAGATAGATCAGTTCCGGTGTGCTCCTGGGCCTCATCTCCATAAGCCGCCTTGAGCAAACTGCCGGAAAATGTACGAACGAAAGTATCCATAGGATCAATGGTCTTGATTACCTCATCCCCGCTTTCACAGCAGGCCACAGCCATGCCTGTCGCTCCAAACCCCAAATTGATCAGGGCCTCGGTCGTTGTGGCTGCCCCTGTACCCCCCTGGCCTACGGAAAGAGGAATCAGGACCTGACCGAAGTCGGCAACATCCTTGTTCTCCAGATTACTTTGAGCAGCATTCCAGCCAAGCAATTTGTCCGCGTCTGGTTCAGGCAGGACCAACCCTTCCACTGCGGAAGAAATCCGCAACGAGATGGTTCTGTCCAGTCGCTCGGACAATGCCTGACAAATCATGGTGAGTTTATCCAGTGCCGCTTCATGGGACGCAGCAGGGAACGCTCCATTCTCAAGATAATCCGTTTCCTGTGTCAAAACCGGAGAACGACGCACAAATAGCATTTCTCCGCTTTGCAGCGTACGCTTCATGTGACACTCTCCGCAGGTCTGTTTCCCGGCCCCTGTCAGTTCATAGTCGGAACCGAGTGCCTGAACAGTTTCAAAGCCGTTGGCGTCACTCACAATGACTTCGATGTCTTCATCCCGCATAAACATGAATGGCAGTTCAAAATCACAGGTAGATCCGTTTCCCTCAAACTGATCCTTTGTCTTCAGTGATGCTATGGTCATGATTACCGCCCTGTCCCATAGATTTTTGATCCCATGGACAAAATAGACCGTTTGGGCGAACCACCACTATTGATACGCAGCATGTTCGCATTGTTTCTGCCATCCTGAAGAACTGAGTCTGCATCCACAGCCCCTTCAAACAACACGTCCTCTTCATCCTGTCTGTCTTTGATGCGGTCGGCGTCTTGAACCAACTCCTTGGAACCGGACATAGCCAGATTCGACCCGCCCCATCCTGCAGACCGCCGGGATCGACCGCGCTCTCTAGCGGACCGCAAGTCTTCGGCGGTGTTTTCAGCATGACGCCGTGTTTCCCAGGATTTGCGTTTGGCTTCAGTCTCTCTCAGTTTCGCCGTTTCTTCATTGGCCTCATCGCCCGAAGACGAATTACTTGTCATATGCTGAAAATCCCGGACCAGCCCCAGTCCTTCCTGAACCATGGTAAAAGCTTGCGCCGAATTAGTTCCCATAATCTTTTCCTCGTATATTTCAGGGTTGATCCCGGTTTATTCATTGACCACAAGGTATGGAACGATCAGCAGCACCGTCATGGGCAGGGGTTGATCCTGCACAATGGTGAGCACACCGTCTCGATTCCAGCCTTTGGGGAAATTCACGATCTTGTCGCCAGTAAAAGCCTCGGGGGCATACCCCATAGGTACGGCTGCGGTCCGGAAATACACTGGTTCAAGGTGCGTCTCGTCCGGTCCGATTCTGCCTCCAAGGGTGTTATAGAACCGGGCCGCCACCTTGGTGATGCGTTTCTTTTTTGTCTGCGCCGTCCCGCGTTGACTCCCGGACTCGATGCGCATTGGCTGTACTTTGGACACATAGGGCAGTCCGGCATGTACCTTTGAAGCCGGTCGATCAAGCAGGATGGTTCCATCGTCTGCCACGCCCCTGTCAGCCAGAACAGCCCCGTCTGCAAGCACGGACACTGTCCGCCCCGCAAGATGCTCCAGTCCGCCTATTACAGCAGTAGGTTCACCGTCATACGTCACACCGCTGTCCACAAAAAAGCCGTTGGCAATAGCGCCGTCAAAGTCACCTTCAAGAATCTCGACAAACCGCCGATCAACACCCTGTACGGTACGACGGACAGCAACCCACAACTCGTCACGCTTACCTCTGTCGCTATACACTGACGTAATGCCTTCAACGATTCCGTCAGTAATGATTCGAGACCATGCCGCGACTTCCTGATCCGGCACATAGGTCATGGCAACCATGACGCCGTCCTTGCGCACGCCGTACACGATGGAGTCCGGCTCCTGCACATAGGCCATCTGTATCAGCCCGCTTTCTGTGATATGCTCGGACAGAATGGTGAGATCCTTTGAGACATAAGCATCGGATTCATACCGATAAGCCATTTCCCGAATCTTTTTCCCTGCCCGCTGAATATAGAGAGTGGCAAATCCGACAGACTCCGGCCGGGTGGAAGACGCCCCACTGGTGCCTTCATGGTTGGCTTTGATGTTCTCAGGCGTCACGGGTTCGCTCATGCCGCCTCCAAGGGTCCACTCTCCGCCGGCAGTACCGACCCACAGAAGACTTCGAGGGACAACGAATTCAATACCGCAGCCCTGATGCCCAGCCAAAGTGACTTCAATGGCGTCGTCATCAAGCGGCTTCTCACCAGCCGGAGCAGCAGTCCTGTCTCCAACTTCAAAACATTCCCAAAAATCACTTTGAAGTTCACCGGAAGCATTCCAAATGGATTCTATCTGTTTATCTGCCGGAGCATCATTGAAGGTAATCGTCAGGTTCGAGCCTGTGGCGACATAATTTTTATCTCCCTTGTACCGATAATATCGCGTGGCCCCGTCACCGTGCTGCCCTTTGAGTCCGTCTTTCGCCTCAAAGCCGTCACCGTCGAGCAAAACAATCGTATCCCCGGCCTTTCCGTCACGAAGACTGTCGGCGTTGGCATCCTTGATTTCCCGCTCTCGCCAACCATCGAATGGCACCTCTCGGGTCTTCAGGCGGAAATCCGTCATTTCCCCCACGCGGGACATCCACAGGGTGTCTGGTTTGTCAGGTGTCCCGGCCAAAACCAACCGCTGCTGATAAAAACCGACGACAGACGGGTAGTTCTTCGCTGTCCATGCTTCCGGTTTGCCAACAAATACCATTTCTTCGATAGCCCACACGATTTCGCTTTCACGCTTCACGGTGCGGGGTGGATGATCGGGATGCACGACAATGAGCATATCGCCGGACTGCGCGTATCTGAGCCGATCAAATTCATCCGCTTTATAGGGGATTTCGCCCTCAAACTCGCTTTCCCTGGTCAGGGCTGAAAAAACCCGCATTTTCCCCTGACCAGCGTCATTCTCCCCGAACTCCAGAACAAACGCCCGTGAACCGTCCAGTTCGAACGGTATAAGCAGGACCGGTCTGTTCGAGTTCATGACCTCCGTCAGAAAAAGAAAACCTGAGCGTCGGGTCGTCCCGCCATGAGGATGCACCTGAAAATTCTCCAGGACTCGGCACCCGTTGAAATATTTTGAAATGTCTGTTCGTCCATCAAGACGAGGACTTATCTCTCCCGCCGTAAAATTGGTCACTGATGGTGTGGATATGCTCATGACCCGTTAACTCCTTTTTTATCAGGCTCTCGCCCGGACATGCGGCAGAGCATAACCCCGGTTTTCGCACCGGAGAACGATCGGGTACTCAGAGGAGCCGAGAAGCATAAAAAAACAACTTGACTGGATTTCAGAAAGGAAGAGCAGGAGAAAACGAAAACACATAAAACATTATATTAATAAATTAAATATATTACATGCCAGCCACACTGTTGTTGTCATCACTGCAAAGCATGCAATGTGAAAGAATGACATACGAAAGGGTATCCGATGGCATACAAACGCATCGGCAGGTGGAAGCCCAAACCCGACAGGACGAAGCAACAGAAGGATCAAAACGCAAAAAGCCCTTATTCCAACATATTATGCTGAAATAAGGGCGTTTAATACGCCAAGTGGATGCTCTCGACTAATTTACGTCTGCGGACACGGGCTCGTCGCCGCCTCCCTTATCGCGATTCAACCGAACGACCTGTGTTGTAAAAGTTGTCTCACCCGGCAAACAGGCAGGACACCCTTCAGACAGAATCACACACCGCTGATCAAGGGTAGACATGTCGATTCCGGCCAGCTTCAGCAGGTGCGTCGTCATTCCAGCCCTCCAAAGGACCGGCTGACCGCATCGGAGACATTCCACATAGAGAGTTTCAGGATCAAACTTCTTAGTCATATTAAGAAAATAAGCCGTCAAAGACGGAAAGGCAAGGTTAAGGGCATTATAATCATTCATTTTAACCTGCCGGAAAACCCTTCCTGGCATCAAACTTGATATGTCGAAAGGATTGGTAATATATTCCCCTCAAAACGATCTCAAGGATACGTTGTGAAAACTCAATACCTGATTATCGGGGCAGGCCCCACCGGACTTGGCGCAGCCCATCGACTGAAAGAACTGGGCAAGGACGACTTCCAGATTCTGGAACGACATGACTACGCAGGCGGCCTGTCGGCCAGTTTTACGGACGACAAGGGGTTCACTTGGGACATCGGTGGGCACGTTGTCTTTTCCCACTATGCGTACTTCGACACGCTCATGGACTCCCTGCTCGGCGACGAACGACTGGAACACGAACGCGAATCATGGGTTCGATCCAATAACACGTGGGTGCCGTACCCATTTCAGAACAACATCCGCCATCTGCCAAAAGAAGCACGGTGGGAATGCGTCAAGGGACTATTGCCAGGGAACAGGACCGAAGTCTCACCTCAAAATTTTGCTCAGTGGATCGACTTTGTTTTCGGGACGGGTATCGCAAAGCACTTCATGAATCCGTACAATTTCAAAGTCTGGGCCACGCCGCCTGAGCTGATGCAATACGATTGGATCGGAGAACGCGTGTCCGTGGTGGATCTGAAAAAAGTGCTCAAAAATATCATCCTTGAACAGGACGATGTGGCCTGGGGACCGAACAACACGTTCAAATTCCCGCTCAAGGGCGGCACCGGAGAGATCTACCGACGGCTGGCAGCCAGAATGAATGACCACATTCAATACAGCCAGTCCGTGGTGTCCATTGATGCCAAAAACAAGAAGGCGACCACAGCCGCCGGTCTTGAAGTCGAATACGAGTTTCTGCTCAACACGGCGCCCATCGACATCTTGGCGAGTCAATGGCTCACGGACAAGAACGACTCCATGGTCGATGCGGCAGGCAAACTCACCCACAATTCCGTCTATGTGGCAGGCGTGGGCATGGATATCAAGGATGAGGCAGAACAGAATTCCCGGTGCTGGATGTACTATCCCGAATCGAACTCCCCATTCTACCGAGTCACGAACTTCCACAATTATTCGCCCAACAACGTCGCCAGACCAGGCCAGCAACTTGGCTTCATGTGCGAGTCTTCCTTCTCCGACCACAAGCCGGAAAAGCTCAACGAACTGATGGACCGCACCATAGAGGGTCTGATAAACACTTCCATGATGGACGCGGCCAGGAAAGACGACATCCTGACCACATGGGATATCACCGTAGACTATGGCTACCCCGTACCCTGTCTGGAGCGCGACAATGCTCTTGCCGTACTCCAGCCGATGTTGGAATCCATGGGAATCTATTCTCGCGGTCGTTTCGGCGGCTGGAAATACGAAGTCGCCAACATGGACCACTCAGTCATGCAGGGTGTGGAATGGGCAGAACGCATGGTCCTCGGCACACCTGAAAAGACCTACACACTGGATTAACACACCATGAATACAGCTATTTTCGAACAACGACGCAAAGCTCTTAAAGAAGAGCTCAAGGCGCGGCATCTCCCAGCCCTGCTCGTTTCCCACGCAGCCAACCGGTATTACCTTTCCGGCTTCGAACTGCACGACCCACAGTGCAATGAATCCGCTGGCTGGTTGCTCGTCACTGCAGACAACGACGATTACCTCTTCACCGACCCCCGCTACATGGATGCGGCCCGCCAGGTCTGGGACGAAAAGAATATCGGTATATATGCAGCCCGGAAACACGAAGAAGTCTGCTCTTTTCTCAAGGACAAAGGCGTCACATCCATGGGCTTCGAGCCCAAGGCTCTGCACCTCTTCGACTACGACAAACTCAATTCCCTGGTTGATCTGATTCTCACGGAAAACGTGGTCGAAAGTCTCCGTCTTTTCAAGGATGATGAAGAAATCCGACGTATGGAAGAATCCATCCGGCTCAACCACGAACTTTTCGAATACATCGAAGGGCAGCTCATCCCCGGTAAAACCGAAATCGAGATAGCATGGGAAGTAGAGAAATTTTTCCGTGAACGCGGAGCCGAAGGTCTGGCTTTCTCTACCATCGTAGGAGTCGGCCCCAACGCGGCCAAACCCCACTGCATTCCCAGCGAAACCAAGCTGCGCGACAACGAACTGGTTCTCATCGACACCGGCTGCCGGTATCTGGACTACAATTCTGACCAGACCCGCACTTTCTGGGTTGGCGAGACCCCGTCTGATCGTTTCAAGGAAACCATGGATCTGGTCCGTGGAGCCCAGCAGGCGGCCATCGACATCATCCGCCCCGGCCTGCCCTACGTGGACGCCTACAAGGCCGCCTACGCCGTTTTTGAAAAAGCCGGCGTAGAGTCCATGTTCACTCATGGCCTCGGTCACGGCGTCGGTCTGGAAACGCACGAACCGCCGAGCCTGTCCAGGGCCGCACAAGGCATCCTTGAAGCGGGCATGGTCGTCACCGTGGAACCCGGCCTCTATGACCCCGAATGGGGAGGCATCCGTTGGGAATACGAAGTGCTGGTGACCGAAGACGGCTGCCGCGTACTGTAACTATTCCTGAATTTAACAACAAGAAAGGGCCAGACACCGATACGGTGTCTGGCCCTTTTCATAACTAAAGAAAATACTACAAAAGGAACATCTTCACAACCAGGGCAGCCCCCAGCCAGAGACCGGAGCCGACAATACCAAACCAGGCAAACCGGGCCAGGCCATCGGACAACCATCGTTTTTGCACGATGAGTCCGATAAAAATGATATGTAGCGGCACTGGAAGCGACAAGAGCAGGGCATACGTATGATGCTCTGCCACAATCTGGCTGCTGGAAAAATATTTGGCGGCCAATGTTCCTTCGTAAGCATCAAGACAGACCAGACCGAACAGACACAGCCCGATGATGGTTACAGTGGTACATATGTTGCGGACAATGCCTTTAAGAGCCGGAGAATCAAACATGGGCCGGATCATGCCTCAAACCGCCTGATAGCGCAACATCTCGCCAATCACCCTCTTGACCACAGAGCCACGCTCTGTCATCGTTTTGAATGACAAAGTGAAAACATGCGAGGTGGCCATGAGCAAGAAAGTCCGTAGCGTCCGTGTCCCCAAGGAATTCGAGACCTTGAATCTTTCCGGCATGATTCGCGAATGCGAAAAGCATTTACGCGATATCGAATCCGCCACCTTGCTTAAACAGCAGGGCAACCCTGATGCAGCTGAAGCCCTTATCAAGGCTCGGCAGGGAGACCTCGGTCGCAAGATCGGCAAACTGGTCTGGGAAGCCCGCGTTCAATTCGGAAAAACACGAGGGGACTAATATGGAACCGAAATCCGCCGCAGAATCCCAAGTAGTCATGACCCATCTGGTCCTGCCGCAAGACGCCAATCCAGCAGGAAATCTACACGGTGGAGTCATCCTTAAACATATTGATACCGCTGGCGGCGTGGTCGCCAAGCGGCACTCGCGCACCAATACCGTCACGGTATCCATCGACCGCATGGCCTTCAAGCAACCCGCGTACATGGGTGAGCTGCTGACCTTCAAGGCGAGCCTCAACTATGTTGGCAGGTCCAGTATGGAGATCGGTATTCGCGTGGAAGCGGAGAACCTCGCCACCGGGGAAGTACGCCATACCAACTCCGCCTACCTGACTTACGTGGCCCTCGGTAAGGACGGCAAACCAACGCCTGTCCCGCCGCTCAAGCTTGAAAACGAGACAACTAGGCGACGCCACAAGGAAGCCGAGCTCCGACGCGAACTCCGCAAAAAAGAATTGGAACTGGAAGCAGGCCAAAAAGTCTGCTTCAAAAAGAAGTAAAGAAGAAGCCCCTCTACCAAGGGGCTTCTTCTTTACCTAGCTCAACAACTTCGAAGATTGTTCTTTGCAGCTCTTCAGTGAACCTATGTAGATACCGAGCAGAGCGACTCCCACGCCGACAAGTTCCACAACAACCACTGGCTTGTCGAAAAACAGAAGATCCCAGACAAAGGACAGCATCGGTTGAAGAAGCAGAACCAACCCGACCAGGGCTCCCCGTTCCGTGCGAATGCCCTGCGTGATAAGAAGCCATCCCACGGCATGGCAGACAAGTGCAAGGGTAACAATGGCAACCAGCGATTCAAGCGAGGGGATACCAAAGGACTCCCCCTGCGCCAAAGCCGACCCACCTTGCAGCAATCCGGTAATAATGGCCACGGCAGCAGCCATGACCATTGTATCCGCCCTGTCTCTGGCAAGAGCATATTTCAGGCTGAGCAGGTACAGGGCATAAAAACAGGCGGCGAGCAGACCGAAGATCACACCAATCTGATAATCCGCAGTGAATGTTCCCCACTGGACGCCCACCATCAGATACAGGCCGATCAGGGCCAAAGGGATACCGATAATCAGCTTGGGGGATAGTCGTTCCTTGAAAAACAGCGCGGACACCAATGCCAGGGGAATAATCTGAAAAGAGCCGAGCATGGTGGACAGTCCCGGCCCCACATAACCGATGGATCTATGCCAGAAGGTAAAATCTCCGGCAAAGAACACTCCGCCGAAAAGGCCCCATTTCAAGACATGCGGGGTAAAAAGCTTCAACTTGCCCTGTTTGGCAAGTACTACAAGCAAGCCGAGTCCACCGCCAAACAGCCTATAAAATGCAGCCACTTCCGGAGGCAGCCCAGCCAGCACCACCATGACGGGAGAAAAACTGATAATGATCGCGCCGATCAAAAGCCCAATCATGGCATTACCACGGAAAGTCGACGCCCCAAAGTAATGCCGTACTCATCCACATGCGCCACGTACGGCCATGCTTCGACGCCTTTGTCCATCGCCTCGTAAAACAATTCCGCATACACCGGGTCGACGACATCCGCCGGTCCGAAGCAGTCGCCGTCAGGCCGCTGAATCAGGAAGAAAAGAGCGACCCGCGCCCCGGTCTCGGCCAACGCCATCAGTTCCCGCAGGTGCTTCTGGCCCCGCTCGGTAACCGCATCAGGAAAACAGGCGACACAATCCTCGACCATGGTGACGTTTTTGCACTCCACCCAGAGGTCTCCGCGTTCACCTGACAGAAAAGCATCAAGACGACTCTGACCCACTTTGGCTTCCTTCCTGAAGTGATCGTATCCATCCAATTCAGGTATGGCTCCGGTTTCCCAGGCCCGATAGAGCATCCTGTTGGGAGTGAGCGTATTCACACCGACCATGGTTCCGGCGAGGTCCAGCCCCTCCAGTGTATATTTGAGTTTCCTGTCGGGATTGGCTGCCGGAGAGAGCAACGCTGTCGCCCCCGGCCGGAGCAGACCGAGCATGGCCCCCGTATTATTGGTATGCGCCTTGAGCACTTCCCCGGCATCCGATCCGGTAAGCGCTTCAGCATCCACGGTGAACCTTTTTATACGGCGAATGAAGGACGCCATACGGCAAGGTGACTCAAAATAAATGGTACAGTCATGTTCTGGCACAGGGTCTCCTTTTGGGGAACACCGGAGTATACTATTTCATTGAGAAGAGCCAGAAGACGAAGGTTCCCCGCCAAGCTACACCGAAAACGGGAAAAGCCCTGCCAGACTCACTCAGCAGGGCTTTTTCATCATTTTGAAACAGCCTAATTGGAGGCTGTTTTCTCTTCCTGTTGATACAATTTGTTCTCAAATCTGCCGACAACAACAGTGGAACCGCCGCTGTCCGGCGCAGGGTTGTACGTGACGGTAAACTTAAATTTCGACATAGGGCTTCCCGGTTTGAATTTTGCCCCGAATACGCCCACTGGCCATCCGTTGATGTTTGCATACAACGACTTGATCTTAGGAGTGCCCTCAATCTTGAAGTCCGCCATGGGAGAAACGCGATCCTTGCAGAAGACGAAGACCAGATATTTGCCTTTGTCACCATACTGTCTCTCGTCTGCCGACGTGAAAGTCATAGGAAACGACTTTTCGACCACCGTCCGGTACAGTGTTTCATAGTTGTCGAATTTGACAGTGGTTATATCGATAGCAGACTGCAATACGGTATACACTTCGACCTTTGGATAGGCGATGCCTTCCGGAGAAACCCTTGCATCGCTGATGAGAACACCCTTAGCCGGAAGGGTGTAATATTTCACGGCAAAACGTGCCCCGGCTCGACGACCCAAATCGTCCCTGAAAAGGAACAACCCTTCAAGAACCGAAGAGAACTTCCCGTCAGCAAGCTTCACGCTTTCCGCGCCAAGCAGAATAGTATTGGTCAACTCCATATTATCATAGCTGAAGCCCGATTCGCTGATCATCATGTCCTGATCCGGGTCAAAGACTGCATTCTCAAGGTTCGGCCTGCCGCGCATACGGTTCACCACCGCCGCCAGGGCCAGAAGTTGATCATCGGACAGATCAGACTCCTGAATGGATTTAACAGGGGGAAGCTCGACGGTTGACTGCGTCATGCTCCCGGCCTTGCAGCCTGCCAATCCGACGACAAGGACCAGAGCCAACAATGTATACAGTGCACGAATTTTCATAGCATCTTCTCCCGACCCTAGTTCATGACAGATTTGCTTAACGGCGGACTTTGCCACATATTCTTCCACGCGCTCTTGGTAGCCATTGAGCCAAGATTGACGGCTCCTTGCGTGCCTATTTCCTTTGCGGTTTTTCCGATGGCGTTACTCCATGCCTTGCCGCCGCCCATACGGCCCAGGGCAAGGCCGGTCCCTCCTTCTACAGTCATATTGAACATGGTATCACCCAGGCTTTTCCCATCACGATAGCCGTCTGCACCCGCCCGGGCCACATCCAGAGCCGTGCCAATGCCCCAGCCCACTCCCGGAACAAATCCCAGAGCGAATTGCGACCACTGACCGGCCGAATCCACATATCCAAGCGTGTTTTCAATATCCTGATTAATGTTTCCCCAGCTCATCTGATTATTAAAGTCCATCTGGTTCATATCCTGAACAGCACTGCGAATCCGGTTTTCGGTCCAGGGAACCGGATCACTGCGCATCCGTTCCCGCAGCACTCCACGACTCCATTCGTCCGGCAGATTGACAAGACTCGCTTCCACCGTGTCGCTCAAGGGCGTGTAGCGAGTCTGGGAAAACTCATCAAGATCGCGAAGCTGCGTGCTCTGTCCGGCAATCTGATCCTGCTGCTGGGTTGCATAGTCGTAGCTTTGATCGATCATATCCATGCTGGTCAAATCAACAGTCTCCGGCGTGTCGGCTTCGTTCGATGCCACCTCTGCTTCCGTATCAGCAACATCTGCATCAGCCGTGTCAATCTCGGTCGTGTCGGCATCATCGGAATCGACCGTCTCTTCGTCAGCCGCCTTCTTCGTGTCCATTTCATCCTCGTCGGATTTCTTCTCATCATCCTTTTCTATATCCGTATCCTCTTCATCCTCAAATCCCGGCGGCATGGTCGGTTTGTAGGTCAATTCTGAAGGGCCGAAGCGACAGACCAGCCGAACCTTCATGTCATATTCGTCCTGCCAGACAACAGACCATTCAACGACATCAATACCCAGTTCCTTGTTCAAATCCAGAAAGGTCTCCAAAGAATCCACCGGTACTGTATCGAAATACGTAAAAGTGCTGCTACTGCCGGAAAGAGCGGAGCCATCACTTCCACCACCGCCGCCCCCTCCTCCTCCGCCACCGCCGTTTTGAGCGTGAGCGGTCATGATTGGCATGAGACAAGAAAACACGACAACCAGACTCAAAATCAAAGGACGACAAAGACGAATCGTCATGGCTTTCTCCTGAAAAAACTAACTGTTACACATTGACACCCACCAATCACAATCCTATTTTAAGCTTTACCTCATTATCACGCGCTCAGTTTCAAATCAACATTGTCTGCACACAAGGCAAAAGAAAAGCCAACCGGCATTGGTTGGCTTCAGGGTGGTTGGCAGTCCAGCGGCATCACAGGACAACGCCTAGGCTATTCCTCGTTCCTTTCCCGTAATGCTTCCACCACTTTCCGACCTTCCCCTTCGTACACGTCACGTTCGTCAGCAGGAGTCGGGTGTATGACCGCAGGCCAGACACCGGGTTGCATTTCAGCACCCTTTCGAGCTTCTACACTGGGGTCTGAATCCGCCATGATAGGGGTCTTTCGCAGGTCCACGCCTCTCACTGGCGCACTGAATTCTATAGGGATATTATTTGGGTCAAAGGCATAGATTGAATGAATAAACCCATGGTCCACCACTTCGGAACACCAGAAATCAGCAGCTTCCAGCTTGTCCTTGATTTCCCACAGATCATCGTCCGAGGCCACACCAAAGGATATATGATCAAAAGCGACCTTCCCTTTGACAGGAAACCCGTGATCGCGTTCCTCAAGCTGTTGAACATCCGGCCACTCGAAAAAGGCGATCATGTCCTGTTCGGAAATTTCGAGAAAATAATGGCGATATCCTGGACGACCGAGTCCGGCCACCAGACGCATGCCGAGCAGGTCGCGCCAGAACCGAATAGTGCCGTCCATGTCGCCGGTCACCATGGCCAGATGATTAATGCCGATGTAGTGAGGCATGAGGAATTCCTCCCTGTTATTCTCCGAAAGCAAGTCGCTGAATGATGACGTTGGACACAAGCATACCGTTCTTGGTCAGCCTGAGCTTCCCCTGATTGATTCGCACCAGATTCTCCCGATGCAGAGCCGAGATCAGCTGTTCGTGCCGTTTCACCAGATCATATCCGATCCGTTCTCTGAAATCCTTGAGATCCAGCCCCCGACTGGTTCGCAGGGACAGCATAATCATTTCTGCAAGCAGGTCCTTCTCGGTCAGCTCTTCGAAATCATTCCCCACCATATCGCCCCGGACATAGGCATCATACTCGTCCATATACCGAGGCGTGGTGAACCGGCGTTTACCAAGGGTAGAAACAGCAGACGGGCCAAGACCGAGATAGTCTGAACCACTCCAATACCCGGAATTATGGACGGACATGAACCCCATACGCGCAAAATTCGACACTTCATAATGCATGTATCCCATGGATTCGAGATATTCCGCGCCATAGATGAACATACGCCCCTGCTCTGTATCCGTAGGCAGGACCAGGTTACCCGATTCACCGCACCGCTTGGCCATGACCGTGCCGGACTCAAGAGTCAGATTATACGAAGAAATGTGTTCAGGCCGCATTTCAGCCACTACTTTCAATTGATCCAGCCACGCCTTGAGTCGCTGGCCGGGCAACCCCCAGATGAGATCCAGTCCGACATTACCAAAACCTGCCCGCCGGGCGCTTGAATAAGCCTGCATAGTCATACCGACGGAATGGGGTCTGCCCATGATTTGGAGATCCCGGTCGTTGACACTCTGCATTCCCAGAGAAAGACGATTGAGCCCAATGGAAAGCAGTCCCCTGAAATAACTGACGTCCTGTGCCGAATCCGGGTTGGCCTCCAGTGTCACCTCCATGCCTTCACTCCACACGAAATGCTTGTCGAGAGTCTTCATGATCTGATCAAGCTGATTCAGTGGAATAAGACTCGGGGTACCGCCGCCAAAATAGATAGTCCGCAACTGTGGTCGCTTCAGCCGTCGGCCCCACAGTGCAATTTCCTGGAGCAACAACTTATAATACCATGCAAAAGTGGTATCATTGAAAGCCTGAGAGTGAAAATTGCAATAGGAACAACGACTCCGGCAAAACGGGACGTGGATATATAAATAGAGCCCCTTGCCATTGGGATTGATTCCCTTCTTCCTGCTGTCGACATCCGGGAATGCGGGTTTAACCGGGACACCTTCGCCGTAGATTTTACCCATGGTTAGCCTTGGCCGTGACGGCTTGCAAACACGACCAACCCACCCAGGATAAGGTAACCGCCAACCACAAAGCCGAGCGATGCCAAGGCCGGAGACGAACCAAAATATGTCCAGGACATGAGCAGTGTTCCAGCCCCTTCGTAAAGCATGATGACGGACAAGGCCCAAATGGAAATGACCCGTCGCTTATAGGCGAACCAGGCGATGACCCCATAGGTCAACACAGCAAGAATTCCAATACCCCACACTTCGTTGGAACCAACGGTCAGCCCGGTGAAGATTGCAGCAATGGCCTTGAGAATCATGAATACGACAATCACGATGTCACGCCGGAAGACGATGTCGAATACTCTGCGCATGGCTATTTCCCGAGTTCCCGCTGATAGCGCTCATTCTCGCTATAGAGACAACCGCAATACTGTTGGCGATAAATCCCCCATTGCTTGGAGGTTTCAATACCATCCTGCCAGCCTTCACGAAAATCATGATACAGAAAGCGCGTTTTCTCGGACTGAAGATCCTGCCCCAACTTCGAGATATCGTCATGCTTCTGATATTTGGAATACAGCAGCGTGGTGGTAAAGAAATCGAACCCACCTTTCCTGGCAATCTGTGAAGTACGTTCCATGCGGCCCGCATAGCAGTGAAAACAGCGATTGTTTTCGCGATAAGCCACACTGCGAAACCACTCCTGAGGGACATACTCGTTATCTTTGACGATGATGTTTATACCGAGCTTCCCTGCAACTTCCAGGCAGCCATCACGCCGTTTCACATATTCCATCAAGGGGTGAATGTTCGGGTTGTAGAACAGGCCAGTCACATCATGCCCCTGATCCTGCAGGGTTTTAATGGTGGTAATGGAACACGGACCACAACATATGTGAAGAAGAACTCTTTTCATTTGAGGCCCATTTTGAGCGCATTTGATGCGACTTGTAAAGGATGTGCTATCATGCCGCCCCCTCGGTTGCGGCATCATGAAGACTTGGCTGCCTGCCCGGTCGAGATGGTCTTTCCGCTTCCGACGATCTTGCCTGTAAGCTGGTCAACATCAATAAACCGCTGGAGCATATGCTCCACCTCGTCCAAAGCCACAAGGGTATCCAGACACGGTCCGTTAGGCCGCTGGTTAAGCACTCCATACACGGGCAACGGATAGGTGTCCTGAATACCACTCGAAAGATCTCGATGGCAGGCCACGGCAATTATCATTCGGGGTCTGAGTTGCACCACGATGCGACGGGCAATGGTCCCGCCTGTGGCAACGGCCAGATTCACACCGTATTTGTCATGCAGACCGAGCAGTCCGGCGATTGGGCATTTACCGCACCGCTCGCAATTGTTGATGTCGTAGGTCAGCCGTTTGTCGCACCGGGAGTTTTGCAGACAGTGCGGCATGAGCAAAAGAATCCTGTCAGGGGCATACCGGCCCGCTTCGGCCAGCACCAGTTCGTTGTTCACTGTAATAAACGACAACCGGATCGATTCCTTGTCAATCCCGAACAAGCGACCAAGAAGGACCATGAGCGGCAGAAAAAGCTTGATTGTCAGGCCGCGAAACCGCTTGGCTCCCGGGAGTGGCTTCTTGGTGACGATATTCAGGAACAGGCCCCAATAGGCGACACAGACCACACCGATCAGCCCGGTGAGCACCCCGCCCAGCACCCATTTGGCAGCGGGGTGGATATTTTCAAGCCCCACATACGGAACCACCCACAAGGCCGCAAGAAAAAGACAGACCAACAGACAGGCGCAGCTTATCAGGCCGATAAAGAGACGCTTACGCGCCTTGCGTGTGGACCGGAACTGACTCATGCCGCGTCCTCTATTTGCATTCCTTCATATATCCACAGGTAAAGGCTGTGGCGTCCATGGCTTTCTTGCCCTGAGGCTTCACTTCCGGGGTCAGATAAATTTTATCCGCTGCCACAATCGCGAGCTTACCGTCCATTTCGCCAAGGATGGTTCCCGGCTCCACATTGGGGGCGGACTCCTCGGACGCTTCGCCCGGTGCAACATTCAGTCGAATGGCTTTACCGTCCGAATTGTTCCAATCAAAAAAAGCGCCGGGCCACGGATACATGGCGCGAATCTGGTTGTGGATGACCGCGACCGGACGGTTCCAATCAATTTCGCCTTCCTTCTTCTCCAGCTTCTTGGCATAGGTGGCGTGCTCGTTATCCTGTTCCTTGAGATCATAGGCTCCGGTCTGCAACCGAGCCATGGCTTCGCAGATACAGATACCGCCGAGCTTGGCCAGCTCATCGTGGATAGTCCCGGCGTGGTCGTTATGACCTATGCGCAGGGCGCGCTGCACCATGACCGGGCCGGTGTCCAATCCGGCTTCCATCTTCATGATGGAAATGCCGGTCACCACATCACCGTTCTCAATGGCCCGCTGAATCGGGGCTGCGCCACGCCATTGAGGCAAAAGAGAGGCATGGATGTTGAGCGGAAGAATAGTCGGAATATCAAGCACGACCTGAGGCAGAATCAGCCCATAGGCGGCCACCACCAACACATCCGGCTTGAGTGCTGCCAGTTCGTCGACAGCCTTCTGTTCCTTGAAATTTTCAGGCTGAAACACGGGAATATCGTTTTCCAGCGCCACGGTCTTCACCGCGGAGGGCTTGCACTGCCTGCCACGACCACACGGACGATCGGGCTGGGTATACACACCGACAACCTCGGCGGCGTCAAAGGCAAGCAGAATGCTCAGGGCTTCAGCCGCAAAATCCGGTGTACCCATAAACACCGTGCGCAGAGGCTTTAAATTGACCGCACCCCATGACTCCGAGGAATTCGAACTGTTGCTTAACTCTTCCACTTGAGGGCCTTCTTTCTATACATGGCTTTCTTCAAACGACCGGCGCGATCAGCCAGGGTCACGCCGTCGAGGTGATCGATTTCATGCTGCAATATAATGGCCAGGAATCCTGCGGTATTAATGACCACTTCCTTGCCGTCCTGGTCCAGAGCCTTGCACACGACATGCTCAGACCGCTTGACTTTGACAGACAACTCGGGACAGCTCAAGCACCCTTCTTCGGAGTCCACTTCGCCGTCACATTCCACGATCTCCGGATTGATGAGCACACGCAGATCACCACGCACCTTAGGACCGGTCTGATCCACGCAGATGAGCCGAATGGACTCGCCAACCTGTGGAGCCGCAAGACCCACACCGTCAGATTCGTACATGGTTTCGATCATATTTTCGATGAGTTCTTTCAACTCGGGAGTGACCTCTTCAAGGATTTTGGCTTGAGCCGCCAAAACTTCATCAGGCCACGTACATATTTCTAATTTCATTGTATTACCTCCGGCGGTTGGGGGAAGGGAGAGAAAAAACCTTTAAAAGGCCTTGTCTCTCCCTTCTCCCATGCCCCCATCCCTCTCGTTGTCTTAACTTTTTATTACGCCGCAGAAGAGGGGAACGACAGCATGTGTCACGATCACGGCGAAAATAAACAGACTTGTCTTATATCAATAAGTCCTGAAATTCAAAAGGCGAGTTTTTTCTGACCCGCCAACCTCTTGCCACCTAAAACATCCGTGGCGATTCTTTCCAACCCCGCACAACTTCAAGCGAAGCAAGCGGTAAAAAATACTTGAAAAGGAGTCAGGGGGAAAGCTCTTGAAAGAGCTTTCCCCCTGACAGTTTTTACTCTTCTTTTTTCTTTTCCCGCAAACGGATACCCAGATCGCGAAGCTGCTTGCTGGGTACTTCGGACGGGGCCTCGGTCATGAGACAGGTAGCCTTCTGGGTCTTGGGGAAGGCAATGACGTCACGAATGGACTTGGAGCCTGTCAGGATCATGATGAGACGATCCAGACCGAAAGCGATACCGCCGTGGGGCGGTGCGCCGAATTTGAGGGCATCCATGAGGAAACCGAACTTCTCTCGGGCTTCTTCTTCATTAATACCGAGTGCGGCAAACATGTGCTTCTGCTGCTCCGGAGTATGAATACGGATGGAACCGCCGCCGACTTCATACCCGTTCATGACCAGGTCATAGGCTCGGGCGATGGCGTTGCCGGGATCTTTCTCCAGCACCTCCATCTGCTCGGGCAGTGCGGAAGTAAACGGGTGGTGACGGGCAACATACCGTTTTTCATCGGCATCATATTCAAGCAGCGGGAAATCGGTGATCCAGACCGGCTTGAACACGGAATCATCTATGAGATTCATGTCCTTGGCGATCTCGCAACGCAAGTTGCCAAGCGCGGCGTTGGCGATGTCAGCAGGACCGGCCTGGAAGAACAGGATGTCTCCTGGCTGACAATTGGTGCGGCTGCGCAGCTCGGCGATCTCTTCTTCAGAGAAGAACTTGACGATAGGCGACTGCCATTCGCCGTCTTCCTTGACCTTGATCCAGGCAAGTCCCTTAGAGCCGTAAATCTCGACGAACTTGGTATACTGGTCGATCTCCTTACGGGACAGGGCCGCGCCGCCGGGGACGAGCATGACCTTGACCAGTTCGGAAGAAGCGAAAACCTTGAAACCGGAATTCTTGAATACATCGGTGATATCGATGTGCTTCAACCCGAAACGAAGGTCTGGCTTGTCCACACCGTAAAAGTTCATGGCGTCCGCGAAGCTCATGCGGGGGAACTCGGCAGGCAGTTCCACGTCGATGGTTTCCTTGAACAGGGTCTTGACCATACCTTCAGCCAGATCCTGAATCAGGGCTTCGTCGGTGAAGGACATTTCGATATCGATCTGGGTGAACTCCGGCTGACGGTCGGCACGCAGGTCCTCGTCGCGAAAGCATTTGACGATCTGGAAATACCGATCCATGCCGGAAACCATGAGCATCTGCTTGAACAACTGCGGAGACTGAGGCAGGGCGTAAAACTCTCCCTGATTGACACGGCTCGGCACCAGGAAGTCACGCGCCCCTTCCGGAGTGGACTTGGTCAGTACCGGGGTCTCGACCTCAAGGAAACCGCGTGCGTCCAGATAACGACGAACAGACTGGGCAGCCTTGTTGCGAATGATGAAATTCTTTGCCAGCGAGGGACGGCGCAAATCGAGGAAGCGGTACTTGAGACGCAGGTTCTCGCCCACTTCAACGCGGTCCTCGATGGGGAACGGCGGGGTATCAGAAGTGTTGAGCAGCTTGTACTCAAAGACCTCGATCTCCACTTCGCCTGTCACCATATTCGGATTGGCCATGCCTTCGGGGCGGGGACGAACCTTGCCCTTGATGGCTATCACGTACTCGGGACGAATGGCGTGGGCGCGTTCGTGCACCTCGGCATTTTCTTCAGGATTGAAAACCACCTGGGTCAACCCTTCGCGGTCGCGCAAGTCGAGGAAAATCAAGCCGCCATGGTCGCGCCGGAACTGGACCCAGCCCATGAGACAGACTTCCTCGTCCATATTGGCGGCAGTCAACTGATTGTTGTGATGTGTGCGGCGCCAACCGGCCAAGT
This sequence comes from uncultured Pseudodesulfovibrio sp., assembly GCF_963675635.1. Lineage (NCBI taxonomy): Bacteria > Pseudomonadati > Thermodesulfobacteriota > Desulfovibrionia > Desulfovibrionales > Desulfovibrionaceae > Pseudodesulfovibrio > uncultured Pseudodesulfovibrio sp. The sequence continues at coordinate 2,941,012 of NZ_OY776488.1, read as the reverse complement.
CTTCAATGACACGAAATTCTTCGTAGTCCCGTTCTTCCTGATGTTCAGACATTATCTCTCCAATCTCTCAAATGATGTCGGTCCGGGATACGCCGGACCGCGATTGTCAAACTTATAAACTCGCTAGGTACGCGGCTCGATCCAGAGTCTCCTGGTCGCGCTCTTCTTCCATGTACTTGACGGTAATGGTCTTGTTCGCCAGCTCATCTCCACCCATAATCAGGCAGACTTTTGCGGCGGTCTTGTTGGCCGCACGCATGCGGGACTTCATGGACCCGCCAGAAAAACTTGTTTCACCCTTGAGTCCCTTATCACGAAGCTGCTGAGCAAAGAGCATGGCCTCATTGGCCGCACCATTGTCCACCACCGCGAGGTAAAAATCGGGCTTCTCAAGCTCCATCTGATCCAGCAAAAGGGCCAGTCGTTCCATACCACAGGCAAACCCCGTGGCAGAACAATCCGGGCCGCCAAGGTTGCGGATCAGGCCGTCATACCGACCACCACCGGCAACAGCGGTCTGGGAACCGATGTCATACGATGCCACCTCAAAACAGGTGCGCACATAGTAATCAAGGCCGCGTACCAGTCGAGGGTTCAGCTCATAGGCAACACCCGCGCCGTCCAGAATTGTCTTCACATCGGAAAAATGTGTTTCACATTCGCCACATAGATGGTCCGTGATATTCGGGGCGTCCGCCACCAAGTCCTTGCAGGCAGGAACCTTGCAGTCAAGCACGCGCAACGGATTGGTTTCCATGCGACGCTGGCAGTCCTCGCAGAACTGTTCCTTGTCCTTGGACAGGTAGTAATCCACCAACGCCTGCTTATACGTAGGACGGCACTCATGGCAACCGAGGGAATTCAGCTCAATAGTCAACTTGGTCAATCCAAGGCTGTTCAGAAAGGAGCGGAGCATGAGAATCAGCTCGGCATCGGCCTGTGCCTCGGGGGCACCAAAAATCTCGGCATTGATCTGGTGGAACTGACGCTGACGGCCTTTTTGCGGACGCTCATAGCGAAACATGGGGCCGAAAGTGAAATACTTTGAGACCTTACCGGGCTGATGCGTTTTGGATTCGATAAACGCCCGGACAACTCCCGCCGTGGCCTCGGGCCGCATGGTCAGAGAGCGATCTTTACGATCAGGGAAAGTGAACATTTCCTTGCCCACCACATCAGTATCCTCACCGATGGATTTCTGGAACAGTTCGGTCTTTTCCAGAATAGGTGTGCGCAATTCACCGAACCCATACCGTGTGAAGGCTTCACGAGCCTGAGACTCCATAAATGAGAATTTGGCGGCCTCTTCCGGGAAAAGGTCCACGAATCCTTTGATTTTTTGTACTTTCGCCATGTCGCGTTCAATATCCTTACTAAATGTCAAGTCGCTGGAACCGAATTTGGTTAGACCATTCGACGCCAATTGTCAAAATCTGACTACCGAACGTCCTTTGTATCACCTGCATTCCACACACGATGCATTCTTGCAAAACACGTCGCATATTCAATGAACATATGAGCATGCATTGACATCATTACATGCTGGGCGTATTCGAAATACACTGTGTTGCAAAACAGGTGTTTTACCGCATGGCAACCACATAACAGTCTGATGAGACTACGTATTTTCTATTGACGCTTGGCACCTTTGCCAAACATTACCTACTTTCTCAATGACAAGGAGTTACTGATGGAAGAATTCAATGACATTTTGGAAGAGATGGACTTTCAGTTCTTTGGTTCCGGTGAACACGGCATGAGCGTTGAAGACATGCGCCACGCAATCGGTAACGATCATTTCCTTTTTCTGGATGTTCGCACCAACGAAGAAGTAGCCCACGTCTCCTTCCCGTTCGCCAAACACATTCCGCTTAACGAACTCCCGGACCGATTGGATGAACTCCCCCGCGACAAATTTATCGTGACTTTCTGCGCGGCGGTTTTCCGCGGCGCCATCGCCTTTGCCTATCTCCGCGCCAATGGTTTTGACGAGGTTAAAGGGCTGACCGCTTCACTGGAAGATATGGTCATGCCGTTCAAACCCGGTCCGCTGGCTAAAATCTAGCGTGTATGCCGCGCTGTGGAATGAAACCCCTGATACGGCGCGGCTTATCGCATATCCTTCAGTTACCCCATGACATCAATCGAATTGATTATCGCGTTTCTTTCGTTCGGGCTGAGTTTCATATTTGCACTGGGTGGCGTAGGCTCGGCACTGGTTCTCATTCCCACACTGACGTGGTTGGGCGTGCCCCTGAACATGGCACGACCAACCGGCCTGTTCGTTAACGCCGTATCAATGCTCGGTGCCACGTACTCAAACATCAAGGAAAAACGACTAGACTTTCGGTTGGGGGTGCCAATTATTGTGGCTTCCGTCATTCTTGCTCCTGTGGGCGCCTGGGTAGGACATCTCATACCGACACGCATTGTCCTGATGATTTTCATCGGCTTTCTCTTTTTCGCAGGGAGCATGATGCTTTTTTTTAAAGGAGCACAATACGCCAACCAGTACCGCGAAGACAGGCCGATACTCGGCCCGTTGCTGGTTGGGGTGACCGCCGGTTTTTTCTCAGGACTGCTTGGCGTGGGCGGTGGCGGACTCATATCACCACTCATGATCCTGCAAGGCTTTAATCCCAAGAAAATCGCCGCTGTTACTGCGCTTGCCGTCCCTTTTTCATCACTCTCGGCCTTCACTGCATACACAATAATGGGATCAGTCTCCTGGCGGTTGCTGATATTTGCAGGACTTGCGGCATGGGGTGGCGGTTGGCTTGGCACGCACGTCATGCAGAGAAGGATGCAACCCGGAACAGTCAAAAAATTTCTTGGCATGGTTCTGCTGTTGCTTGCACTGAAACTCCTTTGGCAGACATTCGATGGGTAAACCTGTCAGGACATCCAAACGCTCAGACTCTTTTGACGAGACTCGACCGGCCACAATGACAACTCTGTATTTGACCTAAGAAGAAAACTCCTCCACTCTTATGGGTGGAGGACGAGCATGACTATAATCACGGCCTGTACCATGGATTGCGGGGACGCCTGTTCCCTGATTGTCGATGCAGATAATAAATCCATCAAAGGCAACCCAAAACACCCGTTTACCAAGGGCTTCTGCTGTAAGAAAGGCAGCCGGTATTTTGAACGCATTGACGCCGAAGACCGAATTGTGACGCCTCAAATCAAGGAAAACGGCGAGTTCAGAGAGGCCTCGTGGGACGAAGCCATGGACATGGTGGTCGCAAAGCTTGATGCCGCGCGAGCAGTCCCGGAATCCATTCTGCATGTCCACGGACACGGCTACAGGGGAATACTCGGCGAAGCCAGTTCCATCCTCTTCAGCAGGATAGGCTCCTCCACCACATACGGCGCGGTCTGCGACGACACCGGCATAACAGCTTCAATCCGCGATTTTGGTGTCCTCAGCCACAACGACCCCGAAGACATCCTGAACGCCAGCCGCGTTATCAATTGGGGCCGAGATCTGACCAGATGCTCGATCCACCAGCTCGCGCTCATCCAGAAAGCACGCAAGAACGGCACTGAAGTCCTGACCATCTCCCCCGGCGGGGACGGCACGCCCGAATTCTCGGACGTAAACATCATCATTCGCCCCGGTACGGACCGCTTCCTGGCCGCTGCCGTGCTCAAGCTCTATCTGGAAGCTGGCGATCTCAACCCGTGGGTTCTCAACCGCACGTTCAACTGGCCTGCCCTGCGCGGCCTCATCGACGGTATGAACTTCAAGAAACTGTGTTCCGCCTGTGAAGTTTCCACCGCTGACGTGGAGATGCTCTACGACTGGTATGCCGACACCGGCAACGTGGCCACGGTCATCAGCTGGGGAGTGCAGCGCCACCTTTTCGGCGGAGAAAACGTCCGATTCATCAACGCGTTAGCCATGATCTCCGGGAACATCGGTGTTCCCGGCGGCGGAGCGTATTTCAATATTTCATCAGGCCGCAACCTCGGTACCTGGAAGCACCTGGTTCAAGGCGGCAACTCAGGGAAGCGCCGAGAACTGCTCATCCAAAACATTGGCGCGGAAATGAAAAAAGCGAACCCACCCATTGATTTCGTCTGGGTGGATGGGCACAACATCGTCAATCAGGTCCCGGACTGCCTGTCCGTAGTCGACGCATTTTCAAAACCCTTCGTTGTTGTGGTGGAAGGCTTCATGAATGATACGGCCATGCAGGCCGACGTGATACTGCCGCCCGCCTTCATGTTTGAACGCGAAGATGTGCTTGGCTCGTTCGTACACAACTGCGTGAACCACTGCGCTGCCGCAGTCGAACCGCGCGGCAAATGCCGATCCGACTTTGATATATACACTGACTTAGGTTCCCGTTTGGCTGATCCGATCGTCTTTCCTGAGAGTGAAACCTGCATTCGGGAAGGATTGAAGCAGGCTGATATCTCCTATGATGAACTCATGGAAAACGGATTTGTCAAAGTGCGCCATCCTTCCATTGCCTTTGAAAACATGCACTTTGGACACCTTGACGGACTTTACAGATTCCCGGAAGAACTTCACCCCGAGCCGCAGCGCGACCCTGATTATCCGCTGCAACTCCTGACACTGGTCAGCGGCAAGTATCTCCATTCCCAAATCCCTGAAAGGGATCAGGCCGGAATCCCCGTAGTCTTTGTATCCAAGCAGAATCCGGCCTGGGGTGCACTCAATCCGGCTCTTGATGCCTACCTCGTCACGCCGGAAGGCGCGATGCAGGTCAAGGTCGATACAGTGGAAGAACTTCATCCGCGAGCGGTCATCATCAGGCGAGGCGGATGGATGAAATATGGACAAAATGCCAATGTCATAATAAAACCCATGATGACGGATATGGGCAACGGGACAGCATATTACAGTCAAAGCTGTCGATTGGAAAACAGATAGAAAAAGATGAGGGACGTTATGAAAACCTGGAAAAAATTTGTGCTGGTAGCCTGCGTACTGACCATGCTCATTCCCGCTTTCGGATGCAGTGAAGAGGGCCCAATGGAAAAAGCAGGGAAACAACTTGATCAGGCCGCTGATGACGCAGCCGATGCAGCCAAGAAAGTATTTGAATAAACTCACTCGCCGTATCGAAATAAAAAGCCTTCCCTCCCGATGGTATTGAATACAGAAATCATTGAGACGGGGAGGCTTTTCCCATGAGTGAAGGCAACATGCAGCTTGCACAACGGCCCTTTTGAGAGTAATCATTCCTGAATGCAAGCACGTTCCATAAAGCCCCTTCCTCCGGCGAGGCAGGTGGCACTCGAAGCACTTTTCCGCTGCCTCATGAACAAGCAGGACATCCAGGCTGCTCTTGATGTGGCGCTTTCTTCCGGCGAAATCGATCCCCGCGACGCGGGTCTCGCCACTGAACTCTCTTACGGCTATCTCCGTTTCAAAAAACGCATTGAGTATGTGTTATCCAGGTTTCTCAAAGACCCAGGTCAACTCACACCTAAAATGCGTCTTGCCATGGGAGTGGCTGCCTACGAAATCCTGTTCCTCGACAAAGTTCCGGCCTACGCATCCGTGGACTGGGCCGTGGAATTTTCCAAATCCAAACCGGGAGCACGACTTGCCGGTTTGTTCAACGCCGTCCTCAGGCGGGTTTCCGAACTGGGCGACACCGCGCATGACCCGGATTATTTCCGCAAAGATGCCTCATTGCCAGAATTCCTCAGCCGCTGGTACTCCTGCCCGCAATGGCTGGTAGACATGTGGTGGCGGGAATACGGCGAAAAAGACGCCACCCTGTATCTTGAAGCACAACTCAAGGCACCGGCTCTCGGCTTCAACCTGTATGGACATCCCGAAGCTGAAGAGCTTTACGGCGTCATCGCAGGTTGGCCAGAAATCATCGACATCGAAGGTATGAGTTTTGCCCTGCCTGCAGGCACTTCGTTCGAAGGAGAGCCTGATCCGCCCATGTCCCGACAATCTTTTGCTGCCCGTCAGGCTGTGGAGGCGCTCGATCCCGAAACCTGGACCGGCCCTATCTGGGATGCCTGCGCCGGACGCGGCGGAAAAACACGGATATTACTCGAAAAAAACTTGTCCGTATTCGCATCAGATCCGCACAGAGGCCGTTTAGAAGCTCTGAAACGCGAACTACCTGACGTAGAAACATTTGTAGCAAATGCAGCCACGGACTCACCGCCCAAAAAACCCGGGGCCATCCTGCTTGACCTTCCGTGTTCAGGGCTTGGCGTACTGTCGCGCCGACCTGACACCAAGTGGAAACGCAAACCCCACGATCTGGTCGACTTGACCCGACTTCAGACGGAAATCCTGCAAAACGCATACGACCACATACTGCCGGGGGGCGTGATTGCCATCATCACCTGCACTCTGAACCCGGAAGAAAACGAAGGGTTGATAACACGGTTTGTCTCGGCGCACCCAAAGGTTTCTGTCAAGAAAGAGTGGACCACTCCACCAAACTCACCACTGAACGAATTCTTTTATGCGACTTTGCTGAAGGTAGACTAACCAACAGAATCAACTGAGCTTTTCAGCGAATCATGTGTTAAAAAAAGACCCCGACAACCGCCGGGGTCTTTTTCATGAGACTGTCTTCTATCTTGCCCCGAGCTTGGCCCCGAGCCAGTTCTTGGAAATGACGGATTCAGGTACGCCTTCACGCGCATCCACCCCTCGAGCTTCAGTCAACTTGTCCTGATAGACCTTCCAATACGTCTGGGCCAACGATGTGGACCCGGAAAGCGGATAGGCTAGAGTCGCAGCCATACGCGCCGACAGGGCCTCAGACAGCAGGGAATCATACTTCTTGGGGTCTGCTTCGCAGCGCACATAGGAGATAAACAAAGGCGCTTCCTCGTCACACAAAATAATATTGGACTGGATTTCCCAATCCCGGACCTCTTCACCATTCGCCCCCACCACCTGAATGATCCGCAGGAAATCCACTGGCAGATTGTACTTGTACTCCCATCGCCACAAGGGGGCCGTTGCCCCGGCAGCCAGTTCGGCCTGCGCCATGGCACAATTCCAGGGATGGGAACGCAGCACTGCGTCTCGTACTGCGGGCCAGCGATGATTGCACAGGCCTGCCGCCTTTGAATTGTCGCCAAGGGACATGATGACATCTTCACCCAGATCAAGCAGGGCGTTGTTGCAGATTTCAATTACACTCGTCGCCATTGTCACTACCTCTCTTTTCATTCGTTGAAGCACCACATCCCGTTTGCCCGGCACTCAGGCCGTAAGCGTGACAAAGCTACCACGGTTTTTTGCCAACAGTCAGAAATGTCAACGAATGTCATAAAAGAGCATGCGATTGGCATAGAAAAGCGTCTTGACATGGTTTTGAACTCAACGCGTTTGCAAACCCGCATTACAAAAAAAACGCCTCTCCAAAACGGAAAGGCGTCAAAAAGACATGGCAGCAGCTGAAAATTACAATTCCTCAAACAGCCTGCGAATTTCATCCATATTGGAAGTCAGTCCCAGAGCGCACATAAGTCGGATTCTCGCTTTAGGTCCTCCCAATCTTCCGCAGGAGATAACCCCTCTGCTTTCCAGATCAGCCCCACCGCCAGGGTAGCCGTATATAGGCCAGACACCACCTTCGATACACCGGGTTGCCAACACCACGGGGACACCTTCATTCAGGCAGTCTTCAATGCCGGACACAGCAGCAGGCGGAATATTCCCTGCACCAAAACCCTCAATGACAATCCCTTTCATACCAACACTTTTAGCATGATCGATAAATGATCGGTCCATTCCCGTATAAGCAGTAATAAGTGCCACGTGTGCATCAATGGATTCCGGGCTGATCTTGCGCCGCCGATTGGGTGTGGAGTGCCGCCTTGCCAACACAACGGACTCACCGGCCACGTACCCGACGACACCCGCTTCTCTAGACTCGAACGCGTCCACATTCAACGAGTTGACTTTGACCGCTTCACGGGCCGAAAAAATACGATCCGTCATCAAGATGCAGGCTCCCACCCCCGATGGCAGGGGAAGCATGCACGCGCGGATACCATTAGTCAGATTTCTGATACCATCATACCCGGACTCGGAATAGTAACGCATGGACCCGGTCAAAATTATCGGCTTGTCCGAATCAATGACCAGATCACACATGTAGGCAGTTTCGACCAGTGTGTCGGTTCCGTGCAGGACAATGGCTCCTATCACACTCTCTTCATTCAATGTCGCCTCAACATCTCTGGCAAGCTGAAACATGTCGGACGGCGTCATGTGCGGACTGGGTTTGTCCGACCACAAGACAGGGCGCAGGGCGATGTTCTCACCTTGGGGAACAAGCTGCTTGAGGAGCTGATCAAAGTTACCACCCGGAGCCACTCCCGGCGCACCTGCAACAGGCGACATTCCAATAGTCCCACCTGTAAAAAACACCGCTATTTCAGAAACTTTAGGCATACACTATCCATTGTTGCAGTTTGTTGCAGTTATTCGCTTTCAAAAGATCCATTTTCTTGGTCGACCACCTTTTGCAGAGCCTTGCGGAAGACATCCTCATGCACAGCTCCGGTTATGGGCGGCAACCCTTCGACAATAAACGTCGGCAAGGCGGTGACCCCGACAGCGCGTGCTGATTCCGATCCCTTATCGACCTGTTTGGCGAACCGTTTTTCTTCAAGAGACACTTGAAGTCCCATCCGATTCAAACCACAGGAGTCTCCCACGTCCAACAGCACACCCATGTCACCGAGGTTCTTTCCGTCCGTAAAACAGGCCTTGAACACCGCATGATGGAAAGCGTGATAAACACCTTGCTCCCGGGCATACTCTGCCGCTTCAAGAGCACGACGGGTATTGCTCAACCATGCCATATCGCGAAAGACAAGACCATATGGTTTGCCACGCTGATTGCAGGTCGTGACGACCTGATCGATATCAAACTGGCTGAAGAACTCCGTCATGGGCTTCCCCTGTATGGGAGTTTCCGGGTGCAGCTCATGCGGGACCCATACGTCGTCAATATCAAATTCGCTCTTCAGATGGTCGACAATTCCCGTGCCGACATAACAGAACGGTCAGACGAAATCGGAAAAGATACGTATCCTGATGGGCATGAAAAGTCCTCTTTTTTTCAACTCTACGATTCCGTCCAAAAAAGTAAAGACTCATTTGGCCACGCGTGCGGTCAGGAACAGGCGGCCGCCGCCAGCAGAGCCTTCTTCACAGTCTCAATTCGGTTTTCATCAAGTAGCCGCTGACCGTCATTTGTAAGCACATGAAACACATCGGCAGCCCGCCCCTTGATGGTGGTGATTTTTGCCAACCGAATGGATATGTCACACTCTGCCAGAGTCCGGGCCATATCAAAAAGAAAACCGATTCGATCTGTTGCCGCGATTTCAATGACGGTATGAAAATCGCTCGTTGCATTACTCACTGAAACAAGTGGGGCCAGCTTCGGCCCATTTCGCCCAATGACAAGTGGAGAGTTGCGTCGAGCCTCAAGCCGTGCCGCCAGATCCAGTTCACCGATCATGGCACGACTGATGGTTCGGCTTATACGCAACCAGAGTTCCTCTGTATAAACCCGTTCTTTAGGCTCGTTGACAGTAAAAACATCCACCACCGTTCCATCTTTCCAAGTAAAGATGTCCGCCGCCAGAATATTCAGTCCGTGCAGGGAGATGGCCCCGGCCATAATGGCAAATAATCCCGGTTGATCCACAGCCGCCATGGTCAGTTCTGTGGTCAACGCGACACGTCCAGGCGCTGTTTTAATACTGTTGATTCCTTTGTCGCCCTCACCCGACAGAGCACGAACACGTTCTGCTGCGACCATATCCCACAACTCCTTTACTTGTGAGATATGTGCGCCCAAAACCGCTGGTTCCAATGCCAGCAACGCACGGGTAGGCATGGCGTCTACGGCAGCGGCAACAAATTCGGCATCCAACCCTGATGTCACTTCAAGCACTTTCTGACGGGTTTCATTCAACCGCCTCGCCGCGTCAGGCCTCGCAAACGGCCCGTGCTGCAATAAATTGGCGACCTTGAAATATAACTCCGAAAACAAGGATTGTGTCCAACTGTTCCAAGCCCGGGGGCCTGTAGCCATGGAATCAGCCAACGACAACAGTTGCAGCATATCCAGACGTTGCACGGAACCCACGGTCGCAGCGACTTCTGCCGCCACTCGCTCATCAGACAGATCGCGTCTGGTCGCTGTTTTTGGCAACAAAAGGTGATGCTCAACCAGAAAAGCCACCTCATCGGTTCGCGCTGCATTACATCCATATCGTTCCAGAACATCCCGTGCCAACGCAGCGCCTGCCAGGGAGTGATTCGGCTCACCCTTGCCCAGATCGTGAAAGAATCCGGCAAGGACAAGACCGTCTGTATCCTTCACACGCGACGCCATTTCTCCGGCCCACCCTGTACCATCCGCGACAAATCCAGCGAGCAGGGACACAGTGTTCATGGTGTGTCGGCCAACAGGATGGACGTGGTAATCATTGAATTGTATGAGGAATTCAACATCACCGAACTCGGGAAAAATCGCCGGAAGCAACCGAGTTTCAAGCAACCCTTCACAGGCCACACTCCCATGCGGTGCCCTGAAGATGCTGACCAGCGAAGACAGCGTTTCCGAACGATCAATAAGGCGGGCGGCAAACCGGCCCGGATTGTTCCTGACAAGCCGACGCGCGCCCCAGGTCAGGGGGATACCGATCCGTGCGGATTCGAGAAAGGCTTCAAGCACGATGTCGGCCGTCACTTTTGCCGGTTCCTTGAAGCACAATCCTTCGGGGGTGGCCTGAACGGATGGCAATGCCACAACGGGAAGAGAGCGTGGATCACTGTTGACAAAACGTTCTTGAAATAGTGCCTTACGCATGGTTTTGATACGGGTCATGGCCTGATGGAGCCGAGAAAGGAAAAATTCCACCCCGCGCCCCCTGTCTTCAGGAGACGCTTTCACGGAAGAAAAACCCATGAGTTGAGAAGTCGCTGGCTGAAGATCAAAAAAGAGCCGGTCATTCTTGCGCCCCGCCGCGAGATGCAGAGCTGTCCGCACCCTGTTGAGAAACGCCTGATCGTCGCGCAGCCTGTTCAGCTCCTCAGGGAGAAAGACCGGAGCAATCTCCAGAGCTTCAAGAACGCGACTCAGCCAGACCACCTGCTGTCCATCACGCAACCCACCCAGCCCGTTTTTGAGTTCAGGCTCAAGCATACCAGAGGCGTCACCATATTGAGCAAGGCGCGTTTCATTGTGCTCACGCAGACTCTCCGCAAAGGTGCGACCGGCATTTTTCAACACCTTGGTATTGAATGTGGCTCGAAACGATTCGAAAACCGCTGCATCTCCAGCCAGTGGACGGGCATCCATAAGTGAGGCGAGAACCTGAAAATTCTTTTTCGCCAAGGAGGTACAATCTGCCACGGTGCGCACACCGTGACCCAGATCAAAACCAAGATCCCAGAGTGGAAAGAGAAGCTTCTGGACAAAGACATCGGCTCCAGAGGGAATTCGACGTTTGAATAGCACCAGAATATCCACATCCGAACCGGGACAGAGTCTGCCACGACCATATCCACCAACGGCCACGAGGACAAACGAAAATTTCTGCGGACCGATTTCCTGGACACGCTGACCAAAATACTGATCCACAAGGTGAGTGTATTCCCAGGCAAAACCACCCACACTCCCCTTTTCTGCCCGTCGCCACAGATCGGCCTTCATCTCTTTCAGCGTAATGGCTGATGGTGGTAAATGGATATCTGGCGGCATACGTCTCACCTGCTGATGTCATTGAATCCTGTCTGACAAAAAAGAAATCGGTCGGGAGCCTTTCCTCTCTCCCGACCGATGGGCCAGCCGTGCGGGGGACGGCCAGCAAGCACCGGGTGGGCGCAGGGACTCTCAAACCTCGCATATACCCGGCTGCTTCGGCCCATGACACTATCGGGCCGAAAACGGTGTTCTATCAAACAGCTTCTTCGCCGGTCTCTCCGGTTCGAATACGGACAACTTCATCAACAGGCGAAACAAATATCTTACCGTCACCAACCTGGCCTGTATGCGCTGCAGAACGGGCCGCTTCAACAACCTGCGCGGCAAAGTCATCCTCAACGACAGCTTCAATTTTTATCTTGGGCACAAAATCCACCTGGTACTCAGCACCCCTGTAGACTTCCTTGTGACCACCCTGACGTCCAAACCCCTTGACTTCACTGACAGTCATACCCTTGACGCCAATGCCGGACAAGGCTGTCTTGACTTCGTCGAGTTTGAAGGTGCGGGTTATTATTTCAATCTTCTTCATCGCATAATACTCCTCTTACCACTGGTATCCGGTTTCGGAATGCTCGGCAATATCCATGCCCTTGTCCTGCTCTTCATTGCTGGCCTTGAGGCCTACAGTTCCATCCACCACCTTGAAAATAATGAACGTCATGGCAAAACAGAATCCCCAAGTGGCGACCACGGACACAAACTGAATCCAAAGCTGCTGTGCGTTACCGGCTATCAGCCCCTCTGCACCGATCGTAGCAAATACCCCGGTAGCCAATGCGCCGTAGGTTCCGCCAACGCCGTGAATACCAACCACGTCGAGTGCGTCATCATACCCGAATTTGTTCTTGAGCATAATACCGCCGTAACAGATGACACCAGCCCCGAGCCCAAGCACGATAGCCCACATGGGCGTAATGAATCCGGCGGCGGGAGTGATGGCGACCAATCCGGCAACAGCACCTGAAGCCGCTCCCAGAGTCGTTGCCTTGCCGCCGTGCGCCCATTCCGCAGCTATCCAGGACAGAGCAGCCGCAGCCGTGGCGAAATGTGTTGTTGCGAAAGCATTGGCAGCCAGACCGTCAGCGGCCAGTGCACTGCCTGCGTTAAAGCCGAACCAGCCGAACCAGAGAATACCCGCGCCAAGGATGGTCATAGGCAGATTGTGCGGGATGAAAGCCGTAGAACCATGTCCCTTGCGCTTACCGATAAGAATGGCACAACACAGTGCCGCCGCACCGGAACTCATATGAACGACTGCACCTCCTGCGAAGTCCAGAGCACCCATCTCCCCCATCCAGCCGCCACCCCACACCCAGTGGCACATGGGGGTATAGACCAACAACAGCCACAATGCAGAAAAAAGCATGAACCCACCGAACTTCATGCGCTCGGCAAATGCACCGGAGATAAGCGCGGGAGTGATGACTGCAAACATGCACTGAAATATCATGAACGTCAGATGGGACAAATTCTCAGCGGGAGAACCAGCGTTATCCATGCCAACACCATTTAAAAAAGCAAAATCGAATCCACCGATCAAACCACCGATGTCGGTCCCGAATGAAAGAGAATATCCAATGACCGCCCACAAAACAGACACCAGTCCCAACATGACAAACGACTGCATGATGGTCGCAAGAACGTTTTTCGAGCGGACAAGTCCACCATAAAAAAGCGCCAGCCCTGGAGTCATAAACATGACCAAAGCAGCACATATAAGGATAAAAGCATTATCAGCAATATTCATTTCACACCTCCGGCACGTCTCTTTGCAAAATGGAGGCCAAAAATAAACGGTAGCATTTGCTATGTTTCTACATTTTAGTACGAAAAACTCTTTACAAAACTGGCAATAATGAAATTTTAATTACAATATTGTTGAAAACATCGAAAACATCAGCAGCAGTTTTGCCAACTATTGTATCATCTGATTGAAATCTCTCCAAGGTCCAAAACCGCACATTTGACCGACCTTGCCGACAGTTCCATATTAATGATAATAAGAACAGCAAGCTGGGAGCAATCGAACCTGGGAGATCCCCATGCACATGAAGATAAAAAGCGCATTGGCTGTTTTCGCGGGACTCATCGTGGCCTTCGCCACCATCTATTTTTTCGACTACACCGACGACTACATGGAAGACCGCTTTGTGCGAGCCGTCGAGAATCAACGAGCGCACGCCGGGGATACCTTTTCTCTGGATGCGCTCATGGAATACTATGATTGGGATGTCGTCTGCATTCTCATGCCGGGCGTTGACCACTCTCTCAAGAACAGACTGGGCCGCCCCTACAAGGGGAAAAGCATCCCCCCGGATTCATGGAGCCTGACTTTCGTCAAGGGCACAAGCGTTCTGGCGGAAATCCCCGTAGCCCGTTCCTTTCTGGACATTCCCCCTCAACTGGAAGAACAGTGCTTTGAGCGATGGGCCGCTATCTTCAGCGTCAGGCTTAATCCCAACGGCAACCTGTATCTCTCCGCTGTCGGGCAATAGGACGCCATGTCCAACCACGCTCTGGAGAATGCGGCTCGGGCATTGAAAAACGCACGCTGCGCCATGGCTTTCACCGGCGCGGGCATTTCCGTGGAGTCTGGCATACCACCTTTTCGCGGTCCGGGTGGGGTGTGGTCAAAACATGACCCTGAAAAATTTGAGAAAGGGTATTTCAAACGGCACCCGGATGAAGTCTGGCCGCTTTTGAAAGAAATATTCTTCGACATGATAGGAAGGGCCCAGCCCAATCCAGCCCACTTTGCCCTTGCTGAACTGGAATACAGGGGGAAACTCGCCGGAATCGTCACGCAAAACATAGATTCATTGCATCAGGCGGCAGGAAGCACGATCGTGCACGAATACCACGGTTCCACCAGACGTATGCAATGCATGAAGTGTCGCATGTTCTTCGACTCCCACTCCATCCCTCTGGACAAACTTCCCGCGTCGTGTCCGGCATGCGGCGGCCTGCTCAAACCGGATTTTGTCTTTTTTGGAGAAGGTGTTTCCTCCGAGGTGCACCGCGCTGCCACGGACCTTGCCAAACAATCGGACCTCTGTCTGATCATTGGCACAGGAGGACAGGTCATGCCGGCGGGACGCATCCCTTACATAGTCAAGAAGCACGGAGGGACACTCATTGAAATCAACCTCCACGACACAGACTACAGCTACACCACGAGCGACTATTTCCTGCAAGGCAAGGCAGGCACCATGTTGCCCAAGCTGACGCAATTAACCTTGGAATAAGCCGACTCGATTTGATTTGAAATTCGCAACCAAAGAGGAACAGAGCCTTCAGTGAATTCAGACCGAGAGCGTTGCGAATCCCATGTAGCCTTTGCCTACGTTTTTCAAAAAAATCCCTACGCCGAGGGACTTCGCAATACGAACAAAAAATCAAGGGAAAGAAAGAGAACGGCGGCTGAAGGCTCCTTTAAAAGGAGTTACGCCAGATCTTTCTGATGCCATTCCCAGGCGGTATGCACTATGTCTCGCACATCACCGAACTGCGGCTTCCATCCAAGCACTTCACGAGCGGCTCTGGCCGAGCTGACCAAAGCCGGAGAGTCGCCGGGTCGGCGTTCGGATTCGATCACCAGGATATCACGGCCCGACACTTCTCGCGCCACGTCAATAATCTCGCGCACCGAGAACCCGTTGCCATTGCCAAGGTTGAAAGCACGGGACACACCGCCCGACTCCAGATAATCCAACGCCTTCACATGTGCATCAGCCAGATCAGTCACGTGAATGTAATCCCGCAGACACGTACCGTCCGGGGTAGGGTAATCCGTACCGAAAATGGTGATATTGTCGCGTAAGCCGAGCGCGGCGTGCAGAATAAGCGGAATAAGATGCGTTTCCGGCTGATGTCGCTCGCCGATCTCACCGTCCGGGTCCGCGCCGGCTGCATTGAAATAGCGCAGACAGACGTGCTCAAGGCCATAGGCATGACTATAGTCAGCCAGAATCTGCTCAATCATCCGTTTGGACCACGCATAGGGAGACAGTGGTGAAAGTGGGTGGTCCTCGGCAATAATATCTGTGACAGGCTCACCATACACTGCGGCCGTGGACGAAAACACCAGGCGTTTAACGTCCGCCTCAAGCATGGCGTCCAACAGGTTCAAGGTATTGCGAACGTTGTTGCCGTAGTAGATATCCGGCTTTGCCACGGACTCCCCCACGGCAATAAACGCGGCAAAGTGGAGGACTTCGCCGATGTCGTGCCGGGAAAAAACATCTTTCAAAAAGGAAGGATCAGCCAGATCGCCCTGTTCAAAATCACCCCATTTGAGGAAATCACGGTGACCCGCCACCAGAGAATCCAAAACCACGACTTCACGTCCCAAGGAAGACAGCGCTTTGGCCGCATGGGAACCTATATATCCGGCACCGCCGGTGATGAGTGTCTTTGTCATTGGGAGAACATACCTCACGTCCCGACGAAAGAGAAGTGGGCTGTGCCTAAGACTGCATGCGCCCGATCAACTCTTTGAGCGAAGCCGCCAGCGACGAAAGATCATTCAATGCCGTTCTGGATTCGCCCATGGCATGGGCCGTCTCACTTGAAATGGTGTTGATCTCGTCAGTTGCGCGGTTGACCTGCTCACTGGTAGCAGACTGTTCTTCCGCAGCTGTGGCAATGGAGCGAATCTGATCAGCGGCCATATCCACGCTTTCACGGATGCGCTGCATGGATTCACCCGCTCTGGACGCCAGTTCCGTGGACTGCTGAATAGAAACGACCGCATCTTCCGTAGCCGCAACATTTTCCCGGGTACCCTTACGGATGGACTGAATGGCATCGTGCACTTTCTTGGTCGCATCCATGGTTTTTTCGGCCAGTTTACGTACTTCGTCTGCAACCACGGCAAACCCGCGTCCGGCCTCACCGGCACGGGCGGCTTCGATGGCGGCATTCAAGGCCAACAGGTTGGTCTGGTCCGCGATATCGTCAATGACCTGCATAATGGCACCGATGTCTTCGGTCTGCCGATCCAGGCCGGCCATGGATTCTTTGAGCTTTTCCGAACGAGTGCCGACGCCCTGAATTGCCCCGACCACCTGATGGACGAGCTCAGCCCCCTCTTCAGCTATGCCACGCATTTCCTCCGCGTTGTTGGAAGCGTCCGAGGCATTTCGGGCGACCTCAAGGACCGTGGCGTTCATCTGCTCCATGGCTGTCGCTGTTTCGCTGGCCCGGTCCCGTTGAACATCCGAGCCCTTGCTGGCCTCATCCACCTGCTGCGACAGAGTTGAAGACGCAGCATCGAGCTGGTCAGCTATGGACTCGGCTTCCTTGGCTGTTTCCATGAGCAGTTCATGCTGATGCCTCGCTTCTTCTTCACTCTGCTTTATTTCGGTCGTTTCGGTCAAAATGGTAAAGGCACCGACGATCTTGCCGTCCAGATCCTTGATGGGCGAAATGTCAACGAGCAGATGATACGGACGCCCTTTGCGACCCTCACCAGCCGTAGCCTGACCTATAATGACCTTATCCTCCCGCATGCACTGACCGAGCATGGTGGACCGAGTTCGGTCACCGTAGACAAATTCAGCCATATGCATACCAATAAACTTTTCAGGCGGATCATCTATTTGAAGCAGGTCGAGTTCCGGCTGATTCAGGAAGGTAATGATTTCATCCTGATCAACCACTACGCAGGGTTGTGTCATGTTGGTCAGCAATCCCTGCGACATGCCAAGTTTGGTTTTCAAATCCGCGGTCATGTCCTGCACGGCATCAATGGTTTTGCTGATGATGTCTTTGGCTTCATAATGGATAGTGGCGTTGTAGTTGCCCTTGGCGACTTCGTGAGTGAACGCCGACAGGTTGGTCAACGGCCGGATCAAAGTCCTGACCAGAATGACTCCGCCGAGAAACGAAGCCACTATCCCACAGGTAACGATGATGCCACTGATCAGAAGGACACCATTGATAACACTGTCCCGGCTCGTCTGATCGAGCGTCAATCCGTCGAGAACGGAGTTGACTTGATAGATAATGCCGCCGGCAAGAAGAATGGCCGTAACAGCCACCATGAAAACAACACCGCTGACGAGCTTGAAACGGAAAGGGACCTTCTTCGGATTGAACATGCGTACCACCCTGATTGGTTGCCGGGAAAGACCGCCCGCATACCTACGGGACAATCAATACTCTAAAGATTCTTTAGAGCACTACGAGGCCCAAAGAAATCTGTCAACCAGGGAAACGCAAATAAGAGAAGGAAAACGCTAAAACAGCGACCGGCTACAGCGACATGAAGCGACTCGATTACTCTTCGCTACTCCACATGCCACTGTGGACCCATCCAAGGTATTTCCGTGCGAGAAAACCGGCAACATCCTTTGCATCATCAAGACCAAACCTGGGAACATCCGCATCCACACCCCGATCACAGACCATGGCTATGAGCTTCTTGTCTTCCTGATTTTGTCGGGTACACAAGGGATTTTGATGCACATCACCACGATATATCTCGATTTTTGGGCTGTCAGAGTTGAAATACCCTTCAGCCAAAACCATATGCTTGCCTATGAACAGGCTTTCCGCCAATTCGGACAGGGTATTTTCGTGGTCCACGCTTTTAATCATGGCGACTCTGTCAGGAGAAGAAATGACTACAGTTTCAGCCCCGGCCTGTTTGAGCCGCCAGGAGTCCTTGCCTTCATGGTCCATTTCAAACGAGTGGGCATCATGCTTGATCGCGCCCACAGCAATCCCGAGAGCCTTCAGCTCAGGCAACAGTTTTTCAATAAACGTGGTTTTACCGGATTGTTTTTTCCCAACGACACATATGATTTGCGGATGCATTAACAACCTCACTATTGTCAAATTTTGGTCCTTTTGGCAGGAAAAATCAGTATAAGCAAGCCCAAAGAAAAAACTACGACTCTTTACATCAATCCAGCCCAATGCCACTCTCATTCAACCCGAACTTTCGACCACAAGGAACGTTATGAGCAGCATCATTTCCCGCCAACGTGCAATTCGCAACCTGTTGACGCAAATCTCCCCCATGAGTCCTGTGGCAATGCCACCATCTGAGGGGATTGGCAACGCGACCGCCGAGGCTGTGACCGCTGTCTGTCAGGTTCCGGAGCAGGCCAGCTCCGTCAGGGACGGATATGCTCTGCGTGCAGAAGACATCAAGCGGGCGGGAGCTTTGCAGCCCGTTCGTCTTGAAATCAAACAGGCTATACAAGCGGAATCCAGAAACCCGATTCCCCTGAAACCAGGAGACGCAGCCCGGGTGCTGACTGGCGGCCCCGTGCCTGAGGGCGCAGATTCCGTACTCGCGGAAGAAGACGTTGAGGTTGACGGATCAGTTATCGTGATCCGTACACCCGTCCGCAAAGGCTGGTTCGTGCGGGCTGCCGGAGGAGAAATTGATGCGGGGGCAATGATCGCCCCACAGGGGCGGATTATCTCCCCTCAGGCTGCGGCAGTCATGACCCGCACCCGGACCGGGCAGATCATGGTCCATCCCAAACCAACGGCGCGGCTTATTGCTCTGGGCAGTGAGTTGATCGACCCAAAAATCCATGATGACCCGAATCGCTTTCCAGCAGACAATCTCGTCCTGCAACGTGGCCTTTTCGAATCAAGCGGTGCTGTTGTCACAGAAGCAACGGTCGTCCCCGATGACAAAAACAGACTAATTTCGATACTCTCCCAAGCCACGCAGCCAGAACTGATTGTGACCACCGGCGGCACAGGCCGGAGCGAACGGGATTTTGCCCGCACAGGAGCACTTGAAAGCGGATTCTCCATATTGTTTGAAGAAGTGGACATTCGACCGGGACGGCATGTCTTTGCCGCCATTCGCGACAACACTCTGCTTTTCGGACTGCCCGGACCACCCGCCGCAGGCCATGCCTGTTTCCACGCGCTCATCCTGCCCGTCATCCGCCGTTTGCGCGGACTGCCAGATCAGACCGAACCAATCTTGGCCCGGTTCACTCAAGGGATCAGCGCACGTCCCGGCAGTGAGTGGTTCGTCCAGTGCACGCTGACCATGCATGGCTCACAGCTCATAGCCACCCCCCTTGCAGGCAAAGAAGTCCCTCCCATGGTCGGTCTCTCCCAAGCCAACGGCCTGGCGATTCTTCAAAGTGGCGAAGCCATCCTCCCCGGCGATGAAGCCGAGATTGTGACGACACACTTTTTTAAAGAGGAATCCGGCTTCTAGGGTGTAAAGTCCCCACTTGTAGGCCCACCAATAGGAAAAAAGTCCTCTCTGGATAATTTTCAAAAACCGAGAGAATGCCTTGATCTATAGTTCAATCACAGAAGACAAGGCTTTGCATTGAAACTCATTTCAAACAGATTTTGAAGTTACGAATTTAATTCCCATATTTCCCATCCAGAAACGGTTTTAGAAGGGGCGTAATACTTGCTGATGTCCCTACGAACTTGCTTATTGAATTCCAATTGATCGTAAATAAAACTATCCTCTATCGCGTCAAAATAAATCAATTTGGGTCTTTGAGTTAAAATCCTATGCAGGTTTTTCTGATAAGAAGAAACCAGAATACTTTCCGAGAACAAATTAGTGAAAGAATTCTTGGGATAATACCGTGCAGCAAGGGGAATAATGTAAGAAAACCCCGATAAAACAAGAACGTCATCATGCTTTGTTTTATTCAAATAATCGATCTGTGAATGCAGCATATCTGCAGTTTCGCTCGCTATGGTTATGCCACCAAAATCGACCATTTCGTCTTGGGGAATTGCCCATTTATAAGTACTAGCCGCTTTCAGCGTAAAGTAGCTGCCTGACGGGAGAACGACGATTAATACTGCACACAGGATGAAGGAGAGGCGGAAATTTTGCCTATTGAATGTCGTCTTCCAAAACAATCGAAATCGACGGACATCAATGGCAGTGATCAAAAGGAATACATACATTGAGTAGAAAGTCTCAGTATGAACCTCTGCTGAACGCCCCATCTGATACGCTATCCAGACTAAGAGTGTTGTCGATACAAAAAAAGTAAATCGCTGTTTTTGGGATAATGGTCCTCTTCTCCAAACAATGAAGCATCTAAAGACAGTGTAGATAGCATGCGTCGATATAAGAACAAAAATAGCGTGAAATTCTAATGCAAGCCCCGCAAATCCCTGTGAAAATGCAAAAATACACATAAAAGAATCAATGAACACTTGAATGTCGCCATACAATAGAAAGACTAGTGTTAATACTGTTGCAGCAGTGGATAGAGCCCAAGCAAGAAAGGACGACAATATTTTCAATATGCTACGAGGGGAGTGAATGGTAAGTGCGTAGGCGAGCATTCCGCCGGTTAAGGCAATGCTTGTCTCAAGGTTGATGAAAAGGCTTATTCCGGTCAAAAAGCCAAGTACCAAGACCTGGTAAGGAAGATTTCGAGTTGATAGAACCAATAATGGTATAAGTGCAAAATTAAAAAACCGAAGAGATGAATGGTTCACTGTAATAAGTGTTTCGTAAGAGTAAAGAAAAGGGAAAACAAAAAGAAGCGGGACAACCAGATAGGCCATATGCCTGTCATTCCACATTCTCCATGCTAAAACAGACATGATCAAATAAACTAGGTCGACTATATACAGCAGGGTGAACTGTTCGCCAAAGGTCCACCAGCCTGTAATTTTCTGGAGCTGTCCAAAAAATGCCGGTAGAAGTATGCCATAGGCGTGTGCAATTTCTTTTCCAAATTCCAATTCAGCTGTAAATTGGTTCATAGGAGTGAGGATGCTGCCTACGTGCCATTCAGTCACTCCGTTCAAGTTGGGAAAAACCGCGGGGTGCCAGAGTGTGAGCCCCGCAGTAAGGGTTGTAGCTACAATTATAAGAAACAAGAAAAAACGGTCCCCATTTTCCCTAAGTTTTGAGATATAACGAGGCAGGATCACCGTAAGCATGGTAATTGCGAAGCCAAGTAGCCACTTGTCTCGACCTGTATTGAATCTATCGAAGAGGCTCCAGAAGAATAAGCAAACCAGAACAAAAGGGAATAATCGTTCAACTCCGCGAACAAAGTTCACGCTAAAATGTCTGAAACGTTCCAGACGGTCAGCAGGAATAATCCCCCATGCTAAAGCAAAACCCAAGAGGATAATGCTCAATACCATAGACATATGGGCGTGCACTTGTGGCCTGCTGTTGAATCCCAAAAAGTTATGGTAAACAGGATGTAAGTAGCTAGTATCCAGTTGGCTTTGATCAAACACTAAAACGATTGTAAAAACGATAAGCGCAAGAGTTGTGCCTAGAAGCGCAAAGCAACGAGTAAGCATATCTGACAATTCCTTTTGAATAAATCTAGCGCCAGAGAGAAGCAGACACATACATGCTGCTGGCAACTGAGGTGCCATGAATCCTTTTCAACATTATTGATTTTTAAAAAACAGACTAAAATCAATATGATTTTTTAATTCTCAGTGTGTAGATATATCCGCACACAAGCTAAGACTCAATATCTCTCTTTTCAAATGGTGATTCTGTTAAAAAATAGCCTATATGGTAAGAACGCGACGGTTATACTATGATGAAGAAGTTACGGTAACAATCTTTGCCAACAGTGACTTTTCAAAAAAGGGCTACTGGGCAGAGGTCTCATAGGTATTAGAACGACATTAATGCCTCTAAGTCAGGCAGCGGTTACCCCGCCTTTCCCGTATCTGCAACCACAATCCGCGCTCGTTAGAATACGAAGACTCTACTTTTCAGAACTACTAATTTTCGGGGGGGGGACTGCCCATCCCGGGGCACTCTCTCAAGCGCGACCCAATCCAAAGGAGGTATCCACCTCTCGCCCAACTTCACCTTCGTAACTACTTAAGGTGCCCACCTAAAAAACTACTCGGTAGTCCAACAGTCGGATCCGCTTGTATACTCCTTGATATTTGTATCCGTCTTGTGGGGCTAGTTATTAATTGGAAGTATTAGCATTTAAGCGAAGAATTCATAGATGCTGGATGTCACGAATTTTTGAGATTCTTCGTCTAACTCAAAATAACATGGCAGCCGTAATAATCGGTCCGACAAATCGTCTGTGACTGGTAATTTGCGATAGTCAGAAAGTTCCCTGCCTTTTGGGGCAGAATGAAGGGGAACATAATGAAAAACGGAGTGAATACCTCGTAACTTCAGATGATTGATCAGATCTTGCCTTGTTTGGAGGTCGTTCAACAGTATATAAAACATATGGGCTGTATGCGTACACCCTTCAGGAATACTCGGCAGGCGAATAAAGCCCTGGGATTCAAGCGATCTCAAATCCTCATAATAACGATTCCAAATACAATGGCGAGTGTCATTAATACATTCAGCTTCTTCCAACTGAGCGTAAAGAAAGGCAGCTGTGAGTTCCGAAGCCAGATAGCTTGATCCAATTTCAACCCAAGAATATTTATCCACTTCACCTCGAAAAAAGGCGTTGCGGTTAGTCCCCTTCTCTCGAATGATTTCCGCGCGTTGAACAAATCGCTCGTCGTTGATCATGAGAGCTCCGCCTTCACCGGAAATAACATTTTTGGTTTCATGGAAGCTATAGCACCCAAAGTGGCCTATCGTACCTAGATGCTTGCCTTTGTATGTTCCACCAACGCCTTGAGCTGCATCCTCCACAACAAGAAGACCATGTCGTTGTGCAATGTCCATAATCACGTCCATCTCACAAGCGACGCCAGCATAGTGAACAGGACAAATAATCTTTGTTTGAGCGGTAACAAACTTTTCAATTTGAGTTTCATCAATGTTCATCGTGTCTGGACGAATATCGACGAAGACGAGTTTAGCCCCTCGTAATGCAAATGCATTTGCAGTTGAAACGAATGTATATGATGGGAGTATAACTTCATCTCCCGGTTGGATGCCTGCCAGAATAGCAGCCATTTCCAATGCGGCTGTACAGGAGTGAACCAACAGAGCTTTTGAACCTTGAAGATTTTGCTCAAGCCATTCACTACATTTACGCGTGAAGTCACCATCTCCGGCGAGCTTGCCTGCGCTTACGGCCTGCGCAATGTTGTATAATTCTTTCCCAACGATAAAGGGTTTATTAAAAGGTATTTTCATTAACTAAAAAACTCCTAGTCCAACTTGTTACGCTTTGACTAAAATTATTTTAATGCAGTCGGTAAAACTATTTGTGTACTTCTAATGCTTTCAAGCGAGTATTAGGTGCCATTTCTCTGTGATCTACAACCACGGCTCCAGCGCCAACGAAGCAAGAGTCGCCAACTTTAGCAAAGCCGCAAATCGTCGCATTGGGAGAAATAAAACAATTTTTACCGATGGTTGAGTCGTGGCTAATCACAGACCCAGGCCAAAGAACAGACGTTGCCCCAATTTTTGCCCGGTATGAGATGATAGCATTTTCCATAATAATGACTCCATCCTCGACGGTGCATGTTTTACACACGTATGAATGCGGGTGTACCAAGGCTGGCAACTGGAATCCTGACGCAATGATTTTTTTAAAAATTTCTAAACGAAGGGGTTGGTTATTATAACCAATTGCAAGAGCTATACAGTATTCATCTGTCGCATATTTTGATTGTATTTGTGCAAACGTTCCAAGAATATCTTTCCCTTTGTTAAAGTCGTCGATATACCCAGCAAACTCATTACCAGTGTCTGCCACAATATTTTTTACAACCTGTCCAAAGTCTTGTGAGCCATATATCAAAAATTTTTTATGTAGCAAGACCTGACTCCTCAATACAAATATCTATGAGGATTTGCTCTATGCGAGACAGATAATGGGTAATTATTTCTCCCCAGATGCACAGACTAAGTTGTTCGTACTCTTCCTCGCTTTCCAAAGGAAGTGGGGAACCAATTACTCCTTCTATAGATCTAAATTCTAGAGGGATTCCGATATAGGAAGGCTCCCATGATGATTGCTTCAAAAATGAATCATGCACGTTTTTCAGAGTCAAAAGTCTCTCTTGAGTGAAGTAGCTCCGGCCTAAAATGTGAAAGAGTAGAAGAAATTCTCTCCAGTCAGCATGACGACCGGGAGTACTTTTGGAGGTAGATGCAAAAAGGGGAGTCAGTTCCGAAACGCCTAGTAAAACAACAGGCGAGAAATCCGTTTGTTCTCTGCCCTTGAAACTTGCGAAATTCAATTGGCATGCGACTTCCGTTACAGACGGCTCTGCTGGGCCATGAGCACAAACAATGAATATCGCATCAAATTGGTGGAGCAGGAGTGATTCACATATATCTTTCAGGTATTGCCGGAATGCATCCTCGCTGACACTTGTGGAGTACGGATAGCACAAATTTGTTCGAGATGGAGAATAAGCGATAGCAGGGTATGTAACGGCATTGGTCTTTTGTAGTTCCAGTTGCCGAGCTAGTTCTTCACATACGCCGGTAGCAATCAGGGTGTCTGTAGCCATAGGCAAAACAGGACCATGTTGCTCGATGCAACCAACTGGAAGCAATGCTATATTCGGCCCGGAATGAGAAGAGCTCGCCTGTTTAAGTTCGGAAAATGAATGGTTGGCAGTAATCATTTTTCAGCGACAATCTTTAGATATTTAAATAAATGTTTCGTCAGTGGCAGAAGCTCATTTAGAATCATTCGAATTGAGGCGGCGCATTCAACAGTATCGTCGCTGTGGATTACGCGTGCTTCTCCCACATACCATTCATAGCTCACATCAACTTTTGAAAAGCCGATTTCATAAAGCTCCTTCGTCAACTCTTCCGCTTTGAATCCGCCTGAATCATGTTTCAATACTTCGGCAGTATTCAAAAGTATGGGGTCAACGCCAAATTTTTCTTCCAGCTCTTTATCCTTGCTCGTGACTGCATCTATTTCCCGCTGAACAGGGGCAGAATAATCCTCATCTGGAGCCAAGTTTTTCATTGCTTCCCAGAAATAATAATTCGGATCGGTGTCAGAATAAAAAACTCCACCAGGTTTCAAAACTCGATAGATTTCTTGAAAGGCTGGTTTTAATTCATGCAGATGGTGAAGAACCGCGTAGGCCGTGACAAGGTTGAAGGACTCATCTTCAAACGGTGCAGATTCAATCTCAGCTATTTGTACGTTTATATCGCAGCTACATGATGAGCAATCTACTTTGCCAAGCATTGCTTCTGTTATGTCAATACCATCAATCTGATTAACATGCGCTTTTGCCAAATCAATAATGAACCCCATGCCGCACCCTACATCCAGCAATCGTTCATTACCCGCTTTAGAACAGAGGTCCTTGATAGTCTTAGAAACTTTTGCTCTGTTTTCTGGACGGTAGTGTGGTTCTGTTTCTTTATATACATTTGATAATTTTGAATGCAACTCAACATTTGCTTTCAAAACATCATCTCTTGAAATGGTCATTTAGAGGTCCTTTGCTGGATAGTAAAAGTATGAACGACCTGCCAGCCAGTCTTTGCAGTTTTTGCAAGGCAAAAAATCAAAGTCGCCGCTCCAGTGTTTCTCGCTGCGTTTGGCTATTTCACCCTTCCAAACTTCCTCTATGGTTTGGTGATTCAAATCTCCAGGAGAATATGTTCCTTCGTAGTCTGCGTCACATTGTGCAAACGATCCATCCCAGTGAATTGAAACTGTACGAGTAAGCCAAGCGCAAGGAAATCTTTCCGTACTCTCCGCAGTTTGGTCAAGGACTGCTGAGTTAACAGCGTCTCCCCAACCCAACTTGGGTCGTATTTTTACGACCGCGTTACGTTTTAACCAGTGTTCTTTAAACGTCTCTGCTTCACCTGCGTTCTCTTCCATCTCGATGAATTGGACGATTATTTCAGGGGTGGAACTGTTCGAGGCTTCGCGCAATTCAAGCATCCTTTCAACATTGAAGCAGACCTTGTTGAAATCACCACCGCGCCGGATTTTATTATAAGACTCTTCGGTAGCCCCATCAATGCTGATTATCACGCGATCAAGTCCACAATCAATCAGTCCTTGCGCCATCTCTGCGGAAAGGAACACTGCGTTGGTGTTGAGATTGACGTTTTTGATGCCTTGCTGCTTCGCATATGAAATGAATTCTATGAGCTTCTCACCAATCAGCAAAGGTTCTCCCATGATGGCTAGCCAGATCTTTGTATCTGTGTCTTTCTGGGCTGTCTCATCAACTATCTTTTTGAAGAGACTGAATTCCATGACCCCCTTAGGCCTTTTCAGAATTGGATAGGGACACATAATACACCGCAAATTACAGTGCCTCGTCGCTTCCACAATAATGTCGCGTGGAAAATCATATTTTTCCAAACCATTTTTTACGTCTTGAATGTTTGGTATTATCAAATTCCCTCCTTTGAAAAGGACTGTTGCTGACTATGACCTCAGTGTTGGGGACATGCTATTGTTAATAATATTAATCTTTTTTTGTGAGGTATTCCTGTTGGACCAATACCCGCGGGCGTTTCTTAACTTCATAATAAATCTTTGAAAGATAGATTCCGCACAATCCAATTGCTGCGATTGTAACCCCGCCAAGAAACCAAACCGAAATAATGAGTGACGCCCACCCAAGTTCGACCCCGAAAAGTATTTTCCGTAAAAAAATATATGAGCCGTATCCAGTGCTGAGACAAAGGATGAAAAAACCGAAAAAGAATATATAATAAAGAGGCAGATTGCTAAATGAAGTAATGGCGTTAATAGCCATCGAAACCTTTTTTTTCAAAGAATAAGAACTTGGGGAGTCGATACTTTTTTCACAGATGAGAAACTCTTTTTGCATGCCGACATCGTTCCATATTCCAGGCAGGAATATGTAATATTCATCATATTGAAGCAAGCACTCCACGTATTTGCGTTTCATCAAGCGTATTACCATCTCGTTTTTATCGACGAGCTGCCCGGTCAAGTGGTCAAATAAGGCGTAAAAAGTATTGTTGATAAAATCTTTGATCACCCCTTGTTGCCGACGCTCTTCTTGAATGCCAACAACAAGTGAAGTGGAATCCTTTTCATTTATCTTTTTCCAAAAGCGTTCTAGCTCTTCAGGCTTCTCTTCCAAATCAATGTCAATGAGAAAAACAAATTCTCCTTGCGTATATTTCAGCCCAGCCATAATTGCGTTATGGTGTCCATAATTCTTAGTTAAGTCGATTACGTTTATATGTTTGGAAGTCTGCTGCTCCTTTAGAGCTATTTCCAGCGAGTTGTCTGGACTACCGTCGTTGACGAGGATTATTTCAAAGTCCTCGCCACAAAGTGCAGTTGCGCACTTTGATATTCTGGAAACAAATTCTTTTATATATGGAGCTGATTGATATAATGTTGAAACAATGGATAATTTCATCAATCTACCTTTTTTTTGTAATACCGTGGTGAATCTTTTCCGCAGTTAAACAGCACATCCAGAATGCTTACATTATGCGCAAAAGGAGGATAGGGTTGCGAGTATTCTTCATATCCTGAATAGTCCATATATTCTAGCGATATGCCAGACTTCTCAAAAAGGTCCTCGTCTAAGTAGTTTTTAGCGGCAGGCCCAGAGAGGTAGGTGTCTGCATTTGTTGTTTTACAAACCTCGATCAAGCGCTCTGTCTTGCCTGATCCAAAGTCTACTCCAGATTGTGGAACAATCGTTGTCTTAATATCCAATAGTGCACAGATTGCACAAATAAAAGCAACGTTGATATTACTCAAAAGGACTTCATCTGACCCCATATAGAGCTCTTCGAAAATTGTTTTGTAGAGCTTAAATCCAGGAGTCCTAGCATAGCACCCTTGAAGTGTTTTCCAATGTTTTTTACGCCAGCACTTATCGGATATTCTTGTCTCACAAACCTTCTGCTGCAGGTTATGGCGGCGGACTGGAATTGTTAACCAGAGAAGGCCATTTACTGTTTTAATTTGATTTCGGTTGCGCCAATCGTTTTTAGTATATTGGGCTTCATCAAAAATGATAAATTCGTCAGCTGAGTTTATCATATCAAAATACCCTTTCCAGGGTATGTAGTTTGATTGTAATATGGCTATTTTTTTTGACATTTTACCAGTTCAAAGCATTTATATTTACTGATGCAGAAGGACTTTTTGAGAGAACTTCGTGAGCTTTCAACATGTTTATATATATACGTTTTCTATTCACTTTGGCTTAAAACACTTTGTAACTAGCGGATATTGAGAGTAAAGAAAAGGACTAAATTATGAGTTGAAGAGCTCTTATAAATTGCTCGCCAACCAACCGCATGAGCCCCAAATTGATTCGACTTTCGCCCTTGGGCGAATGGTAAAACCTCAGACTTAATATTCTTAACACAACACATTGAGACGATATCCTATGCGATTAATGGAATTAATCGCCCTCCTTCGCCTCAGTTCACAGTTTACCTCCATGAGAAGGGCTTTTAAAGATAGCACCCTCAATACCAACTAGCCGGCCTTAGTGTGTAGTTCCCTGTGTTCAGCTTTACTATTTAATTGCCAAGACTTTGCCTTGCCGGAAACCTCTCCAAGAATAAAATCTTCAGCTTGTCGCTTCCAAGCCGAAACTTGTTTGAGGAGGTTTACTTGCAGGACAACTCGCTGAACTAAGTACCAAGTGCAGCTTGGGCCTTGAACTTTGCAAAAAGTCTTCTCGTGGACATCATCTGAAGCCCTTTTCGTCGGAAGGCTCCACCATAACAACCTATTCCAAAGGCCACACTGACAGGCTCAGCACCGTCAATTGACAGGTCTTTAATTATGACATAAAAATCGATCGTAATTCATTAATGTTTATTTGTTTAAGTTATATAAAATTTTACAGAATAACACTCAAGAGCACCCATCAATTACATGAGGGTTTACTTGAAGAAAACAACTGTTTTTTGCAGCCTAACAATATCCCGTAGAAAAACTTGATCCATTCTACCTCTCGTAAATAACTTTTTACATGAACAACGAGCTGAAACTAGATCTCCAGCACAAAGCTCTTGAGATATTTAATTTGATGTACGGCAATAACTTTCCGCAGATCCTCCACTTTCTATTCCCGTTGCCCCACATCTGGAGGAGCAAGAATATTCCTATCTGTTAAATCGTCAAAAGACATTTCAGTTTAACGGATTTAAGCATAAAAGCGATTTCCGAAGTGGACACGACGCTATCGATAACTTTAGATTACAAAGTAATCAATTCTGAACTGGCTACATCCACTACCATAATAATTCATGGAACGTAGGTAATGTCGATTTGTTCTTGAAAATGTAAAAAGTCATATCGTGTAGGACAGTGTGTAACAGGTTGGCAGGTCCAAAAGTGAATTCCGTGTGTAGTTTTTGTCAAAAAATTAGTGGAATTCCATGGTGGATTGCCATCTATTTTTTTGAGTATAGAGGAAAGGATCACTCCTTGTACTCGTTATAGAAATGTTTTTCAGGACATTTTCCAAGGTGAAGGTTTTATTAAATGAAATTTCTTAGTTCAGGTTATAGTTTGCTCAGCTTCTCTATCCTTCTGACCGTTTATGCTCAACTGGCGATGAAAAAGCATATGACGGGCCTTGAGATACCAAGTAAGGTGGGAGCCAAGTTGTTGTTTTTAGTCAGCCAACTTATACAGCCCCTCGCACTCTCCTCTATCGTAGCAGCTTTTATGGCGGGTCTGATTTGGATGGCCGTTATTTCAAAACACGACCTGTCGCATCTTTATCCTTTGTTTATCTGTTCCACCATCGTTGCAGTAGTCGTCTTGAGTACATTTTTATTCAATGAGAGCTTATCGTTTTTTAATATGATTGGCTTATGTCTCATCGTTATTGGACTTATTGTCAGCACATTGGGACGGTAAAGACATGCTCCGCTGTCCTTCCTGCTCGGGCGTACTTACTGACAAGTACAGATGTTTAGAATGCACGTTTTCG
The DNA here is from genome assembly GCF_963675635.1 of uncultured Pseudodesulfovibrio sp. Classification (NCBI taxonomy): domain Bacteria; kingdom Pseudomonadati; phylum Thermodesulfobacteriota; class Desulfovibrionia; order Desulfovibrionales; family Desulfovibrionaceae; genus Pseudodesulfovibrio; species uncultured Pseudodesulfovibrio sp. The sequence continues at coordinate 2,910,425 of NZ_OY776488.1, read as the reverse complement.
CCAGATTTTCAGAATGGAACCCCACACTTCGCTCCTGACTTGGCGACAGAAAGCAGCCACTTCCCTATTGATAGCCATAATACTCTTTTTGAGATTGAAAAAGACCATTTTTGGTTTCAACATCGAAATAGTATTATTGCCGAAATGATACAGAAATTTTCCCCTGATCCACACACGTTTTGTGAGGTTGGATGTGGAACCGGTGGGGTACTGTGGGCTTTAGGAGCCAAGTTCCCTCGGATGAAACTAACTGCTGTCGAACTATACACAAATGCCCTTGAGCTTGTGAAAATTAAAGTGCCGCAGGCAGAAGTGGTACAGGCTGACATACATGATTTGCCGTATGAAAATGAGTTTAACATTGTTGCCGCTTTCGATGTAATCGAACACTTAGACAACGATGCTGAGGCCGTGAGGATGCTGGCGAAGTCCGTTAAACTAGGGGGATGCGTTATTCTTACTGTCCCACAGCATGAATGGCTGTGGAGTAGTATGGATGAGTATGCTTGTCATCGTAGACGCTACAACAGTAAACGGTTAATTCAGTTAATGGGGCAAGCTCAGTTAGAGGTGTTGGAGGTCCGTTCTTTCTTTTCTCTTCTTTTGCCACTCATGTATGCGTCTCGGCTTACAACACCAAAGGCTATTGAAGATTATGACCCTTTACGTGAAATGATGATCCCACGAATGGTGAACCTAACCTTAAAATCTGTATGCTGGTTAGAGCGTGGCATTATGAAAATGGGCCTCAGACCCCCTCTGGGGGGGTCCTTAGCTGTGGTTGCCCGTAAACAGCCGTGAATTGAAACGATATAAAATTGTTACATTTTATATAGACACAAATATCACACTGCCCTCGTTTTTTAACACCAGAAGCGGGTTCACTTTTTTGGCCCATTGAGCGACGACTTTGAGCCGGACAATATCAGATATTGCGCCGTCTAGTGTTGTTGATGCGGCTGACTCGTCCTCAGCCATTGGTAGATTGCCATCAAACGTTTCTTGCGCATCAGTCGTCTCACATGGCCACAACCAACAAAAGGTCCTTCATCTCGCAGGATGTTGCGCATCTGACGTGAGCCGAAGAACGGCAACTCCATGAATAACTTGTCGATACGTTTCATCAACTCCAGGTTTTACGGAGATTCACCGATTGTCTGATAACAATTGGTTGAGCGTTGCAGCTTGAGGATTCTGCACTGTCGGCGAACACTGAGCTCCGGGTGCTCTTTATCAACTTCACACCTTCGCTTGCATCTCAAATTTTGGCGAAGGCTTGTTGCAAAAAATCCTTCTCGATCAAAAATTGGCCGATCTTAGCGTGCAGATCCTTGATACGCGCTTCGTCCATTTGCTGGCTCTTTTCTACCTTACCAGAAAAAGATACGACAACACCTTCTTTGGCTTGTCGTTTCCAAGTGGATATTTGGTTGGTATGAACGCCATACTTGCTGACTAAATCGAAAAGAGTGTGCTCGCCAGATAGGTCGGCGAGGGCTACGCAGGCTTTAAATTTAGCAGTGAACATTCTTCTCTTCTTGGACATAAAAAAGCCGCCTTCAGGCTTCTTACGTCCACCTTAAACTGTGGTCCAGTTTCTCAGACCCACGTCTTTCGAAAGACCAAAAAATTGTCGAAGGGAAGTCCTTCCCATTAGATACCTCTTTATCCACATGATGCATGGCAGACTGATATAAAGGGACATTTTCGAGCACGGTTTAATCCTCTCCACAGCCGATACTCAAAAAATGCAGGGAGACGCCTCTATCCAAAGCTGCCCGAAGAACTGTCACTCACCTTTCGATTACCCGTCACGAAACCGTAACATGACGGGTCTATTAATTCACAACACGTCATTGAGGACTGTACTTTTTATACATAATTTCAAGGAAGGCACACTGATGAAAAAACTCCTGATTGCATTTGTTGCACTGGCAATTCTGAGCGTCTCCGCTTTGGCTAACGCCGCAGACATCCGCGTCAAAGGTTCCACTACCGTCGACCCGGCCATGAAGAAACTTGTTGCCGCCTACCAGGCAAACCATTCCGATGTGAATTTCTCCATCTCCGCAACCGGCTCCGGTGACGGAGCCAAAGCCATCATCAACAAGACTGCCGACATCGGCATGATGTCCCGCGACATGAAGCCCGCTGAAATTGAAAAATGCAAAGCCAACGGTATCGAACCCGTCCAGTTTGTCATCGCTCTGGATTGTCTGGTCCCCATTGTCCACCCCTCCAATCCGGTTTCCGCGCTGACAACTGCTCAACTGAAGGACATTTATCAGGACAAGATCCGCAACTGGAAGGATGTTGGCGGCGACAAGGGCATGATCGCCCTGTTCTCCCGCGAGACCAACTCCGGCACCTATGAAGTGTGGCACAAAAAAGTCATGAAGAAGGAAGACGAATTTGATCTGGTTTCCCGCATGCCTTCCAACGCCGCCATGGCTGCCAAGATTTCCGGCAACAAGAAAGGTATCGGCTACGTCGGTCTGGGTTTCCTGAACCCCAAGGTCAAGGCCATCACCGTAAACGGCGTTGTCGCTTCGGTTGAAACCGGCAAGTCAGGCGAATACCCGCTGTCTCGCGGCCTGAACCTGTACACCGGTGGTCAGCCCTCCGGCGAGACCAAGAGCTTCATTGACTTCGTCATGTCCCCTGCCGGTCAGAAGATCATTGCCGAAGTCGGCTTTGTCCCCATGCAGTAGCATTGTCACAAAGGTCTGATTGCAGCGGTGCATTCAAACCTTGCTGAACATTTTTAGGGAATTAGACGCAAACAACACCCGCCGGAGGATTGATTACTCCGGCGGGATCACGCTTGAAAAGAGGCTTAATTCATGCTCGCGCGTACTCGCAAGGAAAAGGCCATCAAGGCCGGATTTTTGATCGCCGCCAGTGCATCCATAATAGCACTGGCCCTCATCATGTATTTCCTGATTGGAGAGGCTCTCCCTACCTTCACGGGATTTGATGCCATGGGCGAACACGTCAAGGGCATCAACTTCTTCGACTTCATTTTCGGAGGGCAGTGGAAACCTGTTTCCGAAAACCCCCAATGGGGAATCCTGCCGCTCATTATGGGATCTGTCTGGGTGACGCTCATTTCGTCGGCCATTGCCATTCCACTCGGCATAATGACTGCCGTATACCTGGCTGAAATCGCGCCGCACAAAGTTCGTGAAATAGTCAAACCCATGGTCGAACTGCTGGCATCCCTGCCATCCGTCGTCATCGGTTTCTTCGGGCTGGCTGTAGTCGCACCGATCCTTCTCGATGTATTCGAAATCCGATTCGGCGTGAACATGCTCAACGCGTCCATCATGCTCGCATTCATGGCGGTCCCGACCATCACTTCCATTGCCGAAGACTCCATTCATTCCGTACCTGCCGAACTCCGCGAAGGCTCACTCGCCCTGGGCGCAACCCGATTTGAAACCATCTGGCGCGTGGTACTCCCCGCATCCCTGTCCGGCTTGTCCACAGCCGTCATTCTCGGCATGTCCCGCTCCATTGGCGAAACCATGGTCGTCCTCATGGTGGCGGGCGGCGCAGCGCGCATACCGGATTCCATCTTCGATCCCGTCAGGCCCATGCCTGCTTCCATAGCTGCGGAAATGGGTGAGACCAGTTTTGGTCTTGAAATGCACTACTTCGCGCTCTTCGCCATTGCCATGGCCCTGTTCCTGATCACTTTCCTGTTCAACCTTCTGGCCGATCACATCGCTCATAAATACAAACAAGTCGGCTCTGCCAGCCTCTAGGAAAAGGATATGTCTGAAATGATTCGTAACGACATGGTCATCAATAGCTCCAACATCCCGGACACTCCCGGCTCACGCTTCCGACGCAAATGCACGCAGGAAGTCTGGTTCGGTTTGTTCCGAGGTGCTGTAGCCATCAATGGCCTCGCCCTCTTCATCATCGTCGGCTATATGGTCTATTATGGTCTGCCCGCCATTTCCTGGGATTTCCTCACCGGACAGCCGACTGAAGGCGGTCTTGCAGGCGGCATCTTCCCCTGCATCGTAGGCACATTCTACCTGTCCATCGGGTCCATGGGACTGGCCCTGCCTCTTGGCGTTGCAGCCGCCATCTATCTCCACGAATACGCCATGCCCGGTCCCTTCATGCGCATCATCCGGCTGTGCATCAACAATCTGGCAGGTGTGCCATCCGTTGTCTTCGGTCTGTTCGGCATGGCCTTTTTCGTGGCCTCTCGCGACCTCGGCGGCCTTGGCATGGGCGTGTCCATTGCCGCGGGTTGCATGACCCTGGCAGTGCTCATCCTGCCGGTCATCATCGGCACCTCTGAAGAAGCCCTGCGATCCGTTCCCGACACCTATCGCGAGGCCTCACTCGGCCTTGGCGCCACCAAATGGCAGACGATTTTCAGAGTGGTCCTTCCTTCAGCCATGCCCGGCATCCTGACAGGCTCGATCCTCTCCATTTCCCGTGCTGCGGGTGAAACGGCAGCCATCATGTTTACCGCTGCGGCAAGCTATAATCCAACCCTCCCATCCTCCATCTTCGATGAAGTAATGGCATTGCCATACCAGATATACTCGCTTTCGGTATCCTCCACCGACCCCGAAGCAACCCTTCCGCTCCAGTACGGCACCTCTCTTGTGCTGGTGGCACTGGTACTCGGCATGAACCTCATTGCCATCCTTTTGAGGTCACACCTGCGAAAGAAGCTGACCTAATCGCCCCCGCAGTGGAAAGCCCCCTGCACCGGAGGGTGCGGGGGGCTTCTTTTACGAATTATGCTTTTCGAGTATTCGCGAATAGAGTTGCATATACCCTGCAATCATGCGTTGAGAGGAAAAGCGTTTTTGACCGGATGAATACGCCTCCAAACCCATCTGGCGGATCATGACAGGATCGGCCAGAATCGTCACGGCAGCTTCCAGAAATGCGGCCTGATCACCCGGCGACACGAGCAACCCGGTAACCCGGTCCGTAATCTGCTCCGGCACACCTCCTACCGCGTAAGACACAACGGGCAGACAACAGGACATGGCCTCCAGAATGACCAAAGAATGATTGTCAGCTTTGGTAGGATATAACAACACATCCGCAGCAGCCATGAGCAGCGACAACTTGCGGCGATCCACATAGGGCCAGACAACGAGATCGCCCTGACGTTCTTCCTTGTCCCCGCCCACGGCAAAACACACGAGTTCCGGCAGTTGCCCCTTGAGATGTCGCCAAAGTCCCTGCCACGCATCACCCGACTTGTAGGCCGCTGTCATGCCTCCATGGGCAGCAAACACCGCAACCCTGGCCGAAGGGTGAATACCAAGTTGTTGTCGCGCCGCGCTTTTTGGGAATGGCCGACTGGGCCACGGAATGCCATTGGGAATCACCGCCACCGCTCGATGCAGATGAGTCCGGGCCAAACGGGCCAGCCAGCGGGACGGGGACACCAAGACCGGCTCAAGTCGTCGCACCTGTTCCAGCTTAGCCTTTCTGATTTCTGAGGATTCGGGGAATTTTCTCGGGCAGGGATCTGCGCACCCTTCTTCGAGGGCGGGACAATCCAAAGGATAAGGACATCCCCCGGTGAACAGATCGCAATCATGCAGGGTAACGATGATTTTTCTTTGGGACGGAATGGAGCCCAACAGAGCGGGCCAGTTCCCCGTACAATGAACATGCCCCATGGCCATATCAGGCAGATAACGACCAAAATCTTCAGGCAAAATAGCGGTTCCATCCAGCTTTTCAGCCAGTTCGAAACTCAGGTTCGTTGTCACCTTCCGCTTATTGAGACCTGCAATAAGCAGACGGGCGACGCGTGTCGCTCCGCCATTCGATTCAAGCCCGGTGTGGTGATAAATCGGAGGGAAATCCATGGATTATATTTTCACCTTCTCCATATCCAGCGTCATATTCACCAAATCCACGTCATGCTCGTCCGGCGTAATCACGAAGCCGAATTTTTTTGATAATCCCTGCATGGCCTTGTTTTCAAGCATGGTCTGTCCTTCCAGCACAGGGGTTCCCCGCTCCTTGGTATATTGAATACCTTTATGGAACAGCATGGAACCAAGGCCTGCGCCTTTCTGATCGGAACGGACCACTATAGCAAATTCCGCTTCGGAATTATCCGGTTTGGTATTGGTCCGCATGACCCCCAGGGTTTCCGGATCGCCCCTTTCGTTCAAGGCTGTGGCGATAAACGCCATTTCCCGGTCATAATCAATCTGGGTAAATCGGGCTATGTCCTTGTGATCGAAGTCACGCTGAACCACACCAAAGAACCGCAAACGTAAGTCCTCGTCTGTCAGGTTGGATAAGAATTCCCGATGGGTTTTCTCGTCTTCAGGTCGAATCGGTCGCAACGTGACATGTCGCCCGGTCTTGAGCACCACACATTCTTCAAGTTCTCGAGGATATGGCCGGATGGCAAGCCGGGCTTCACCATCTCCTTCGAACGGCGCAATTTCAATCTTCCCGCCCAAAGCGAGAACTCCTTCGGAATCGGCATAAAGCGGATTGATATCGATGGACATAATCTGCGGCACGTCCACGATGAGCTGCGAAATCTGAATCAAGGTCAGACAAATATCGTCAATATCCACGGGCAACTGGGACGGAGTGCCCCGAAGCAAGGTCGCAATTCGAGTACGCCCCACCAGCTCCTTGGCCAAAGACATGGAAAGCGGCGGCAGGGTCAAGGCCTGATCCTGAATCATCTCCCGCGCCATGCCACCATGCCCGAAATGAATAATCGGTCCAAAAACCGAGTCCACCGTGGCAGACACGGACAACTCGTGCGCGCCGAGCCTGCGTCCCATTTTCTGGACCGTAAAGCCTTCTATATAGGCATCGGGCCTCTCGCGAGTGCAGCGGGCCAAAATGGAAGCTGCCCCCTCCCAAACCCGCTCGGGGGTCTCCAAATCAAGCAACACGCCGCCCACATCGAACGGCTGTGGAATCTGAGGACTGCGCAACTTCAGTGCCACGGGATACCCCAGTGCGTCAGCGGCAATAACCGCCTCCTTGGCCGACACGGCGATACGGGTTTCGACTACGGGAATACCATACGCCGCGAGGAGCCCCTTGGCCTCTGGTTCAGTCAAGGATTCACGCCCGTCATCAAGCGCCTTCTGAACAATTGTTCGTGCTCCTGAGGTGTCCGGGAAAAAATCAGTCGGCAGGGAATCCGGCGTTTCTATGAGCATTTCCTGATTTCGCAGATACTCAGCCATATACAGAAACGCCTGCACCGCCTGAGTCGGCGTCTCGTAGGTAGGGATATCCGCCTTACGGAAAACATCACGGGCATCCTCTGCCGCGCCTGAACCAAGCCAGGCCGTGAGCACCATGCGCTTGACCCGTTTAAGCGAATCACGCAGGGCCTCGGCCACTTCCCTGTCAGGCTGGGCAGTCCACGGCACATGCATCACCAATATGCCATTGGCGGTTTTGTCCTTGATAAGCAGTTTGAGGACTTCGGAATATGCCTTGCCGTCAGCGTTGAACGGGATGTCCACAGGATTGGCACGTGACCAGTTTTCCCTCCCGAGTACGCCGTCGATTGCCTTGACGGTCTCATCGGAGAGCGGTGCCAGTTCACCACCTCCGTTCATCAGTCGATCAGCCGCGAGAATCCCTGCCGAAGTGCCGTTGGTCAAAATGGCGAGTTTCTTGCCATAGACCTGTCTCGGCGTACTCAATGTCTGTGCCGCATCAAAAAGCCCATCGATATCTGCCACCCGAAGCATGCCTGCCCGTCGAAAGGCCACGTCATAGACTTCGTCCATGAGCCAAAGATCACCGGTTTCGCGCAGCTTCACGTCTCCGAGTACAGTATCCAGAGCCTGACCTGGCCGGATAACCAGCACGGGTTTGTTACGCGATGCAGCCCGGGCAGCGGACATGAATTCGCGTGCGTCCTTGACGGACTCCACATACAGCATGATGGAACGAGTCAGGGGGTCTGAGCCCAGATAATCCAGAATATCGGCAAAGGTTACGTCAATACGGCTTCCCAAAGCGATCATGTGAGAGAACCCGATTCCCTTATCAATGGCCCAGTCCAGAACCGTGGCAAACAGCGAATCGGACTGAGAAATGAAAGCGACCTTTCCAGGACCGACAAACCCGTGGGCCAGGGATGCATTCAAATTGAGCGACGGGACCATGAACCCAAGAGATTTTGGACCGATAATCCGGATTTCCGGCGGTTTGGCAATACTGAGAATCGTCGATTTGACATCCAGTCTCTCATCCTCCGTCATGGACGCAAAACCGGAACCCATAAGGACAGCCCCCCTGGTTCCCCGCTCCTTCAAAGAATGAATGATCTCCGGGACCTGATCGAGAGGAGAACAGACCACAGCCAGATCAGGGGTCTTTGGCAGATGCTTGACCGAAGGGTGGGTCAACACGCCCGCAATGGCCTCTGCCTGATCGGACACCGGCATGACCGGCCCCATGAAGCCGCCTGCCATGATATTGCGCATGACAATATTGCCCGCGTTGCGTGGATCATTGGTAGCCCCGATGACCGCAACGGATCTGGGCTTGAGGAGATATTCGAGATTGATGACGCTCATATGGTGCCTCGCATGACATGTGTGCAGAATATATGGATGCAGGGTAGCGTGTTTCCCATAGGTCAGGCAACAAGGGAATGAAAAACGACTCAGGAAAAGAGGAAAATGAGCAGACAATCCTGCATGGTCAATAAAGATATTCCGACAAAAAACAGCAAAACCGCTCATGCGCCCTAAAGAAACCCTTCTTTCTGTCGATAAGAGCCATTGAGAAGGTCAAATCGACAATATAGAAGGAGCGTTTTGTCATGGCTATCGAATCACTTGCACAGCAGACATCTGCATTTGTGGATTCCTTGAGTATCAAGCCCGCACCCTCTGCCGAGAAAACGGTGGATGAGACCAGCCAGGAGATCAAGACTCCGGTTCAGGGGGATACCGTGACCATCTCCGACGAAGCGCGCGCCCTGGCCGCACCTGAAGAATCGGGTGAATCAAATCAGAGCGACGACGAATCCCCCGTGGATCAGACAATCAAAATGCTCAAGAAGCAGATTGAAAAGCTGGAACAGGAGGTTCAGGCGATTGAAGACAGCGATCTGCCCGAAAAAATGAAGCGGACACAGGTACAGGAAAAACAGAACCAGATAATGGAACTGCGTGACCAATTGTCCGAAGCTCTCGAAGCCAAGATGAAGAATTCAGGAACATCTGTCGGCGGCGGGACTCGCGCCAACGGATTCGGCAACAGCGTCGCCGACTTCTAACCTCCGCACCAAGGAACTTTCAGACGCGACAGGGTACCACCTGCCGCGTCTTTTTGTGTCCGATCGACACGAATCATTCATTCAGGCAAGTAAACAATTATACACCTTGACTGCCATTTTGCCGGTCGTATATTGTATATATGCCGGAATGCCCTATTGTGGGCATCAATCAGACCATGGAAGGTCTGCTCACGGCGGGGAGAGACACCCATGTCCATGTCGAGCGTTACCGACTTCATCGTAGCCGGACCATCCGGTCAGGTGACAGCCGGACCAGCAGGCTCTTTTCAGGCCGGACCACCCGGTCAGATCGCTGTGGGAGAACCGGGCCATGTGCCCATTGACACCACTCCTGCACGCGTGATGATCGACACATCCATGGCCAGGATTCCCTATTCCAGCCCGACCAGTGGTGGCAATGCGAGCGCTTTTGCGGGCGCGTCTGGCGGTGCGTCGTTTGGCGGAGGTTCCCTCGCCGGGACGAGCAGTGCCGGCGGTTCATTTGGCGGCGGCACAGTGGGCGGAGGCTCCAGCGCGTCGCACATCGGCGGCGGTGGAGGCGGCGGAACCGCATCCAACAACACCGGCGCAGCCCATATCGGCAGCGGCGGTGGAGCTGGTACAGTCCAGAGCAATACCGGAGGCAATGCGATCGGCCAATCCACCGGCGCAGGCAGCTCAGGCCAGACCGGCAGTTCCAACCCCATCAACATGAACAACACAGGTTCCGGCGGCGTGTCCGGCGGGGCCAACGTGCCCATCTCCACAGAATCGGGCAAGCCGGCCATTGCCCCGTCAACAGGCGGCGGAGGCTTATCTGGTGGCGGCGGCGGAGCACCGTCCCAGCCAGCCGGAAGGCCTCCGGCTGACACAACGGGCCACGTTTCAATCGCACCGCCCATGGGTATTCAGCCCATCACTCCTGCGGGTTCCGTCCCCATGACGCCCAAGGTTGGATTTTCCATGCCTACCTTGACAGGCTATGTCCCCATACCGCCCGGCGGCACCATCGAAGCCTTCAGGCTGACCCAGCCGCACGGCATGTATTTCGGCCACACCCAAAGCTGGCCAAGCGATGTCATGCATCACACCAAGCACTCTGCGCCGTACTCGCCGCCGAAGACACCCATGGCGCCGTGGATTCCAACGGCAGACGGCTATGCAGAACCATACGAAACGCCCAAGGTAAATTTTGACGATTCCAACGGTCCCGGCAACAATATCGACATGCGGTCCGAGTATTCCCTGAACATCGATCAGACACAGGATATCCAACAGTCGCACCTGACCACCAACAATGAATCTGTGGACCGTTCTCTGGATCAGTCCATGAACTCGTCCATCTACAGAAGCGACCGATATCTTACTGAGAACAATGTGGATAATTCCACTTCACGCAATCAGGATCTGAGCACGGAAGAAAATTACCAGCAGACGCAACAGATCAATCAGGTCACCAATCAGGAACATGTCACGGACAACGAAACCAACATCGTCAGCCAGCAGGACAATTCCAAGACAATCAACAATTCCGAGAATCGACAGACCACCAACGAATCCGAGAACGTCAATATCCACAACGTGGACTCAAGCCAAACCACCAACGAAGACCGTTCAACCAACCGTACCGAAGTGGACAATTCCTCTGTTAGCTTTGTCAATAATCAGAATTTGACGTTGACAAACGACAACTCCGTCACCCGGAACGAAGACCACTCCACCATGGTACAGAATAGTGCTGAGTACACACAGCAGCAGGTGGACAATTCACAGACCAACTATACTTCCGACAACGACGTCACGTTTACGGAAAACCGAAATTTCGAGCAGAACACCAACGACACGCACATCAGCGAAACCGACAATTCACGTCATGTGGAACAGTCCACGATCTTCAACTTCACGCAACAGGACAACTCCGTTGAAAATCACGTGAGCAACAACGACACCATTCTCAACGAGCACAACGAGATGTCGTTTGCCTACAACTTCAGCTCCGAAAACAACTTCGACCAGTCGCGGAACATCGATCAATCCACCACCTTCAATTTCGTGGACCAAAACAACGCCAAGACAACCTATGTGGACGACAGCGACACCAACGTGGTGGAAAACCACAACCTGACCATGGCCTTTCCGGAAACACGCATCATTGAAAATGACAATTCCACATCATTGTCAGTGACCAACAATTTCAACAGGGTATCCGAAGACAATTCCATCACAAACATGGTGGATGCCCGCGAAATGCACATCGTGACGAACGAAGCGCCCACCTATGTCTTTGACAATTCGTCCTACATCAACATGAACTTCGCGGCCCCGGAACGAATCGGCGGGGACATCGTGGCCGGAGCCGCATAATCCATGACCAACATGACCAATGAAAAAGGCGTCCATTCGCAGTGGGCGCCTTTTTTGTTTACTCTCGGTCATCAATGACTATTCCTCAGAATCAACACGAAGCGTTGCCGTTTGAACCGTGTGCATTTCAGTGAAACCAAACAATCCGGCGAACTTGAAAAGCCGTTCATCGAACTGTCCCTGGTCATTGGCGCGAATACCCATGATTCGCCGCTTTCCAAGGCGTAAGGCTTCTCCTTTAAGCCACGTCACATCTTGTTCCAGACTCTGCCGAACGCACTTCCCCCACTGCACAAGAGTCACATGCAATTCCAGCATGTCCTCATGTTCTGCAATGGCGGAATATCCATAAACATTTGTCTTATCATACAATTCAAGCCATCGATATTTACCAGTTTCAGAAAAACCGGACAATACTTCCGGTCGAAGCAACAACTCACGAACGGGCATAAGACCTCCCGAACGGATTATAGTCGTTTGAAGCCTTCGATGCCCTGTGACCCGTGTCGGGCTGACGAAATCCCACGGCAAAGTAGCGGAACCCATCAACAGCATGGCTTGTCCAATCATGTACCGGGCGGGTGGAGAAGTTGGATGTCCGATCATTGAAGGATCTGCGATAATGCCGAAGAGCCTCGATGCCCAGAGAACATCGCTTTTCATCAAACCAACAGCACGGCAGTATCGTACGAACAGCATTTATACCGTCCTGAATCGGAATGTTCGGCGCAATATCAAATCGGATTCCAAGGGAGCGGGACACCTCCAGCCGCGATTTGCCTGTACCAAGCTCTCGTACCCGGATGTCATGGGGCGCGATGTGCATACCGTATTTGTAACCCTTCTGATCCAGTATCTTGGCATAATGATCCAGCCCCTCGCCATTGGCCTCGTAGTAGTCAATGACCGCATACGTCCCGCCGGGCTTGGCCTGAATGAACCAGATTGACGTGGAATCGGACATACCGAGATCCCAGGCCGTGTGCACGGGCATGGACGGGTCAAGCGGCACACTGGTCACGCGACCTTCCCTGTCGGCGTCACTCATGAGTTGACCGAAGTAGGCTCCGCGAATGGCGGCAGTAAACGAACATTCGAACTCCTGCTCGTATTCCTCAGGCGACATTTCCCGACCGCTGGCAGACAATTCATCCGGATTGATGATCCCGGTCTCGGAAGCACGATACATAGCTGTAAACCAATCCGGGTCAAGCTTGGCTTTCTCCCAAATCTCATACAAAGCGTTTTTGCCGCGCGGCGTACCTATGAACAAGGCCCACCCCTTGCGGTCAGACAGAGCAGGCCGGATAACCTCGGTCCAGACCCGGTGGGGCATCTGGGCCACCTCATCAAACACCACACCGTCAAGACACATGCCACGCAAACTGTCCGGGTTGTTGGCACCAAAAAGCCGGATGCGCGCGCCGTTTTCAAAATCTGCACGCAGTTCGGTTTCATTGAACTTCACGGTGCAGTCGTCCTGCCCGAGGCCGCAATATCGTTTGAGTTCGTCCCAGACTACGGTCTTTGCCTGCCTATACAGAGGCGCTATGTAAGCTCCTCGCCAATCCGTCCGACCTGTTTCCCTGGCTGCACGAATAAGCCTGTTGACCGACAGCACGGTCTTACCGAACCTGCGGTGACAAACCAGCACAGAAAACCGCGCAAGTGATGCTTCGATTTTCGCCTGATACTCTCGTGGTATATACATAGTATGTGTCATTCTTCGTTTTCCTTATGTTGACGGACGGTTCGCCTGAAGGTATCTCCTGTTAATGCGTTTTTCCGTCCTGACATTCTTTCTTCTGATCGCCATGACGGTCAGCTGCACGAGCAAAATGCCGGCACCGCCCCCTTTGACCGCCCAGGAAAAGGAACTTCAGGGGCATCAGGCAGAGGCAGCCGATGCCTTGGGGCAAGCCATGCAGCTCATGCATGACGGTGAATTCCTGGATGTAAACGCGGCTCTCGACTCCTTGAACCGAGCATTGGAGCTTGATCCATCTTTGGCAGGAGCCCGGTATTACAGGGCGTCGTTGTTTTTTGAGATGCAACGGTATGACGAAGCGTTGACTGACGCGGATACGCTGCTCCAGTCCAAACCGGATCATACCAAGGGACATTACGTGCGCGGGTTCACCCTGCTCCAGCTTGGCGATCTCAGCGGTGCTGCACGGGATTTTACTCAGGTTATTCAGGCGGACCCGACCATTGCCGAAGCGTATGTCCGTCGGGGCACCTGTTACGACGGCCTGGGCCGCGTGGACGAAGCCATCGACGATTACACTCACGCTCTCGCCCTTGACCCCGCTCATCTGGACGCCAACTACAAGCGGGGCATGGCCTACATGTCTCTTGGACAGTTTGAACCAGCCCTCCGCGACCTGAGTCAGGCATTCATTCTTGATTCGCAAAACAGTCAGATCATCATGGCCCGCGCTCAGGCGTCCATGAAACTCGGACAATTCGACAGAGCCGCCGCCGACCTCCAACGAGCTACTGCCCTTGAACCCCGCAGAAGCATCCTCCAGGCTCTTCTGGCCGACGCGCTGGCCGGTAGTGGCGACATGCCAGGAGCCATCAGTGCTGTACGGCGAGCGATCGGCCTTGCCGACGCCACAGGCGACGAGGCCATGGCCAGACTCTATCGGCAGCAGCTTGACGGGTATCTTGATAAGCCCACCCCCTGACACCGTCATTGCACGACCTCAAACAGCACCCTCGCTCCCAAGACAGCCACTGTTGCCATACAGCCCCAGACAACCCGTTCCAAAGACCGGATTTTAACTTGATTACCCGCACAGCGCCGGGACTCGTTGATGTCGCGGATATCTTCCTGAATTGCTTTGACCCGTTCGTCGATACGAACGAGTAAATCCTGCAAATCTTCTCGTTCCAGCGCTGTCATTTCCTGCCTCCCCATGCATCCCGGATGCCGCGCATAGCACCGGGCAGGAAATCACCGATCTTCTTGACGCCAAGCACGGCAGCCACGATCCAGAATGTAACCTGCAGGAACCAGTCGGGCAGGCCTTCCCAGGAACGGATAACTTCCCCTGCCCCTTCAGGGTCCACTCCCGACCAGATGAAAAATCCTATCCAGGCAAAAAAAAGTACGTCATCCTTCCAACCGACATTTTCCAACTGCTTCATTTCCCATTCATGGTTGAACTCACGATCGCTCCGGGCCAACCGCATACGGTTTTCCATGACCGCCTTCTTCAATTCCTCTTTCCGTTTAAAGTGCCCGGACACGCCGTCCACAACCATGGACAGCAACCCTGCCACCGCACCAACAAGCGGTATCGCCATTGCATCGTTCTCCAGTATCTTGAGGGTGAAAACCATTGCCCCCGGTTCGATGAACAGCTTACCCCCGGTTTTCGGAAAATCCCGAAAATGGGATTGATTGCATACTAAAAACGCTTGATACGTATAAAGAATCAACTTGACAGGATTTACAACTGACGCTCGCAAAACAATTTCACGCATAAAACGGCCCATGGTCGGAGATGACCCGGCATGTCATGATGGGGCTAGCCAAAACGAGTTGTTGTCTGTATGGAATAGTTAAGAAATATCGATTGTAACTGGTCAATGTGGGCCGGAAATCAAGGAGGGAATTATATGCTCGTAGCCAACTGGATGACCAAGGATGTCGTGACCATCACCCCGGATCGCTCCATGATGAAGGCCTCGAAGATCATGAAAGACAAATCCATCAGTCGCGTGCCCGTGGTTGACGACGAAGGCAGAATAGTCGGCATCATCTCCGACCGGGACATCAAGGACGCATCTCCGTCCAAGGCCACGACCCTGGACATGCATGAGCTGTATTATCTGCTCTCCGAGATCAAGATTCAGGATATCATGACCAAGAAACCCATGACCATCCGCTCGGACGAAACCGTTGAAAAAGCTGCGGTTCTTATGCTGGAAGGCAATTTCGGCGGTCTGCCCGTGGTGGATGAGAACAACGTTGTTGTCGGCATTATCACCGACACCGACATCTTCAAGGTGCTGGTTGAAATAACCGGAGTCTATGAAGGCGGAGAACAGGTCTGCCTCAAGGTTTCCACGGAAACCGGCAGTCTGGCCCCGGTTCTCGACTTCCTCAAGGCAAACAATGCCCGGATCATGAACATCATGACACACAATGTTTCAGAAAACGAAAGCAGCAAAGATGTCTATATTCGCATCCGCGAAATGGAGAAGCCCGAATTCAAGCGCCTCCAGGAAGGCATGGCGGAGAAATTCGAGGTCCAGTACTGGACCAAGGACCCGGTTCACACAGTCCTGTAACATCCCTTCACTTGACCACGACGAGGCCGGACATGTTCCGGCCTTTTTCATGGCGCATCCACACCTGCAAAGCACACTTCCGGAGCACAGTCCTTGTCGACATGAAAAATCAGGATATAAAGGCCCGTACCATGGCGACACATCTCGATCCCCATGTCAATCGATAAGCTTACACTTTGTAACTAAATGTTATAATTTGGTATAAGGACGCCGATATGACCACCCATCGTCATTCACAACCGGCCGAAAAAAGGGGCAACCCCAGCGTGTGACATTCATGTCACAGCGAATTCCCCCTAAAGCAAAACACGACTCTTACCGAAGAGAAGAATGACTCAGAATGAGAAAGGAGTGTCCATGGGTAATGTCGTTGCATTGGAAGAATTCCGTCAGATGGTATGTAAACGGGAACCTCGCGCCCCTACACGGGAGCAACCGAAAATTCGGGGTGGTGAGATATGGGGCCGCGATTATACAGAAGTCGAAGCCATTGTTTTCGGGCTGCTTCTAATCCGGGATATCGTAGCTTACCATCAGGGGGGATTGAACACCGATTTCGACCAGTTCTGCCTGAACGGACTGGAAGCCGCCTATCGAGTCAATGACCTGGGGCCAGCGCGGCTCAAGGCGGCCATCAAACCTATCAAGGAATGGATTCTTGACGATATGACCGAAGACAACAAGCGAGATATGTCATGGGCTCTCGTTCTGGCAGACCTCATCGAAAAGTCTCCGACAAAATAACTGATCGATAAGCAACGAATCTCTTTCACACTGGAATTAAACACTATATAAATTACCGATACCTGCGTTATCCATCAGGATTGTCTGATTTGACCGGGGGTGTATTCTTACTTGCACTCCATTTGGTCAGACCCCGACAGGACATCTCCCGCATTATGGACGACCCTGTCTCATCAGACTTTGTCCACAAGCGGGATCGCCGTTTACCCGACCGTTTGCACCCTTCCCCGATTATTTGATTACCTGTGACCTCAATTCGCTTATGGTCTATGCCATGGACGCAGAATCCACCGGGTACACCGGCCCCAAGATCCTGCTTTCGGCAGGGTGCCTCTTTCATCTCCCACTGAAGCTCATAGCGCGCATCGGCCGGGACGCTGGTTTTGCGGGCATGGAACTGATCATGAATTCCCCCAAGCTCACCCCTGAATCGGGGTTGGAAAAGGTTGATGAAGTCCTGCCCATACGAAGCCTTCACGCACCTTTCCGCAACTGGTCCGCCTGGGGCGGACACCTCAATTCGTGGAAAGCGACGACAACTCTGGCCAACTCGCTGCCTCAAGCCGACCACATCACCATGCACCCACCCGGCTCAAAGCTCGTCAACATGATCCAGAATCGCTGGTTCGAAAAAGCGTACGACCTGCCGCTGCTCCTTGACGCCAAGGGTCGTATCCAGTTTTCACTGGAAAACATGCCATGGGCAGAGGGATCACCTTTTTCCAAAGACCCGCTGGAAAAACTCATGGCCCAATGCCGGGACAAAAATGTCGGCTTGACATTTGATGTATGTCACATGGGAGTTTCCGGTCGGGACGTTCTTCATGCCATCGACAAAGTACCGAATGATTTGCTGTATAATGTTCATTTTTCAGATGCCGTCGGGTACACCGAACACCTGACGCCCGGCAAAGGCAGCCTACCTCTGGAAAATTTCCTTCATCGGCTTGGCAAACGTGGCTATGACCGCTACATAACACTTGAATTGGAACCAGCTGCATTCCCGGATGACGTTGACAGGACCATCGAGATCCTTTCCGGCATTCGGATAACCATGAAAGCGCAGCTGGAACAGGGAAAAAGGGACGCCGACCATGCCGCATGTCTACCTTGAACAGGTCCGCCACAAAACACAGACCGTGAATCCGCTTTTTGCCTTTCTCGGCATCGAGGTCGATACGATCGAGCCGGACAGGGCTGTTTTACGGCTGCCTGCCAAACCAGAACTGGTTCAGGGCGCAGGCATGATAGCCGGTGGCATTCTGGCGACACTGCTTGATGAAGCCATGGCTCACGCTGTACTGGCCGGCAACCCGCAAGGCACACGGACAGCCACCGTGGACATGGATGTCAGATACCTTCGACCAGCGCAGGTCCATGACACCATCATATGTGAAGCGCATGTGGTCAAACGAGGCAGCCGCATCATTTTTGTCGAGGGTATCGCCCGAGTCGGCGATCAGGAGGTCGCTCGAGCAACCGCATCGTTCCTGCCTATATGACACATTCCCTTGCTCCTGATTTTATGATGATTACTCTGTGAAATGGAGGAAATACCCATGACCGCTGATACCAAACTCATTGTCTGTCCGGCCTGCAGGGCTCTGAATCGCGTCCATGCCGGACGAGAAGCCGAAGCCGTGTGCGGCAAATGCAAAACCAAGGTTTTCGAAGCAACGCCGCTTGAATTGGTTGGTACGACTTTTGACCGCCATATAACCAAAAACGACATCCCGGTACTGGTGGATTTTTATTCACCTACATGTGGTCCATGCTTGATGATGGGACCTCAATTCGATGACGCAGCCAAACGCCTTCATCCCAAAGTGCGCCTGGCTAAACTGGATACAACGGCGGATCAGGCCATAGCGGCTCGCTTCAATGTCAGGGCTGTTCCCACGCTGATCCTGTTCAAGAGCGGGCACGAAATTGCTCGCCAGCCAGGTGCCATGAATGCTCAGGACATTGTAAACTGGGTCAACAACTCTACACGTTGATTTCCCAAACCCTCTTGACGTAACGGGACGCACAGGCGAAAAGAGACTATGGTTCCCTTTGATGTTCCCTTTGTCCCGGACGGGGACTATCCTGAATTCCTGGCCCGCCATGCAGCCTCGCTGGCATCGGTCCATTTCTCTTTGTACGACCAGCGACTGGCCGACAGCCGCCACCGCATGAAAAGCCCGGGACTGGACAAAATCATCGAGGGCCTCTCTTCGCTCACGGGCGTAAAAAAATTTGTGCTCATGAATGCCAGACTGCATGCGCCGGGACGCTATTTCGGCAAGACCTGTCTGGATGAGACCGCACGCCGACTTGAACATATCCTCGAAAGAACCGACCTTTCAGGCGTCATCTTCGCCGATCCGTATTTTCTCCAGGCTCTTTCCGACACGCACCCCGAGCTCGTCAGCTCTTTGGAGGCAGTGCCAAGCGTCAACTGCATGCTCGATTCCCCTGAACGACTCTTCGCCATGCTGACCATGATCGACGGAACCATGTTCAAGCCGCCGTCCCGAATCGTCCCGGACCGTGCATTGAACAGAAATCCTTCGCGTCTGGACAAGATCATCAACGCAGTCCGCAGCCTTTACCCGACAATCAAAATCCACCTCCTGGCCAATGAAGGCTGCCTGCTCCAATGTCCGTACAAACCGGCCCACGATGCGCATATATCAATGGTCAATGAAGGGCTGTGCCGCGAACGGACCTTTGCCATGAACCGCGATCTCGGCTGTGTACGCAGACTGTTGCAGGACCCCGGCCTCATGCTCGCCTCGCCATTCATCCGCCCCGAGGATGTCCTCTGGTACCAAGGTCAGGTCGACGGCATCAAACTGTGCGGACGCACCAAGGGAATCACTTTTCTCAAGCGCACGATCACCGCCTATATTGACGGCTCCTATACAGGCAACCTGCTCGATCTCATGGACGCCATGGGGGATCTCGCCAACCGGATAACCATCCCCAACAAGAGCTTGCCCGAAAAATTGTTTACCCAGGTCACGACCTGCGACAAGAATTGTCTTGGCTGCGGATGGTGCGAAGGGATCATGCACTCTGTCGCGGAGCACTCGGAATCTCGCCTTTCACGATTGTAATCACTGACTGCCATTCCCCTTTCGGGAGAAATGACATAGACTTGCCTACATACAAGGAGCAAATCATGAAAAAATCACTCGGCCCCAAGACTCTGGCCCAACCCACCCCTGTATGGGCAGTGGGTGCTTACGCAGAAGACGGCAAGCCCAACGCCATGATCGCGGCCTGGGGCGGCATATGCAGTTCTGATCCCGCAAGCCTGACAGTTTCATTGCGTCCATCCCGCTACACATATGCGGGGATCATGAAGCACAAGGCGTTCACCGTATCCGTCTGTCCCGAATATCTGGCTGCTGAATCAGATTACCTCGGCATGGTCTCGGGCAAAAACGAAGACAAGTTTGCAGCCACCGGCCTGACGCCGACAAAGAGCGACTGCGTGAACGCGCCGTATATCGAAGAGTTTCCGCTGATCATTGAATGCGAACTGACCGGCACCTATGAACAAGGCATCCACACTCTGCTCATAGGCGAAATCAAAGACGTCAAATGCGACGAAGATAAACTTATCGATGGCCAACACCCAGACCCGGACAAGGTTCTTCCCCTGATTTTCAGCCCTGGCACCCGTGCCTATCATACGGTTTCCAAATTCGTGGGACAGGGATTCAGCATCGGCAAAAAATTCATGAAGAAGTAGGCGATTGACAATGATCCGGCACACCTTTGCGCTTGTCCTGACGTTCCTCCTGCTGGCAGGTTGCGCGGCACAGGACCCCAATGCCCCTGTTCTGGACCTGGTCGAACTGGAGCAGAACACTGGAGCGTATCATGGTCTGCCGGTCAACTCACCGATCATATCTCCCGAAATACAGCACCAGGCATACGTTCAATTCATAAAGGAGCATTTTGGTCCCTGGGATAGGACAAGACCTAGTCTTTCTGCAAAGGAGGCATTCTGGGGACTCACCGTATACGGCAGTAAAAAATTGTACGGTGAAAACACCCTGCTCCGCGACTCCCGCTGGATACACGACATGACCGAGGCTTCACGTGTTGAGGCATATCCGTCCATAGGGCGCCGGGCCATTACCGTGACAAACTCAAGCCTGCGGGTGCTCCCCACCAATCACCCGGCATTCTTCGACTTCAACGAAGCGGGCGAGGGTTTCCCTTTCGACTATATGCAGAACTCATTGATCCTGGCCGGGACGCCACTGTATGCCTCCCACGCCAGCGCCGACGGAGCGTGGATTCTTGTGGAATCCAGATTCGCTTTCGGCTGGGTACAGGCACGAGACATAGCATGGGTGGGCACCGACTTTGCCAAGGCGTATCGCACCGGAGCATATGTCACATTGACCACTGATTCTGTTCCCGTCACCGACAGCCAGGGGAACTATCACTTCACCGGACACATCGGAACACTGATTCCCGTCGATGGGACCACAGAACAAAGCTTCATCATTCCAGTACGTGATCGTGAAGGAAACGCACTAGCCATCCATGCGAGCCTCCCTCAAGGGGCAACGGAAACAGCACCTATCCCGGCCACCCCTGCCAATTTTGCAAGACTGGCGAACACCATGCTCGGCCTCCAATACGGATGGGGCGGCCTGTATGAAAACCGAGACTGTTCGGCCACGACCATGGATCTCATGGCAGCCTTCGGCATCTTCCTGCCACGCAACTCCGGCAAACAAATAGAATTCGGTACGCAGATATCCTTGGAAGGATTGGATCCCGAAGAAAAAAAGGAACGGATTCTGGAAACAGCCGTCCCCTTCATGACACTGGTTCGCAAACCGGGGCACATCATGCTTTACGTTGGCAGCCGGGACAATGAACCTGTGGTTTTCCACGCGATATGGGGCGTCAAAACCAAGATCGGCGACGGCTATGGCCGAAAAATAATCGGAACCACAGCCATCACCACACTGGAGCCTGGCCTGGAAATCGACAACCTCGCCACGACTCTGCTCGACTCGGTCTCCCTCATCTCAATACTGCCTTAAAACGAATTAAAACAAGACTTACTCATCGCCTTCAAGGGTATCCCAACGCTCCCGGAACACGTAATTACTGATGTTCCGATCTCGCTGTTCACGTATCCAGCGATGCAGATCTTCGGGAAGAGCCCGCCATGAGCCCTTGTCTTCCCGCTTCCAGGCCGGCAGCCCTTTGTCACGGACCAACTCTATGATATTTCGTGAATTCTCACCAACGGCATCACATATCTCGCGCGCGCCTTTTAAGCAGATATCCTGTGATTTCAGCATACCTCTTCCACCCTGACCACGAACGACTGCTGCCCGCCAAGTCGATCCAGAAATTCCCGGAAGGCCGACCTTGACTGCATGACTCCACGAGAGCCGTCAAGAAAGCCAAAATTTCTCCCCAGCAACACACACCCACGAGTGTCAGCTACCACATTCCCCTGATGGAACAGAATGTGCGAACGCCCCGGCACGTCGACAATCTCATAGGTCCTTCCGAATGCGGGAGACTCTACGCGACTGCAAAGATACTCTCCAGCCGGGATACAGGACTCGTCAACCTGATTCCCCATATCCGGCGGTTCTAAGGTCATGCACATAATTTGCCCGTTGAGGCGCAGCACTCCGAATGTCCCGTCATCACCTTTTTCCAAACGAATAATATCTGCTGTTTCCATTGTTTAGATCTCCATGTTTGACAAAATACAATTTGATTTTTTCAAGATATAGTTATTTGACTATTTGGAAGTCAACAAATTTTACAACATACATTTAGACATTTGCCAACTTTGCTGTATAAACAAGGGCAACCATTAACCGCAACAAGAGGATGTCATGGGATTCACCGACGAGGTGCGACAAGCACTCATCGACCGCATCGGCCCTGGTAAGCGATACTCCAACAACAAGCGTATGGCGGACGAACTCGGAGTTGATCCATCCCAGCTCAACCGCTTTCTGAAAAAGGAACGAGGCCTCAATTCGGAATCTCTCGGACACATTCTTGACAAAGTGGGCGTGTCAATTCTTTTCGGCGACGAGCCGGTGGATGCTTCAAGAGAAGTCTGTTTCAACCTGCCGTTCCCAAGTGAATCAGAGGCGGCTCTACCGGAACCGCAATCAGATGATTATATGGCTGTCCCGTTGACCTCACCGGCAGTCGCAGTTTCCTCCGGCCTTATTCCCGAAGACAAGATTGAAGGCTGGATACTGGTCTGGCGGCATCAGGAATCCATCCGCTTCCGCTCAAATCTGGTTGCCGTTGAGGTCGGAGCAGGCGAGCGACACATGGAGCCAACGCTGCACTCCGGCGATATAATCATTGTCGATCGAAGTGACAGAGACCCCAGTCCGGCCGGTAAGATCATGCTCGTCCGCGAACCGGGTTCCAACGGATCAATCAGCATCAAACGCGTCAACACACGACGCCTTGATGAAGATCTGGAATTGATTTTCTACTCGGAAAACAACCGTATTCACCCCCCGACGACGTACCGGCTGAAACAGGATTTCCAGGGTGAAATCACCCACGCCATCGGCGGAAAAGTTGTCTGGGCCTGGAATGACATGTCCCGCAAGTAGCCCTTTAACTCTGCAAAGGATACACATGTTAGACTTTCGACAATTTACGACCATCGGCAAACAGAGTGTACTCATCGTGCTTTTCATCGGACTTCTGGTCATTCCCGTTCAGGCCGCTGACACGATGAACACGACACTGGCCTCTGACATCGCAGCCATGCTTCACAGTCAGGACTCGACGGAACGCGCTGCCGGGATCAAGGCTCTCTCTGAAAGCGGGCAAGGATGCATGGGATGCTTCCTGAAAATCACAGACAACGGGACAACCGAGCAACGACGAGGAGCCGTGCTTGCTCTGGCCTATATGCCTGTACCGGAACTGGCAACTCAGGGATTACTCAAAGCCCTGAGCGACAAGGATACGACAGTTCGGAGTCTGGCTGCGCACGCACTGGCTAAAATCGGTGAACCCGCAGCAACAGCCACTGCTCGCCTCCTGCTTCACCCCAACGAGCACGTCCGTAACGGCGCAGCTCTCGCCCTCAGTAAAATGGGAAAACCGGCTATTCCAGCCTTGACGGCCATGCTGAAAATGGATGATCCCTTTGCCAAGGCTAAAGCGGCCTGGCTGCTGGGTCAAATGGGGGATGATGCCCTGTCGGCAGCGCCAGCCCTGATCCACGCCCTTAAGGACGACGACATGCGGGTCGTGCATGTCATCAGTGAAACCCTGGACCTGATCGGCCCGAGCCCTGCGCTCGTCTATCACGAACTGACGCTGATCGGCACTTCCGACAGTCAGAGTCCAGTCGCACGCATCGGCGCCAAGGCCGCTCCCACACTGGTCAGACTGTTAACCAGACCGGGAACGCCCATGGGCAACATAGCCCTCTATACCCTGGCGCGCATGGGAACGGTTGCAGAACCGGCACTCAGGACAACTTTAGCAACTGGCACCGAAGGCCAGAAGGTTGCCGCGGCTCTGCTTTTGACCGGCATAGACCCGGAACTGGCGAACACGCTGCCAGAGGAATTGCGCCGATCCATGACCGGCGCCATGCACACACAGTAACAATGGAGTCACCATGACAGAACTCATTTATGCACTTATCTGCTCGGACCTCATCATCGACAAGGAATCGAGCTCAACATCCTTTATTCGGACCATTGAACACGCAGTGGTCCCTGACCTTCCGGCCACGTTGCCCCCAATCTTCTTCGCCAGCCTGTGGGATTTGGAGAAAAGCGGAGAGAAACCCTTTACAGTCTCATTGAGTCTTATACCGCCCACCGGGGACCCCATCACACTGGGTATGCAAGAAATCACTCCCGGAGGCACCATGCTTCATAAAATGAACTTCCAACTCCCTGGCCTGCAGGTTAAGAGCGAAGGCCGACATGTCATTGCCGTTGCAATTCAAGCTGAAGGCGAATGGGAGACATTGGCACGACTTCCGATTTTCGTCTTTAAAAGCAGCACCGAATAAGCTTTTCTGATTCTTTATTTATAGAGTAACAAAGCAAAAGGCCATGTAATGCATCATTTGTTGATGCATTACATGGCCTTTTGCTTTGCATGTGCAATGTAACCTCAGAAACAAAGGCAAAAGAGCTCTGTTAGGGCTCTGTATTTAGCCAAATTTTTTAAAATATTTTACAATTTTTTCAAAGTAAAATAGGGCATTACATACAAAAACAGCCAGCTTTAACTGGACATTCAAACACATCTGACATAGCCATATATCACTCACTCGATATTTATAGAAAACCATATCGCACATACAGTATTACTGTGCGATCCAAGTCCAAAAGGATCACATATGCGTCAAGTCATGCTTATGATTACCAAAGGAACACAACGGCTTCCGACGGTTCGAGACTTCGAATCCAGAGGTATTCTGGTGTCTTCGGCCGTGGACAGGGGAAACACGGGCAAAACCAAAACACAGGGTCACATGCAGGGCATGACAACAACTCGGTATGCAAAAAGACACATGCAGGAAGACGGGACGGACGAACACCAAAAATGACACTGGATCAAACAAAAAAACGAACAAAAGGCCCTGGCACGATGTGCGCCAGGGCCTTTTGTCTCATTGAGAAAAACTGCCTAGAGAATATCCTCGTACCCTTCCACGGCATCGTCCACCGAGAAACCTTCGTGAACAATACGATTGAGGACTTCCACCAACCGTGTCGGATTCGAATGTTGAAATACGTTCCGTCCGACAGACAGTCCTGCGCCGCCGGCGTCAATTGATGTCCTGACAATATCCAGGAATTCGCGAGTAGATTTCATTTTTGCTCCACCGGCAATGACCACGGGCACGCAGGCACATTCCACAACACGGGCAAAGCTCTCGGGATCGCCGGGATAGTTGACCTTGACCACGTCTGCCCCCAATTCCGCGCCCACACGAGCGCAGTGGGCCACGGCATCAGGATCATACTCATCAGCCACTTTGGGGCCACGGGCATAGACCATTGCCAGAAGCGGCATCCCCCATTCAGAGGCCGAAGCGGCAACCTTGCCGAGATCGGTCAGCATCTGTCCCTCTGTTTCGTCGCCCAGATTAACGTGGACGCTGACCCCGTCTGCCCCCAGACGAATGGCCTCCTCCACGGTCGTCACAAGCCGCTTCAGGTTGGGAAACGGAGACAGACAGGTACCGGCTGACAAATGGACAATGCACCCGAAGTCGCGCCCCTGCATGCGGTGACCGAGCTTGACCTGTCCCTTGTGTACAAGACCGGCGTTGGCCCCACCCGCCACCAGACTTGTAACCGTGTCCCGCATCTTCTCAAGTCCGGCAATAGGTCCGACTGTGACCCCATGATCCATGGGAACAATGATTGTCCGCCTGGTATCGCGATTGAATATCCTTTCCAAACGTATGGCTTTTCCGATATGCATATTATACCTCACTCATGGCTGTTTCTGTCGTGTTGGAGAGTCAAGGTTCACATAATACACTCGGCCCAAAGAGGGAAGAACAAACCCACTGTTCTGAACAGCACTGCATTTCTTCCCAACTCAAGTTGTTGACGAAACACAGCAGACACGACTATCTATCTATTGAGAGGGTCTCTGTGCAGAAACATCGCAAAATACGAAGCCAGTCCGAAGGAGATGATAATGGGTAAGGAAAGCACCTACGAATCCGTCTTTATGGCTCGACAACCCATCTTCGACGCGAACAACGAAACCTGGGGCTACATGATGCTTTTCAGGGACAGCGAAGATGCCTCTCGAGCCATATTTGCAGACAACTCCGAAGCCACCATGAATCTCGTAGCCAACCTTCCCCTCTGCGGGGGTGCGTGTGGCAATCAGGCCCGACTCTTGATCCATTTTACCCCTGAGGCCGTCATTCGAGGCGTCCCCTATGCAGTCCCTTGGGACAAGACCATGATTATCCTCGAAGAAATGACCGACCCCGATGACACCCTTATCGTCGCCCTCGGCGATCTGCTGATTGACGGGTATGAGTTCGCCATCAACAACTTTGAAGGGAAACCGGGCTGTGAACGTCTGACAGAACTGGCCGACACATTGATCATCGACATGAAAGACAAGGATGAAGCTGACCTCCAGGCCATTGTCACGCAGAGCAAAAAATATGGTCCATCCAGAATAATCGCCA
Source organism: uncultured Pseudodesulfovibrio sp. (assembly GCF_963675635.1). Lineage (NCBI taxonomy): Bacteria > Pseudomonadati > Thermodesulfobacteriota > Desulfovibrionia > Desulfovibrionales > Desulfovibrionaceae > Pseudodesulfovibrio > uncultured Pseudodesulfovibrio sp. The sequence continues at coordinate 2,883,534 of NZ_OY776488.1, read as the reverse complement.
AACGAGTTGAAACCAACGAAGACCTGAAAAAGGCTAAAGGGGCCGGGTTCACCCTGTTCCATGGCTTTTTCTTCAAGAAACCCTTGATCGAAACAGGCCGAAAAATCAATTCCTCCAAAATGACACGTCTCAAGCTTTTCGAAATTATCGAAAAAGACGAGCCTGATTTTGACGCACTGGCTCCGGCCATCGAAGCAGACGTGGCAATCAGCTACCGTTTACTCAACTTTCTCAACTCCGCGAATTTCAGCTTTGCCACCACGGTAACATCCATCAAACAGGCCGTTGTTCTGACAGGATGGAAGCCTATCCGCAACTGGCTCAGACTCATCATTCTCACAGACCTCGCTCCCTCAGAAAAAACCATGGAACTCGCATACCTGTCCGCACACCGAGCCAAGCTCTTTGAAACAGCAGCTCTGGGAAGCGGCTACGAAAATGAATCTGACAAGCTCTTCATGGTCGGGCTCTTCTCCCTGCTGGACGCCATGCTCAACATTCCCATGAAAGAAATTACCGATCATCTTCCGGTGGACAAGGAAATCAAAGCCACCCTGTGTAACAAAAAGACCAAATATTCCCCATGGATTGATTTGGCCAAAGCCATTGAGGAATCAGACTGGGAAGAAGTCGGAAAGCGTGCCAAGGCGTTGAACCTGCTCCCCGGAACCGTTGCTGTCAGCTATCAACATGCCTTCACCTGGGCTGACACCTTCTTTGCTACTTCAACCTCCGGAAAATAAACAGGATCGGTTTCTTCACCATGTCCTTCACCCGACGCGAGTTCCTCTTTTCGCTGATCGGTCTCGGGGCCACTCCTGCGTTTCCAACCCTGGCAGACGCCATGTCCAAGGGGAAGACAGCCATTGCCGCACGTATTTTCACAGGCGAAGGTTCTCTCCCTCTCAACGATCATGCAGTCCTGATACACCAAGGGCTTATCGAAAACATTGTTCCTGTCGATGCCATCAGGGATCGTCCCGTACTGCACTTTGCGGACTCGACTATTCTTCCTGGTATTATCAACGCCCATTGCCACCGAATCCATGCTCCGGGGGACCGACGGAAACGATGGTTGAAGAGGGGCGTTACAGCCGTCGGTGACGTTGGATCACCCATGGAGGCCATGCCCCTGCTGGCAGAGTCTCCGCCGAGCACCACAGCCACAGCAAGATTCACCGGCCCCATGCTCACCCCGCCCGGAGGGTATCCGCTTCCTGTCCATGACCACAAATATGCCCTGATCGTGAACTCCCCCCCAGAGGCTCGCGAAGCGGTGACCATGCTGGCCGGGCAGGGCGCAACTATGATCAAAATTTCTTTTGAGCCCGGGCCTCTACCCGAACCATGGCCTGTATTCGACGCCCGAACGGCCGCAACCATCTGCAATACAGCCCGCAAGCTCGGCCTGACAGTCCGATGTCATGTGGAAGATTTCTCCGGTCTGGAACCGGCTTTGAATGCCGGAGTCCATTCGATAGAACACGTCCCGCATCGATGGCACACCCATGGACAAATCCGCTCCATTCTCACTGAAGACAAACAGCCGATCGCTCAATATATCTCTTTGTTGGAACGCATGAAACAGGAAGATATCGTGCTGACGCCCACTTTGGATGTCTTGAGCCGTTCGCCGTGGCAGGGGGCAGCCCTTTTCGAACCTGTCCGGACTTTCCATGCCATGGGTGGACGTATTGCTGTCGGCAACGACTATCCCTACAGGCGAACGGATGCAGGCATGTCGTCCCGCGAGATGCGCCTGCTGTGCAAAGCAGGCATGTCGCCTCTTGATGTCATGAGGGCCGCAACCCAAGGCTCTGCCGCAGCGTGCGGTTTTACCGACCGGGGAAGGCTGCTTCCGGGAATGGTTGCAGACATGATCGTGACACAGGGCAACCCCGCTCTCAGCCTGGAATGTCTGAATAGCCCGTTGCAGGTTATCAAGGATGGTGAATTCATTGAATGACGGGAACTCAAAGGCGGCGCAACGATTCTGGCGTCAAAGAGGCCTTGCCTGACAAGGCCAGATCAATACGTTCCAGAGCCGCCTGTTTGCCCGATGGCAGCCGAACCTTGAGCGGAAGATAATTTGAAGCATGATTCGCAAGGAACAGGCCGCGAGTCAGGTTCAACCCGGACAGCATCTCTCGAATCTCGGTCAACATGCCTGAAGCATCAGGCAATGCAAACTCACCGCGCTCCCATTGCCCATGCAGCGGCGTTCCCGGCACCAGCATCAGGCTGAGTGCCCCGATCTGATCCGGGTCCATTTCACTCAGGGCGCGCGCCGTTTCACGGGCATGAACGGATGAGCGTTCCACGCCGCCCAATCCATTGATAACGGTCACATTGAGTTTGAACCCGGCCTCTCGCACGCGACGCCCCTGAGACACTATGTACGCAGAGTCTCCATTCTTATTCATTGCCTTGAGGATATAATCGTCACCTGATTCCAGCCCCATGTAAACGATCCCCAACCCCAGTTCCCGCAGTTCGCAAAGTTCGGAATCAGACTTGCGTTCAAGGCTCTTGGCATTGGCATACACGCCCACACGTGTAACCCATGGCAGACTTTTCCGAACCTGCCGAAGGATATCCGTCAGCCTTTCATGCGGGAGGATCATAGCATCGCCGTCACACAAAAAGAGCCGCCGCTGCCTTTGACAGTTCATGGAGGCAAACTCAATGTCCCGACGGACTGTTTCACGATCTTTTATGCCAAACGGTTTATCCAGATACGCACCGCAAAAGGCGCATTTTCCGTGCGAACACCCAAGAGTAACCTGCAGCAGTATGCTCCCGGCTTCACTGGGAGGACGTATGATCATCCCCTGGTAGTCCATATCTCTCCTCCTGACCGAAGCCACGATACGGAAACCCCCGAAAATCGCAACCCTGCCGGAATACGTAGTGCTGCATCAAGAGGAAAAGCTTTATCATTGACCATGATTTGATGTTCTCATATTGTTTATCATATCGAAATTCTTTCACACACAGAGAAAGCTCAGGGGAGCTATGACGATCAAAAGAAAACCGGCGCGGCCCACATCCTATGTTGCATTGGACGAGACCTCTCGTGCCTTGATGGACTCATCGGTGGAGTCCGCTTTTGTCATGGATGTGAGTGGCTATGTATTAGCAGCCAACGGAGCAGCAGAAAAGCTCTTCGACCTGAAGCCGGGACAAACCCTTCAACAATCAAACATATACGACCTGCTGCCCAAAAGTGCTGCAGATTCCCGCAAGATCAAGATTGAAGAAGCCATCCGAGAAGTCCGTTCTGTCCGGTTTGAGGAAGAAATTGACGGTCGGTCACTGGTTCACTCCATCGTCCCGGTTGCCAACCCATGGGGAGAAGTGGCCCGACTGGCGGTTCACACCCTTGATCTGACCAAACTGCGACGGACAGACGAAGATCTCCGACGCGAACAGCAGCGCCAGATTTTTTTCATGGAATCCCTGCCGGGCATTGTCTACCATCTCTACCCGGACCAAACCATTCGCTACGCCAATCGTTATTTCAGACGGTATTTCGGCAGCCCCAAAGACAAAACATGCAAGGAAGCCCTGAACTGCTCTTCCCTTTCCTGCGCGGCCTGTCCGCCGATGAAAGCCATGAACACGGACCGGGCTGTGGAATGGGACTGGACCGATTCGAAGGGACGGACATTTCACCTTCAGTGCAGCCCAATGACCGATTCTGCCGGAGAACGCATGATTATGGTCCTCGGCATAGACATCACTGCCAGACAACGAGCCGAAGACGCCCTGAAGCTGGCACACGACAAACTGGAGGATCGGGTCAAGAAGCGGACGGAAGAGCTTGAAGAAGCGAACACCGAGTTGACGAACAAATCCAGACGGCTAGTCGCTGCCATGGAAAAAGCCGATGCCGCAACACGGGCCAAATCATCCTTCCTGGCGAACATGAGCCACGAGATACGCACTCCTCTCAACGCGGTTCTGGGCATGTCCGAACTGGCCTTGACAATGCGCGACCCGGAACGCAAGGACATCTATCTCAAAAGGGTCATGGAAGCAGGGAATTCCCTGCTTTCCATCATCAACGACATTCTCGATTTCTCCAAGATCGAAGCCCGCAAGCTGACTCTTGAATCCTTGGATTTCGACGTACGCCGGACCGTGAACGCCACACTGGATCTGCACATGCTCTGGGCTGCAGACAAGGGGTTGGACATGACCTCTACCGTGGACGAATCTGTGCCGACTGCGCTGGTGGGAGATCCATCACGACTGCGCCAAATTCTCATCAATCTTGTGTCCAATGCCATCAAGTTCACTGAAACAGGCAGTGTTAATATCGCCGTAACAACGGACAGCCCCCCCGCTGACATGGTGCCGGGCACCCCAATCGCCGTAACATTCACCGTAACAGACACCGGCATGGGCATCCCCAAGGCAAAACAAAAAACCATTTTCGACTCATTCCTGCAGGCAGATGATTCCATTACCCGCAAACATGGAGGAACAGGCCTTGGCCTCGCCATCTGCACACTGTTGGTGGAACTCATGGGCGGCACACTCTCTCTCGAAAGCGACGAAGGCAAAGGGAGTTCGTTTTCCTTCACTGCCAATCTCCTCGTTGGCGACCCGGATGTCTTGGATTTGCAGGAAGAAAACCAGACTGGAACCGACATCCCCGAACTGCCGGAACTCAAGATACTCCTAGCCGATGACAATCCACTCAACCGGGAACTGGCAACGACTCTGCTGACCGAAAAAAATCATACGGTCCTGGCTGTTACAAACGGCGTTCAGGCCTTGGAGGCACTCAAGGAAGACCGCTTTGATCTCGTCCTCATGGACGTTCAGATGCCTATCATGGATGGCATTTCGGCCACCCGTGCCATCCGCGCACCCCATTCCGGCGTGATTGACCCCTCTGTTCCCATTCTGGCCCTGACCGCCCATGCCCTCAAAGGAGATCGCGAACGATTTCTGAAGGCAGGAATGGACGATTACATTGCCAAACCCATCACCATGCACAGTTTCTACAGTGCCATAGCCCGAAACGTCGACAAGGATTCGGCAGAGCACGAACAAATAAGGAATGACCAATCGCCAACAAACAACGGCCTCCCCTTTGACAGGGCAACGGCTCTGGACATGCTCGGAGGCAAGGTTGATTTGCTCGATCGTATGGACACCATTTTTCTCCGCGATGTCCCTGACGACATGGCGGGATTGATGACCTCCTTTGAACATCGCGACTGGGACACAGCCATGAGGCTTGCCCACTCAATCAAGGGCGCGGCCAGGACCGTCGGAGCACTGAAAGCCGGCGCCATCGCCGAACAAGTGGAATATCTCTGTAGACACCAAGACACGCCATCTGCCCTAAAAGAACTCAAAAGTCTTGAATCCGAAGTAAATTCTGCGTTACACTATATTACTCTGGCGCGAAGTTCGGCAGAGAAGAGCCATCCAGCCCAAGGAGCATAAGATGAAAACCATACTTGTCGTCGATGACGCCCCTATGATCCGAGAGTTACTCAAGTCAGTACTCGAAGCAGAGGGATACAACGTCGTTGAAGCCGTTGACGGCGAAGAGGCTATTCATATCTGCCAGGACACCCGAATAGACCTCTCCATTATTGATATTTTTCTGCCAAAGAAGGGAGGCCTTCAAGTTATGGGAGAGCTCATCAAGGCTGACAGCTCCCACAAATTCATCGCGATCTCCGGTGGCGAGGCGTTCAATCCAGAAGCCATTGTCGAACTGGCAAAAGTCTATGATGTGGTCGACACCTTCACCAAACCCATTGATACCCGCAAGCTGATACGCGTGGTCAATGAAGCGCTAGCAGATTGATAGAATTGCAATAAAAAGCCCCGTTCGAACGTGTTCGAACGGGGCTTTTTGCGTTTTGATCCAATCAAAAAAAGTTATTCCATATCAACGGTCACGCCCTCGACCACGTAGAAAAGGAGTTCGTATTTTTCCTGAAGAATACCCACGATCTCTTCCACAGACATGTCACCCATGTCTGCTACGGTGACATAGGCATTGGTAAACCCGGATTGAACAGGATCATGCGCCGTGAATACGCTGGTGAATATTATTCCCACGCTCCTTATTTCGCACAGCAATTCGGCCAAAAGCTCCGGGCGCCCATCCATACGGATCGCAAACTGCGCCCCACCCCGCAAAGAACCTGACGCCGTACACAGGAACCGAAGCACATCTGCCTGGGTGATGATGCCCTTCAACTGTCCTCCGTCTACCACAGGCAGCCCGCCAACCTTGTTTTTCACAAGAATCTCGGCCACCTCGGTCATAGCGGCATCCGAATGAATGCTAATCGGGTCCGAAGTCATGATGTCGCTGGCGGTCAGGGTATAAAGCCCACCTCCGTGTTCGGTTACGAGATCGCCGGGAATGAATTTTGACGGCATGGCGTCGCGGATGTCACGGTCGGATACAATCCCGACCAGCTTGCCCTGGCTGTCGATGACAGGAAATTGTCGGATGTTCTTCTCACGCAGAAATTCAGCAGCGTCCAGAACGGACGAATTCACCCCCAGGGAAATGACATTGACTGTCATCCAATCTCTGACCAGCATTCTCCACCTCCTGCGTGACCTTTTCCAGAATGAAAAATATCGACAGAGCCTACGTGTTCAGGAAACGAATTGCAACGGAAGTTACAGCTTCACAGCTTCGGCACTCACGGCCTTGACCAGTTTCTTGAAACCATTCTTTAACGGTTCCAGTTCTCTTATCACAGAGTCCACTTGACCAAGATAACAGCGCTTTTCTAATTCCCTTGATTTCTTGACCAATTCCATAGCCAACACATGGCTGGCAATATTGGTAATGGAGTGCAGGGAAGCACCCATCATCTTGGCATCACGAATCCCAGTAGCTTTATCAAGATTCGTGAGTTTTTCTTCAGCTTCGACTACGAACAGATCAAGAATATCCTTGAGCAACGTCATATTGCCTTCAAACCTGTTGATCAGAGCCTGCATATCAAGAGTGAATGGGATGGCGTCTTTGCCCGTCCTGCCCTCAAGGGTCTGGACCGCGGCAGCCCCCCCACCCCGTTCTCGCGGAGGCCGGCTACCCATACAACGAACGATTGCGTCCGAAAGCGCATGCATGTCAACAGGCTTACTGACATAATCGTTCATGCCTGATGCCAGCATCCGTTCCTTGTCACCCTTCATGGCGTAGGCTGTCAGAGCGATAATCGGTATGGATCGATCATACAGCTTTCCATCGGACTCCCTGATAGCCTGAGTGGCTTCGATGCCACTCATTTCAGGCATTTGGACATCCATGAGAACAATGTCGATTTTTTTTCCTTTTGTTTCAAGGATGTTCAACGCCTCGATACCGTTCTCCGCCGTGGTAATGGTGTGGCCGAACATGGAAAGGAAATGTGTCAGATACTTCCGATTCAACGGGTTGTCCTCGGCCAGCAAAATATTCAGATGCAGCGCCATTGGCGTTGAAGTCCTGAGCGGCTCTATCGCTTTCTGTTCCTTTGCCACACCGAACCAGGCCGTGAAATGGAAAGTGGAACCAAATCCCACGGCACTCTCCACGCCGATCTCTCCACCCATCATATTGACGAGTTGCCGGGATATGGTCAGCCCCAGGCCAGTACCCTGATGCTTCTTGCGAAGAGAACTGTCCGCCTGAGTGAAGCTGTCAAAGATACTGTCGAGCTTGTCCTGAGAAATGCCCACACCAGTGTCCCGAACCTTGAACAGCAGGCAGACTCGATCCGCTTCCCGCAAGGTGGCATCAACCGTCAATTCAACCAATCCTCTTTCCGTGAATTTGAGGGCGTTCCCCAAAAGATTCCATAAGACCTGCCCCACCCGATCGGAATCTCCGTTAAGCATGATCGGCACGTCTTCGCTGACAGAATAGCGAAACACGATATTGTTTATATCGGCCTGCGGGCCAAAGGACCGAACGCTTGTCTCAAGTGCGGACCGGAACTCGAAATCCACGGGTTTGAGTTCCATCTTGCCCGCCTCGATCTTTGAAATATCGAGGATATCGTTGACAATGTTCAGCAAGGAGCGAGCGGCGTCGCGAATCATGTCCATATGTTCCCGCTGCTCGTCTGTAAGGCCTGTGGTGACCACCATCTCGGCCATGCCCAGAATCCCGCTGATGGGAGTCCGTATTTCATGGCTCATGTTGGCCAGGAACATGGACTTGGACAGGCTCGCCTCAAGCGCAATTGCAGAAGCCTCTTCTGCGGACCGATTCGCGGACACCAACTTTTCACCCATGCGACCATAGAAGATGGCCGAACCGAAAAGATTAGCCGCAAGCGTCAGGGATTCTATCTCCACGGGGAGCCAGTCCCGTTCTTCCCGATGTTCGGAAAAACCCAAAAAGCCCCACCAACTATCCCCGGCAAACACCGGCACGACCATGACGGATTTGGCTCCTGTCGCTTCGAAAAAAGCCCGTTCACCTTTACGAAAGTCCTTGACATGACCGCAAATGATCTTGCGCCTGAGAAGCGGTATACGCCATGCATCATATTGAGGAGAGAAGCTTTGATTGATAAACTCGGGTTTTCCGGAAATGCTCGGGATTCCTTCAGCAACCCACTCATGGCTCAACGTCAGGGTCTCGGCGGAGGACTCGTTGTTGTTCTTGCTGAAAAGAAAGACTCTGGTGACATCCGCCACCTTGCCCAACTCATTGAGAGCATTGCTTATGCCTTCTTCCCAGTCTGCCTTGCGCAAGAATCGACCCGCAAAAGACGTCAAAACCTGCAAAATGGCATCCCTGCGGAAAAGCAGTTCCTCCAATTCCTTTTGGAGGGATACGTCCCGAGCCATGCCGTGCGCCCGACGAATCTTGCCGGCGTCATCCAGTTCAATTTCTCGATTTACATGCAGGTAATTTATTTTATTATCTTTTCCAACAACTCTATACTCGAAATCGAGTGGCCATCCTTGTTCAAAAGTGGCTTCATTGGCCCGGTCAAACACTTCAACATCTTCAGGGTGGACACAGGGCCGAATCGAATCGAATGATTCATCAAGAGAGTGACAACCTCGTTCCATTATCCGACGAAAACCTTTTGACCACCGAACCCGCCCCTGAGAGTCCATTTCCCAACTTCCGAGCCGATCTGTCTCCTCCATCCATTCATGAAGGGCTCGCTCTTGATCCAACTGTCTCTCCAGAGCCAACTGGCTCTCCAAGTGTCGAAGGCTTCTGGACATGTTGCCCAGCATCCTGTGATCATAGGGAAAAGAATCAAATCCCCCCAAAGAAAGGACTTTTTCCTGATGTTCCCCGTCGATCAAGATAATGACATGGACCCCATACTCCTTACGGATACGACGAATCGCCCGAGCCCAAGTGGTATCCCCTTCGTCTGGGACAAGGATGACACAGTCCGTCTCCTGCTTTTCCAGACGACGAATCCCACGCGAGACAGATGCCAGATGAACCAGTGAATGATCATGTCCCTGCAGCATAGGGATAATGGATGCCGACTCCACATTCTTTCCGGCCAAGACCAACAATTTCAAATTCGCCTCCACTCAAACAGCGCACACGATGTTTTTAAAAATTATCCCCATTTCTTACGCGCAACATATCTTTGCGACAAGGTTTTTCAAATATTTATCACAGCTCAACAGGACATAAGCACTCATACACTTGCGACGATAGCAAATTGCAACCGTCTGAAAAGACAGTCCTTCCAGCCGAACTACCCCTTGCATTCTTTGCTATCGGGGTTTACAGACATCGTAAGGTTCGCAAAAAGCAAACGACTGACCACTAATCCCCGTAGGTACCACCATGAATTTTTTACCTGAAAGCGACATGTTGACTCTCTTGTCAGGGGCAACGCTTGCCGTGAAGCTGGTGATGATTTTCCTTGCCATGATGTCCATATGGAGTTGGACCATCATCTTCTTCAAATTTTTTACCATTGGCTCGGCCCGGAAAAAAGTCATGCAGGGGTATGACGCCTTTATGGGGGCCCAGGATCTGACCAACGGGCTCAAAAAACTGGGAGACAAAGAGCATTCCCCCCTAGCCCGGGTTTCAACCCTGGCCGTACAGGAATTCCGACTGCTGGAAAAGGCAGAGGTCGACCAGGAACGTAAACGGCTGCTCGTCAAGGACACTCTGCGTCGTGTACTCAAGCAGGGGATTACCAAGGAAATGAGGATTTTGACACGCAACCTTCCTTTCCTCGCCACCTGTGCAAACGCGGCGCCGTTCATCGGCCTGTTTGGCACGGTCTGGGGCATCATGCATTCGTTCCACTCCATCGGTCTCGCCCAGTCTGCAGCCCTGGCAACCGTTGCCCCCGGTATTTCCGAAGCACTTATCGCCACGGCCATCGGCCTTCTGGTCGCTATCCCGGCAACCATTTTCTACAATTACTTCCTCGGCAAACTGAACGAAGTCGAAACCGGCATGATTGATTTCGCCGGTGCTTTTCTGAACCGGGCTGAACGTGAAATCACCTGGTCCTCCAAAACGGAAAAGAGATAGGGGCGACCATGGCAATCAAGACCGGCGGGGGCTTCCTCAACGAGATCAACGTCACGCCTTTCGTGGACGTGATGCTGGTGCTACTGATTATTTTCATGGTCACGGCACCACTCATGACACAGGGGGTCGAAGTAGACCTACCCATCACCAAGACGGTCAAGAACCTGCCGCAGGACTCCGAGCATCTGGTGCTCTCAATCAAGAAAGACGGAACAGTATTTCTCGACGAATACCAAGTGGGGCTGGACGAATTGCAGGATCATCTGAAACGATTGGTCGCAAAACAGAAAAAACAGCTTTTCCTTCGCGCCGATAAAGACGTGGCATATGGCACCGTGGTCATGATTATGGGTGAAATCAAAGGCGCAGGCATCGACCGGCTGGGTATCGTGGCGGAGAAGTCTGCTGATCCGAAAAAAGAGACAAAGTAATCCTCATGCGACACGCCCTGAGTTGGCTCCTCTCTCTCCTCTTCCACGCAATTCTTGTGGTGGGGCTGCTGCAATCGGTCGATCTTCAACCGTTGCTGCCCGAGGATATCATGGAGGTGGACCTGACCGAGGTCGAAGAACCGCAACCAATCATCACCATGCCGGAGCCGCAGAAAATACCCGCTCCTGAACCTATGACGGAGCTGGCTGATCTCAAAGAACCGCCGGCTGCAGCACCTCTCCCCATGGACAAAACCGTGGTCCTGGCGAACGAACTACCACCTCCCCCGGAGCCGGAACCCGCTCCTGAACCGGCACCCGAGCCGGAACCGGATGTGATTGAGATCAGCCCCCGCAAGACGTTGCCGCCGGAAGAAGAGCTTGAAGATGACGGCAAACCAAAAAAAATCGTGATTCGTAAGGATTTCACTGTTCACCGCGGCCATGAAGCACGTTTTGGACGTGCCATGATGGGAGACTATTTCTCCTATTCGACCAAAGAATTTTCCGGTCAGTTCCGTACCGCCGATGACCGGGTCGTTTCCATTATTGATGCCCGAAACACCAAATACGGCCGATTCCTTATCTATGATTCAAAGAACAAGACCCTGCGCCGCCTCAAGCAGGCATTCGGCAAATACGTCTACACGATCGGACCGTCGGTTTATGCGGACGAGCCAGTCACGGGCTCGGTCACGTTCCTGGCAAAGAATGACCGTATCGAACGATTCATCCTCATGACGGACGATGACCGTATTGCCCACTACCCGCGCAAGGTCCACGTCCGTGAAGAAGAGGTCGCTTTCTCCGGCCCCAACAACGATATTGACGCAGGCATCTCGTTGCCGCCCTATGGAGAAGGGCATGAAGGTGTCATTGTTATCCATGGCCCCGAGTGCGTCAATCCGGGGCTGGTTCAGGGTTTTACCCGCTCCCTATCCATGCACGACATTGCCACCCTGCACTTTATCCCGCGCGGCTGTATTGACGAAGAGCAGACTCCAGGCACCGTGAATGAACTTGTGGAGGACACGGTTGCCGCGCTGGACTACTTTGCCGGACGCAAGGAAATCGACGCAAACCGTGTCGGCATCTGGGGCAACGGACCAGGAGCACCCGCTGCTATCAAAGCCGCAAGCCAAACCAATCCGGCCTTTCTGGTCTGCGTTCTCACGGACACCGTCAAAACCGGCGATATCCCGGACCGTGCGACACTCTCCCGACTGAAACTGCCAGTCCTGTGGCTTATTACCGGCAGGGATACTACCAAATGGACTCCCTTGATCCGTACGCTTGAAACCCTCCGCGACAATGACAATCGTGCCTTTTCGATTATTGTGGCCCCACTCAAGGCAAGCCAGGATGTACTCGACGCCAAAGGCGAACAATCCGCCTGGGTAGAACAGGTTGCGGATGACCATGCCTCTCTCGCCACCTCCTGGATTCACAGCCTAAAAAAATAGCTTATATCAATCTAAAGGCTTCCTGCCTTCCATTTGTCTTGCAGATGCGTTATGTGAATTCTGAGACGATTTTCTGTGCATCACCTCTGTCAGATCAGCCCTGCAGCAACACGATATACGCTATAGCCAATGAACCGGAACCACGCATCCCTCAAGCCAAGCCCACAACTTTTCGAGCAAGTCCTCGATGCTTCAGGCGTGGCCATGGCTATTCGGACAACGGACCTGAAACCAATCTTCGTCAACAAGGCTTTCGCCGATTTTTACGGTTATTCAGTCCAGGAGATGTTCTCCCTGTCGCAGGATGATTTCCTTACCAATGAAACCGTCACTCTCTATACAACACAAGTCCAACCGGCCCTGTGCGCCGGCAGGAGTTGGGAAGGCGAATATTCCATTCTCCAAAGGGGCAACCAAACCATCACGGTCTGGGGCCGTTTTGACCCCGTTCTTGATGCATCAGGTTGTCTGACCAATGTCATTTCCGTCATGCAGGACAGCCTGGCATGCAGTCAGACAGCCAAGGCTCTCAAGGTAAGTGAAGACAAGTTTCGCCTTCTTGCCGAAAACATCACTGATGTTATCTGGACAATGGACAACGCATATAACTTCACCTACGCCACCCCGTCCGTTGAAGACGTATGGGGATACACGCTCGAAGAACTCAAAGAATTATCCTTGATCGGCATTACAGTGCCGGAATCCCATAAAGTCCTCCAAAAAGCCGAAAGAGCGCGCGCAAAAGTCGAAGCAGAAGGAAACTACGACCACATCAATCGGCTGGTAATGGAACACTATCATGGGAAAGGCGGTACAATCTGGATTGAAACGGCTGTCAGAAGACTGTTAGCCGATGACGGCTCCCTTGCCGGATACCAAGGTGTTTCCCGCGATATAACTCTGCGCAAACAAACCGAAGACGCATTGTTTGAACGGGAAGCACGATATCGCACACTATTTGAAGACTCGCCCATCTCCCTCTGGGAAGAAGACCTCTCACGTCTCAAGGAGTATTTCGACACGCTCAAGACTGAAGGCGTCACTGATTTTCGACAATTTTTCTCGGACAACCCCCAGGCCCTTGCCAAATGTGCCACGCTCGTGACCATCGTGGATGTCAACAAGGCCACCTTGGAATTATTGTCTGCAGACTCCAAAGAAGAGTTGTTCGGTAATCTGGAGCAAGTCCTGACGGACAGCTCCATGACAGCCTTCACCGAAGAAATGATCCTGCTCGCTTCCGGTGGAAGTGAATACTATGGAGAAATCACCAATCGCACCCTGAAAGGTGAAATCATATGGGTGGTAGTTCACTTCGTCGTTCCACCTGAATACAAAGATACTCTATCCCGAGTCATCGTCTCGCTCCTTGACGTTTCACCGAGAAAACGGGCTGAGCAGGCGCTCATGGATTCCGAAGAAAGATACCGGGTGCTGGCAGAAAACTCTCAGGAAGGCGTGGTCGTCATCCAGAACCGTGAGATCAAGTATATCAATGAGAGCATGACTGAAATATTCGGTTTTTCAACGGAAGAACTTGAACAGGTTCACCCTCTTGAAATGGTTCACCCTGACGATAAATCTTTTATTAATGAACAATTCAGGGGGATCTACGCTGGCAGGGAAAACGAAGGGTTTGCCACATTCAGAATTCTGCTGCCGTACGGTGAAATCAAATGGCTGACCATCTCGATCAAGCCGATCATGTGGGAAGGCAAGGAAGCGCTTTTAGAAATTCTCACCGATATTACCCACCACAAAAACCTGGAAAAAGAGTTGCTTTCCACCCATGCCCAGATGGAAGACAACATCAGGAGAAGGACCGCAGAGCTTTCAGAGGCCAATATCCAACTCAAGGCACAGGCCGAAGAGCGCGACAAGGCTCGACAGCGCATTCTTGTACTGACTCAGGAACTCATTCGTATACAGGAAGACGAACGTCAACGTATTGCAAGAGACCTTCACGATAATGTGGCGCAGGATCTTTCCTCCATCATGCTGAAGATGGAAACACTCTTTGACGACCACACATGTGTGGACGGGAGGCTTCGTCAGCGAGGTGAATCCGTGGCTGACATACTCAAAAAAGCCATCGCCTCGGTACGAGATATTGCCTACGGTCTCCGGCCTCCAGCACTTGCCCAGCTCGGTCTGGTCAAATCCCTACAGAACCTTTGTCTCGAAGAAGGTAACAAGCACGGATTTATTGTCGACTTCGTGGCAACAGGCATTGAAAACATCTTTCTGGATTTTGACAGTGAAATCAATATATACCGCATGGTACAGGAAGCGGTCAGAAACATCGTCCGCCACGCTCAGGCAGATAGTGTCACTGTCCGTCTAGTCAAAAGCCATCCTGACATTTTCATCCGCATTGAAGACAACGGGAAGGGGTTCATGGTTCAGGAGCGCAAGAGTATAGCCCTGACAGAAAAACGCATGGGATTACGCAGCATGGAGGAAAGGGCACGCCTCATCGGAGGTTCCATGGAAATCCAGTCACTGGTCGGGACCGGAACCAGAATTCTCTTTCGCCTTCCCACACACAATTCCAGGAGTAATGCATAATTATGAATATCATGATTGTTGACGATCACCCCCTGTTCAGAGAAGGCCTTAAAGCCATTGTCAACCGGGACAACCGATACACTGTATGTGGCGAAGCCGGAAATGGCAGGGAAGGCATTAGCATGGCCAGGGAAAACCAGCCGGACATCATGCTGGTGGATATTTCCATGCCTGAAAAAAATGGTATCCAGGTAATCCGGGAACTCAAGTCCACATTACCAAAGACACAGTTCATTATCATCTCAATGCATTCCGAGGCCGACTATATCGTCGAAGCCTTTCGCGCCGGAGCCACTGGATACATGATAAAGGAATCTGCTGCTGCCCAGCTCATCAAGGGGCTGGACACCGTGGCCGCAGGAGAACTTTTTCTGGACAACGCTCTCTCCCAGGAAGTGATCTTCAAACTGTTGCAATCCAAACCCGACTCACCCGGCAGCAGAAACGATCCTTATGCAACACTGACCCCTCGTGAACAGGAAGTCATGCGAAAACTGGCCGAAGGAATGACAGCTAAAGAAGTGGCGGAAGAACTCTTCATCAGCCCCAAGACAGTGGAAAACCATCGTACGAATCTGATGAAAAAACTCGGCCTCAAAAGCACGGTTGAACTTGTTCGTTACGCCGCTAGACTGGGACTGATCGACATTGAAACCTGGGCCATTTGATCGTTTGCAGACAGAAAAACGGAGAAGTCCCCCGACGACACTGTCGTCGGGGGACTTCTCGTAGGCAATGGCATCAGGGATAATTACCCTTCAGAAATGGAAATTCTCTTGGGCTGAACCTTCTCGACCTTGGGCAGATGCAACTCAAGCACGCCACCTTCCAGGTTGGCTTTGATCCGCTCACGATCCACAATGTCGGTTATGGAAACTGAACGGATATATTCACAATCACCGAACTGCATCTCCGCATACTGTTCGCCCGCATGGCGAACCAGGCTGGTTCTGCCAGTGACGGTCAGTTCATCCTCCTGCAAATCAATGATCATGTCTTCACGCCTGACACCCGGCATATCCATATAAATATAAAACCCGTCTTCGCGCTCCAGAATATCCGTGGCCGGTCGGTACTGTGCCATGCTCTTATCTTCTTTCTTCATAATATCGCTCATAGCTGCGTCCTCCTTCTAACCGATATCAATGCTGATTTTTTTCGGCTTCATTTCCTCGGACTTCGGCAGAGTAATCGCCAAGACTCCATCCTTTATGGAAGCTGTCACAGCGTCTCTGTCAACTGGCACAGAAATGTTGACAACTCTGTGGAAAACACCACTTGGTCGCTCCTGACGGAAGTATTTCCCCTGGGGGGCTTTGCGCTCACCCTTGATGACCAGCGTTTTGTCGGACAACGTCAACTCAATGTCTTCGATGGACACACCGGGAACTTCAGCACGCACATAAATATTCTCATTGTCGTTGCTCAAATTGAGCGGGGGATAGGCCAGACGGCGATCATCACCCATTGGTGACCGCAGGAACTCTTCGAAAACCCGATCAAATCGGGACGGAAAATTGTAGAGAGTATTAAAATCGATAACCATGAAAGGCACCTCCTTTTCTTGCGTTCCCCCAAAAAATAGGCACGTTTTTTTTCTCGTCAAGACCGCCTGTGGAAAAAAATGCTCCGCACCCACATTCGGGGTACGGAGCAACACATGACGACGTTGACCGAAAGATATTTATTTGGAGCCGGTCCATTCCTTTTCCGGGACGGCCTGATCCACCAGCATAATCGGAATATCATCTTTTACAGGATACACAATTTTGCACTTGGCACAGGCCAATCCATCTTCTCCGGGCTTCAGCTCAAGCCCGCCCTTGCATTTGGGACAGGCCAATATATCCAACAGTTCCTTGTTCAGTGACATAGGTTCCTCCTTGTACTTTTCTGACTCTACCTGCCGTGACGCTCACTGGCAACTGCCATTGTCCCCTTTACCTGAATCCATGGACACGATACGCTGGATGTTCATTGGCAAACCGTTTTACAAACCCAAAACCACACCCGAAAACATGACCATAGACTTACACACCCATTCCACGGCTTCCGACGGAACCCTGTCTCCCACAGAACTCATCAAACTGGCCAAGGAGTCCGGCTTGGACGCCATCGCCATTACAGATCACGACACCTTTCAAGGTGTTCCGGAAGCTTTGGCTGCTGGTGAAAAATACGACATCGAAGTCATACCCGGGGCCGAATTAAGCCTCGAATCCCCGGAAGGCGCAAGGTGGATTCACGTCGTTGCTCTCTGGCTCCCCGAAGACGCCACCGAGTTGCAAAAGGCCTTTGACTGGGTGCAGGAAGGTCGCAAGAACCGCAACCATGAGATCGTCGACAAACTGCGCTCCCTCGGCATCACCATCACTTACGACAGTGTTGCGGCCCGAGCCAACGGCACCATCGGGCGTCCTCACTTTGCTCAGGAACTCATGGCCCTCGGCGTGGTCTCGTCCATTGACGAAGCTTTCAAGGTCTGGCTCGGCGACAATGGTCGCGCTTACGTTCCCAAGCGCAAACTCACCCCCGAACAGGCGTTTCCCATCCTGAACTCTATCGGTGCGACTTCCATTCTTGCCCATCCCTTTGCCCTCGGTCTCAACCTCAAGGATACGGAAAAGGTCGTCAAAGACCTTATGGGATTCGGTCTGGACGGCATGGAGGTCTACTACACCGAGCACAATGATGCCGACACCAAGGCCTACAAGGAAATGGCGGAACGCCTCGGTTTGCTCATCAGCGGCGGCTCGGATTTTCACGGATCGGTCAAGCCGAAAATCCGGCTCGGCAAGGGCAAGGGAGGACTCCATGTCCCCACGGAACTGCTCGAAAAGATGAAAGAAGACCGCCGAGCCAAGGGGCTCCCCGTGTAGGCTTTCCCCATCTGCATATGACCGCCCGGAAGGCACACCAATTTCCATCTGGCGAACCGATGCAGTTTGATGTAGCGTGGCTACCATGCCTGAGACTCGTACATACATACCGGAACTGCTTGCCCCCGCGGGTGACATGGAAAAGTTGGAAACCGCCATCCTCTATGGTGCGGACGCTGTCTATCTCGGCGGCGACGGCCTGAACCTGCGTGCAGGTGCTGGGGGATTCGACAAGGAAAGCCTGGCACTGGGGCTGACCAAAGCCCGAAAAGCAGGGGTAAAAGCCTACTACACCTTAAACGTGTACCCGCGTGAATCAATGATGGCGCAGGTCCGGGAACAGATCGAAACCCTCGGCGAGCTCAAACCGGACGGCGTCATTGCGGCCGATCCCGGCGTGATCCGTTTGTTACGGCGCGAACTGCCGGAAATCCCGGTGCATGTCTCGACACAGGCGAACACATCCAATTCCGAATCGGTTCGCTTCTGGCGGGAAAACGGCGCCAGGCGAGTCAACGTTGCTCGCGAACTCAGGTCTGGTGAGTTGACGGAAATGCTCGATGTAGTGCGCAAACAGATGCCGAACATGGAACTTGAAGTATTTGTCCACGGCTCCATGTGCATGGCCGTATCAGGCCGTTGCTACATGTCGGCCCTGCTCAATGACCGTCCCGGCAACCTGGGTGAATGTTCGCACCCGTGCCGTTATGAATATCGTCCCACTGCCGTCACTTTTGAAGAACGCACCCGCCCGGGCGAAAACCTGTGGGAAATACGCGAAGAAGGCATGGTTCCGACAGACGACTTCACCTTTGAAACCCCGTCTGAAGATTTCACGTTCGCCCCTCTCGGTGAGGATGAATCGAAAACTGCACCGCCGGCAGACCCGGCCCTGTCTATCGCGATGGACACCGAGCGGTGGACCAAATTTTTTGCAGCGGAAGACCTCTGTCTTCTGCATTATCTGGAATGGTTTGCGCGCATGCGAGTCGCCTCTGTCAAACTTGAGGGCCGCACCAAGAGTTCTGCCTATCTTGCGCAGGTAGTGGATGCATACCGGACCGGACTGAACGACGTGGCAGCCAACCGGTTTCAGGCCGAGAAATACCTGTCTGAACTGGTCAATGCCGCCACCCGCCCGCTGACCACAGGCTTTTTTGACCCGCAAAGCCGTGGAGTCATTGCCGAACCTCCGGCCCCGGGCGAAAAACGTCCGGTTCTGGGCCGCATACTCGAACAGGTCGACGACGGCAAATGGCTCATCCAAACGAAATCCCGTTGGGTCACCTCCGAAGACATGGAGTTGCTCATTCCCGGCATGATCCGTCCGCGCCTCTCCCGAGAAGATTATGGCGTGGAAAACGATCAGGGCGTCGGCCTCGACATTTCCCACCCGGGCCAGCGCGGACTCCTCATTTGCGACCACCCGGACATCAGGCCCGGCATGTTCATCCGCAAACCCTGGGATCTGGACCGAATCGAATAACATCCGATTCGCCATACCGAGCAACGCATCTCTCACACAACCGAGAGAACGCAGTAGGGTACGACTCAACACACGGAGCGTCATACAAATGTATGTACGCCGCCGAAGACGCAACTCAACGTTCCAGAGACAGGTACGCCACGCCGGAGGCTACTCTTTGCCACCGTACAGCGCGTAATAACCGCTTGGCACGACGACCAGCGTGAACAGGGTCGATGCCACCAAACCGAATATCAGCGCCCACGCCAGACCGGAGAAAATCGGATCCAGTGTGATGGGCCACGCGCCGAGAGCGGTGGTCAACGCAGTGAGCACAATAGGCCGCATACGCACCGCACCAGATAGAATAATCGCTTCCTTGAGCGGCTTGCCGTTCTTGACCTCGGTCTGGATGAACTCGATGAGCACCAGCGAATTGCGGATAACGATACCGCCGAGCGCAATCATGCCGATCATGGACGTGGCAGTGAAGAACACAGGATCACCGAATCCGCCGATCTCGCCGCCTGCTATGATGTTGAGCAGCCAGAACCCCGGAAGAATGCCAAGCAATGTCAGAGGGATAGCCGACATAATGAGCAGCGGCATGACAAACGAGCCGGTCTCGGCAACGAGTAGAATGAAAATGCCGAGCAGTGCAGCCACATTGGCCAAGCCGAGATCACGGAAGACATCGAGGGTTATCTTCCATTCGCCCTCACCAGCCCACTCAGCCCGAGTACCGGGCGGCATGGGGTTTTCCTTGAGTTGAGCCTGCAAATCAAGCACGGCCTCACCAGGAGGGATACCGGCTGTATCACCGAAGACATAGGCCAGTCTCTTCAAATTTTTGTGATAGATTGGCTGTTCTGATGGCACCTCGCGGAATCGCCCCAGTTCGGCCAGCGGAACCATTGCACCGGAGGCACTCTTCATACGCAACTCGCCGAGAGTGTCAGGTCCGGTACGCAATCCGACCGGTAAAGCCATGCGCACAGGCAACGGCTGCCGTTCGCGATCCATATGAACCGAAGCCGGAGTTGCACCCGAGAGGGCAAGACGCAACGTGTCCACTACGTCGGCAGCAGTCACGCCGTGCAGGGCTGCCTTCTCCTTGTCGAGCACAAAATCAACCATCATCTGTCCGGTTTCTGATGAATTGTCCAGATCGACCAGACCGGTCTGGGCCGCCATGAGCGACTCCACATGTTTGGCCCCATCGATAAGCACCGAGTAATCCAGTTCCGGTCGACCGTAAATCTCAGCGGTCAGCGTGGAGATAACAGGCGGTCCGGGAGGCGTCTCTATGAGCTTGAGTTTCGCACCATGACGAACCGCTATTTCGTTCAAATCATTTCGTAACCGCAGACCGATGCCGTGAGACTGCATATCGCGCTCGGACTTGTCCGCCAGATTCACCCGGATATCCGCTAGATTTGACTGCTCGCGCCAGTAATAATGTCGGACCATACCGTTGAAATCCATGGGAGACGGCGACCCGGTATATGTCACGAAGCTGACCACTTCCGGCACGGATCGAAGATACGCTTCCAGCTCGCGCACAGTGCGGTCCGACCGTTCAAGCGTGGTACCTTCGGGCATATCCACGAGCAACTGAAACTCGTTCTTGTTATCAAACGGCAGCATCTTGAGCGGCACCAACCGCATCAGCACCAAACCTGCACACAGTCCAAGCCCAACGAGGATTCCACCCAGCAGCAAACGACGATTTCGCGCTGATTCAAGGAATGGAACAATGGCTTTTGCATAGACCGTCAG
Organism: uncultured Pseudodesulfovibrio sp.; assembly: GCF_963675635.1. Lineage (NCBI taxonomy): Bacteria > Pseudomonadati > Thermodesulfobacteriota > Desulfovibrionia > Desulfovibrionales > Desulfovibrionaceae > Pseudodesulfovibrio > uncultured Pseudodesulfovibrio sp. The sequence continues at coordinate 2,862,433 of NZ_OY776488.1, read as the reverse complement.
CAGCCGCGCATTCACGCCCTGTTCCGGGTTCTCTCCGCCCTTGGCTTTGTCGGGGACACGGTTCCTGAGCAACAGATAAGCCATCCACGGCACCACGGTCAGGGCGGCAACCGTTGAAAAGGTCACGGTCAATGGCACATTGGCTGCCATCGGAGCCATATACGGTCCCATCATGCCCGTGATGAAGAAAAGTGGAGTAAAGGACACGATGATCGCCAAAGTTGACATGATGACCGGCGGCAGGACTTCTTTCACCGCATTCAACGTGGCTTCGAGCGGCGTACGAATTCCCATGCGAATATGCCGCTGGATATTGTCCACATTGGTAATGGGATCATCCACAACAAGCCCCAGTGACAGAATCAAGGCAAACAGCGTCACCCGGTTGATGGTGTAGCCAAAGAGATAATTGACAAACAAGGCCAATGAAAAACTCATGGGAACTGCCAGGGCGACCACAAGCGCCTCGCGCCATCCCAGCGCAAACGCGAGCAGAGCCACAACCGTGATGATGGCGAAAAAGAGCGAGGACAACAGTTCATTCACCTTGCCCTGAGCGGTTTCGCCATAGTTTCTGGTCACGGTGACAGTCACACCTTCGGGCAGAATGGTCCGTTCAAGTTCTCGCACCTTGGCGATGACCGCATCCGCCACACCCACGGCATTGACGCCTTTTTTCTTGGCCAAGCCTATGGTTACGGCAGGACGGGACGAACGCTCAGCCTGCTGATCCAGCTTTGCCAGATACACGTCGGAAAAACCTATTCGCGAATAGCCTGACGGTTCCTGCGGACCGTCAATGACATCCGCGACATCCCGCAAATAAACAGGTTTGTTGTCAAACACACCCACCACGAGAGACGCGACATCTTCGGCATGAAGGAGAAAGGACTGACTGACCACCTGCGTTTCGACATCACGCCTGACAAACTGCCCTGCGGACAGGGAATGATCAGCGCCCTTGAGCGCAGTGTAGACTTCCAGCGGCGAAACATTGAATCCGGCCAGACGGTCAGGATATATCTCCACGCGCACTTCGCGACTGCGCCCGGAATGCAGTGAGATTCGAGACACATCCTCGACCTCGGCCAGTCGATGGAACAATTCTTCAGCCATGCGTCGCAAATCATAATCAGAATACCGGGCCTCAAACCCGAAATCCGCATGCAGAGTCAGAGCCACAATAGGCACATCGTCGATCTCGACAGGTTTAACCACCCACCCGGAGACGATATCCGGGGCCAGGTCACGATTCTTGAGAATGGTATTATGCAGCTTGATGAGCGAGTCCTCACGGTCTTCACCCACAAAGAAACGGACCGTAACTGCGGTCATGTCCTTGGTGGACGTCGAGTAGACGTACTCCACCCCGTCGATCTGCCAAAGCAGCCGTTCAAGCGGAGTGGTAACGAGCTTCTCCACCTCCTCGGCACTGGCTCCCGGTACCTGCACCATGACATCAGCCATGGGAACCACAATCTGCGGTTCCTCTTCACGAGGAGTGACAAGAATGGCGGCTATACCAAGCAGAATCGCAGCTAGGGCCACAATTATGGACATCTGTGATGTCAGAAAATATCGGACTATTGACGGCAGAACGCCCTTAACCGGAGGAGTCTCCATACTCATCATTGGCCTCCGGCAACCGCAAGACCAACCGTTTCACCGCCTGACAAACCAGACACGACTTCTATCCGTTGGCCATGGAGTTCACCCGTACGTACATACACCGACTGCCAGCCGGCCTCGGTCTTGACCATGACGGTTTCAAGCTGGCCCACGCGAACGACTGCAGCTTCGGGCACAAGCACAACCTCTTCTTCGCCAAGCGGCACCATCAGGCGACCGAACATGCCGGGATACAAACCGGGCACCACGGGCAGTCGAACCTTGACCAGAAAAGAGCGGGTCACAGGGTCGGCCAGAGGAGCCATTTCATCCACTTCGCCGACAAGCGGCTCGGTTTCAGTCAGAGCCGACACGATCACAGACAGAGAATCACCCAGTCGAACCTGACCGATGAGCGACTCGCGCACCATGGCCTCCAATTGCAGTGAGCCACCGGTCTGCAAGCTTAACAACGCTTTGCCGGGGAACGCCAGATCACCGGGTTCAACCAATCGCTTGGCAACCTCGCCCGATTCCTGCGCCTTGATGGTGGTATATCCAAGAACGAGCTCCGCCTCCTGCACTACCTTGCCCGCTTCACGAGCACGCGCCTGAGCGGCAGCGACACCCTGTTCCGCCTGCCCAAGACCGGCCTTGGCCTGAAGATAGGCGGACTCGGCTTTTTCCACTTCCTCAGCCGTGACCACCTTCTGCTCATGCAGAGTGCTCATGCGACGATATGTCGACTCAGCCTTGGAGAATGCGGCCTTGGCAGCATCCAGAGCATCGCGAGCCTGGCTGACCATGCTGGAAACAGAGGATTCGGCCTGACGAGAGCGTTCCAGACGGGTTTGCGAAGCGCGACTGTCCAGCACAACCAGATCATCGCCGGCTGTGACCTTGTCCCCGGGACGAACCAAAACCTTGAGTACACGCCCGGTCACCTGCGCTTCCACGCGAGTATCTGTCTTGGCCTTGACCGTACCGACAGCCTCATGCAGACGGGGCAGGAAAACGCGTTCGGCAAGTACAACGGATGCTAGTTCATTCGCGGGTCCGCGTTTGGCGGAAGGTGTCTGATCCGACCCACAGGCCGCGACACACAGAACAAGCAAAACACCAATGGAAAGGCGGAGTATCGTATTCATCATGTGAACACGAATACCATAGGAGTTGCGTTACACGCTACAATTAATAACGATTACTACCGACTCTAATGGCAATACGCTTATCTGGACACTTGACACAAAAAAAGTGCGCTTTGCCTATTCAGGCCATCCCCCTCAGGGGCTTCATGCGCACACTTATGTTTTGCGTTGCCGCGACTCGTTTCGCTGATTTATGGTATGGAGTGGTTTAACGGACGCTACCCCCCGTTGCGGTAATTTATCTATGTCATGGACCCTTTGGTCCGGGTCCTTCCGCCTACTATTACATAAGCACTCAACACCTGTTGTCCAGTGCGGCGACGCTTAAAATACGTCTATTTGACCTGCTTGACGATGGCTCCGTGCTCGCGGTCGGGAACAAGTTCGAAAATCCGCTGGGCAGATCCTGCGAACAGATCCAGTGGATGATGGGAAATAACCAGCAGTTGCAGTTTGAGGCGATCCGCTATTTCTCCGATAAGCTTCATGAATTTCGGAATAAGCGCGGGTTTGAGCCAACAGTCCTGCTCGTCGAGGACGAGGAAGGGACGATGCTGTTCTTCTGGCAACTGCGACAGAGCAATCAACCGCAATCCCACAGACAAAATATTGCAGACCGACCCGCCCTGCCCGGTCATGATATCCTCAACTTCATCTTCCTTGCCCTGGTTGCGAATCTGGAATTGAATCTGCAATCGATTGTTTTTGACTTCACGCACGGTGGTCACGACACGGTCCTGCCCCAAAATCTCACGAATGGCATGGGTCAGGTTGGCCTCCACCTCGTCAAGAATTTTGCCGAACAACGCCGTGGACAGCTCTTCCAAAGTGTCACGAGCCTTGGGGGCGAGCGTCAGGAAATCGCGCACCCCACCAAGTGATTCACGCACACGACCGTGCTCGCCATGCAGGGTTTCAGCCAAGGCCGACAACCTGTCCAGACGGCGTTCTGCGGTTCGCAATTCGTTCATGGCCTGTTCAAAGGGCACTACCTGCCGCCCTCCACTGCATTTTCCACACTCGCAAGATCAGCATGTATTTGTTGGATATGCTGACGGTACTTCGCGACAACTTCTTCGTTTTGCAGGCGTTTTTCTTCCAACAGCGTTTGGAGTTCCTTGATGTCGCTGGTGCCGTACTCAGCCATGGCCTGCTGCTTCAACGTCTCCAGTTGGGCCGTCAGGTTGGCCACGTCCTGTTCGGTGCGCACCTTCCGGTCACGCAGTTGCTCATAGTGATGCCGCAGTTCGTTGAGCTCCTGCTCCACTGTGGAATCTCTGTTTGTCCCTGTTTGGTTGAGGTTGTTAATCACTGTGTATGACCTCCTCGTAAAGTTCCCAGATGAGCTTACCCTCCGGGGTCTGTGTACTCAGGTTTTCTTCAAGAAATTGCTTCAGCCCGATCCCCTCATGGGTTCGCTGCCACGCGAGCCTCTCCAGCCCACTGATAAACTTGGATTCACCTTCGACTTCATGCTCTTCGGCAGGCAGTTCCTGATCTGGAAAGACCACGTCAAACGGCTCAAACGGAACGACCCATTTTTCCAGTTCTTCGCAGCCAGGCGTCCAGATTGCAGCAGCAGGGTCCCGCTCCATGGAACGACGGGTAAAGGTCAACCGGGTAATATTGCCGGGGTTGGCCCAAGTCGTCTGACCCTTGGTAATGGTGGTCTGCGGTCGATGGATATGTCCGTTCACCAACCAGTCTATCCCGGGAAGTTCCTTGATAGTATAGGCTCTGTCGATGAACTCGGGGAACTGGATATTGTGATGTGTAAGCCAGATGACCGTATCCGGGTCGTCAGGCTTATGGTCGTAGTTCTTTGGAAGTGGCGTTCCGTCCGGACTGGCACCAACCAAAACATGTTCCTTGCCGGTCTCCAATATGAACTGCGGGCCGCTTTCCTTCATAAGCCTGACCACTCCGGCTGCCTCCAAAACGGCAAGAGTCACATCTTCCGTGAACCGGGACTGATATTTATCATGGTTCCCGACAAGTACCCAGACCGCCGATTCACCTGTCCTTGCCCCGAAAATGCGAATCAGTTCCACAAGCATCTTGTTGGAGTTGTCACGAGGCCAGTGAAACAGGTCGCCCAGAATGACCGGAACCATGCCAAGGACTTCCGCCCGATCCAGACAGGCTTCAAGCTTGTTCATGATCTGATCGAGATAACCATCAAGGCGCTGACCCGGAGGATGGTCCGCCAAATGGGGATCTGCGACGAAGAACAGCCCCGCACCATGGATGTGCTCAACTGTCATGTCGGCACCCTTGATCAATGAATGTTGCGGTTGTCATCTTACCGCCACAGGTAGGGCAGCATCCCAGCTCATTAATGCGCTCTTCCACTGTTTCTTCAAGCTCCTTCAACCTGTTCTGCAAGTCAGACATCCCTTCAGTGGCAGAAGTCATTCTCGATGTCAGGTTATGCATGGCAGACAGGGTATCGTTCAGCGCATCCGTCGACTCTACGGGCGGCGGCTCCACAATCTTCTGCAATACGTTGTCCCAACGAGTAACACGGGAATAACGATATTGTACTGAGAGTAATTCATCAATGAATGCAGATAAATCGCTCGTTTTTTTGAGAAGGGGAAGTGGTTCAATCTTCGCAAAACACGCTGTCTGAACTTCAGTCTTCCACAAGGTGTTTTGCACTGAATCAAGACTTCTCACCAGAGTTGCGAGTTTTCCCGTGTCTTCAAGAACATCCGGTTGTCCCAACCCCTTCAGCGCATTTATGCCGTTAACGGCTTTGGACAACCGTTTTTCAACGGTCTCCATGGATTGAATCATGTCACTCAATGGTTTGACATCGTTGATTTTCGGCGGTTCAACAATCACATCGAGTGCTGCACGACATTCACTTTTTTCATGGAGTGTTGCAACCAGCCCCTGATGCTTTTCAAGCACAGACTCCAGCGCCGGAATGGTTTTTTCAAAAACGATTGCGCTTTTTTCCAGTTCACGAGCCGCCGAAACCTGCAATTCAATGTCCGGCAGGGGGGCCAAGCGGTCAATGACGCCTTCGATACGCTCGACTTGCCCTTCCAGATCACGCGCCTGTCGTTTGGCATCCGTGGTTTGCCGCTTGAGAAGATTCTGCATGGCTAAAAGATGGGCGCTTTCCGTGGATGCGGCGAAAAAAGCAGCGGCATTACTCGCAGGCTTGTTGAGCAGGAATACGGGTTCCCGCTGATTGCCCACATGAATATCGACGGGGTCACCGGATTCAAGCTCCACCAGATCCAGCCTTAGTGCGGCGCGGATATCGTCAGGCGGCGTTCTTCCGAACTTCCAATACTCTTCAGGTTCTTCGGCACCGGGTTTCCACAACTCATACCCTGAGGACCGTTTCTTGCGAACCCAGACGACTCTGGTACCATCGTCCAACTCTACACAGACACGGGCTTCTTTGGCGCCATGGCGGATATTGTGACTCGGCACGGGGTTGGTCGCCAGACAGCGCAACGCCTCCACCACAGCGGATTTTCCAGTGTTGTTACCGCCGGTCAGAATGGTCAGGCCACTGCCAAGTTCCAACTCGGTGTGCTCATGAGCCATAAAGTTATTGATTATGATTTTTTTAATCATTCTCTATGGATATCTTGGCTTATCTTTTATGCTATTGAAATACTCTTCCACGCCGTTCTCTCGTATCCGCTCGTTGTTTGTTCGCCATATCTGCGCCAGTCGCTCCGGCATTCCATGCTCTTCACACGGGAACTTCTCACACTCATAACAATATGAGACGCCGTGCTTTCGCGCACATGCAGGGACAGCACACGCTTTGAACAGACACCCTGACTCCCGACACCCGGAACATGGACCGGAAGCGAAACATTCCAGCAACTCGGAAAACGGTTGGTACTGTGCAAAAACCGGATCGACGACCTCAAACCGTCTGGCATATTCGCCAAAATTATCACCGAGCTGCTCTTTCAATGCTCTACTCAATTCATGGACAGGCCCACCGGCATACGCCACGCATTTACCGCACATCAAGCCGCATGGTCCCAGTCGTGATGCCATCAAATCTTCTAACGGTTCAAGATAGCCGTGTTCCCTCAGGATGGAAAGGCTGGTTATAACGGCGAAAAGGACCAGTTCGACACACGTGGATCGCAGTCCCAGACGCTTGTAACGATCCTGTCCTTCCTGTGTGGAAAAATCACATCCGATCAAGTCAAAACAATTGATACTCTTGAATTTCTCACTAAATACATCTCTGAATTCCTGAATCATGGCATAAACAGGATCCAGATCTGCACCGGGCTCCTGCCGCCCGGCATACAGGCCGAATCCCATGACCGCGCCGGTCACAGCCCCACACGGCCCACAGGTACGGCTCATGCCGCTGCAAAGCCCCGTCGCCATAGGCACGATGTCTTTCGAGTCCCTGCCGCCGGCTTCGGCAAGCATTTTCACTACGGTTTCCGCGCAGAGAAACTGATCGCCGGAAAACAGCGCATTCACCCGTTTTTCGATACTGTCAGCCATCGTGTCTGTCCTTCATGTTACAGGCGAGATATGGACAGAATGTCACGGCTTCCCGCGTAAAACGCGTCTCTCGCCCTTTTCCTTCATGTAATATCAATGGAGGCTCCACCATAAGCCCACGTCCACCAGCCATCATGGTTTCCATAAGTACTATCTTGGCATTCTCACCTGCACGACCATGAACAAGTCGCATACGCTTGGGAACCAGACTGACCTCGGCCAGATCAACCATGAGTTCTGGCAAACGCTCTGGCAAATGGACAAAGGAAAATTTCCCCCGCGTCTTGAGGGCAAGGGCTGCACACCGGGCAAAAGCGGCGAACGTTCCACGCGCTTCAAACCGAGCGGCCTCACGACCGGCCCCTTGGCTTGATCTACCCTTACCAAGCTCACGATATGGAGGATTGGATACCACGAAATCCACCACGGATTTCGGTCGCCACTCTGCGACGTCCCCCTGTTCAAACGTCAACTTATCGATAAGGTGGAGGTTGGTTCTGTTCTCTTCAGCAGCCCTTACGCTGTCTACATTTAGATCAACACCTATAATGGAAATCCCAGGCTGACGAAGGACCAGCCCTATGCCGATAACTCCGCAACCACAGCCAAGGTCGACACCTTTGTGCCGTCGTCCGGCGTGGACAAAGCTACTGAGAAGCAG